>SKOH01000087.1 GCA_007120165.1 Clostridiales bacterium
GCTGAGTAGTAATGTCATTTCTGAAGCTTTTCATTGAATCCACCTTCAAAGTGTATGAGGTTCCACAGCCAATCAATAGATTCAGGGAGAAAATCATCAAGAGAACGAATACAATTTTATGCTTCATATCATTCACCGCCTCATGGTTTTTTTATCAGGTTTCATCAATGCCTATGGTATAAGGGTGCCCACTGTCCCCCATAAAAAAATAAATAAGCCCCTGAAAATGCCGCAAATCATGGATTCTCAAGGGCAACAGCATCTATTTTTTTGTCAGCAGAACGATTGTCTCGATGTGGGCGCTGTGGGGAAACAAATCCACCGGCTGAACTTCCCGGGTCTGGTAGCCGTTTTCCTCTAGATAGGCTAAATCTCTGGCTAATGTCGAAGGATTGCAGGATACGTATACTATTTTTTCAGGGTCCATTTTCACCATGGTCTCTAACACGATTTCTTCGCAGCCTTTTCTTGGAGGGTCCACAACCACAACGTCCGCCGTTATTCCTTTTTGATAGAGTTTGGGAACCACTTCCTCTGCGGCGCCAAGGAGAAATTCCGTATTGGTAAAGTTATTCAGTTCTGCATTTTTCTTTGCATCTTCTATGGCGTCACGAACAATTTCAATACCGTAAACCTTTTTTGCCTTCTGGGCAAGAAATAGGGATATGCTGCCGATACCGCAGTATAAATCGAATACGGTTTCCTCCCCGGTAAGATTTGCATAATCCAATGCTTTTTCATATAGTACCCTGGTTTGTAAGGGATTTACCTGGAAAAAAGATCTTGGAGAAATATAAAAAGATAGATCCTTTATCTGGTCCACAATAAAACCTTTCCCGTATAAGGTCGTGGTCTTCTCACCGAAAATTACATTGGTATTTTTAGTATTAATATTTTGCACTACCGTACTTAGATTTTTCACGTCTTTTTTCAGCGTGTCAATCAGTTCCTCTTTAAAGGGAAGCTCTTTTCCGTTGATCACAAAAATCACCATGACCTCCCCGGTCTTGTAACTGATTCGGCTGACCATATGGCGAAAGAGCCCTTTTCTTCTTTTTTCATCATAGACGGTGAGGGAGTATTTTGAAATGTGTTCTTTTACGATGGTGGTTAAAACATCATTTACCGGATGCTGGATATAACAATGCTCCGTGTTCACAATTTCATGGGTACCGGTTTTGAAAAAACCCATAATCGGTGTGCCCTTCTCCATGCCGATGGGGAACTGGGCTTTGTTTCGGTAGTGAAAGGGTTCTTCCATCCCGATAGTCTCATGCACCGGCGCATCAATTTTCCCGATACGCTTCAGGGTTTCCTCCACCCGTTCGGTTTTAATATTCAGTTGCGCTGAGTAGTCCAGGCTCATGATCTGACACCCGCCGCAGACTTCTGCAAGAGGACATCGGGGAATTACCCGTTTATCGGAAGGCTTTTGTATTTCCAGCAATTTGGCGAAACCGTAGTTCTTTTTTAGTTTGGTAATCTCCACTTTCAGCTCATCACCGGGAAGACCCCCTTGAATAAATAAAGGAATTCCTTTTACTTTCCCGATCCCTTCCCCTTTATGTCCGATATCCTCTATGGTTACGGTATATATTCCGTTTTTCTTTAACATATTTTTTCACGACTCCTTAATTCATCCTGATATTCTTAAGATACCTCTATCTTACAACAAAAAACTGATAAAATCATCGGTAAATTAAATTATACGGTTTATTATTTTTTCAAACTATTCTATAATGGTATTAGTGACTAATAAAGGTGGTGGATAAATTCATGCTTAAAGGAATCGCCAAACTCCTGCTTTTACTGATTTTAGTACTAATGGCTACAGGATTTCCAATATATTTCGACCGTATCGATTCAGAATCCTTTTGGGAACGGGCTTCCAGCCGAATTGACGTGGAGGAGGTTCCGGAAACTATCGGATCCGTCAATTTAAATTATGATTTAGAACAGCCCTCCGGGGATACCTACCTTCTTCAGATGAGAATTGACAATCATGGAGAACCGATGATTTTTGAAGAGGATTTAGTCGAGTTTACCATTCTTCACCAGAATCAGCCCGTAAATGTATTAACCCTTAATGATTTCAACATAGATATTCCCTTCGGTCAAAACATCGGAACCGACGAAGCTATTGACTTTACCGTTGAACTGGATCGTAAGTCCCTGGGTTATCCCTATGAATTCTTTACAATGGAACTTAAACTTCGGGATGACGTCATTTCTCTGGAAGATGCTGAATCAGAGATTTCCTTATTCTTTGAAGAAGGCTTTACGTACTTACCGGCAATGTTCACTGCCGGCGGCGGTCAAACCGCTTTGACCCTTTATTTTCCCACCAGTATGGAGAACTACTCTGTACCGATTACTCGGATCATACCGTACACCGATATGCAAATCCGGGCTACAGTGGATGGCCTCTTTGAAGGCCCTGATGAGGCTTTGGGTCTTACTATACCGGAAGAAGGCATTATGCCTCCTTGGCAAAATCTCGCTTTTGATGGTGGTCTTGCCACCATTAATTTGAGTGATGATCTGGAGGTTTTCGACGAGGATCCCCGGTTGGGCCAACAAGCTTACCAGGCCTATGCCTACTCGATAAATGCCACAAGCTTTACCAACCGGGTGCAGTTCACCTTCAATCATGGTACACGGGAGGAAGCATTCGGAGGCATCTCCGTGGAAAATCCCATTACATTGCCGGAAGGGCCGGCTCTGTATTTCGGGTATGAGACCGAGACCGAACGGCTTTTATTAGTTCCCGGTTACACGGAGGAGGATTCGGCATTTAATGAAAGTCGAAATTATTATAATGAAGAATACGAGCTGGAAGATCCGGAAGGCTTTTATCAATTGCTGCGCTTTGACGGTAATCCCGATTTTTATAATGCCCAGCGGCTACCCCTTATAAGCAGTTCAGTTGTACTGAATAATGTTGTTCTGGAAGACAATTTCATTGAGTTTACCTTTGCTGATAACTTTATGGAAGAGCTCTCCCTAGAGGCTCAGCATGCAATGCTCGATGGACTGCTGTTAAGCTATACCAGCTTTTCTAATATCGACGCTGTTGTGTTTACTATTACCGGTTATGATGAAGAAACCCTCTACCATTATCCTATAGGTACCCCGGTGGAGGCTCCTGCTCATATCAATCCGGAAGTTCCAAACAGCGATTCGTAAATTTGACCTTAAAATTCTTACAGCTAATTATTTTTCATAAGCAGAAGGCTGATCTTATATAAGATCAGCCTTCTTTCATATTGCTACCCCTTGTCCATAATTTCCTTCACTTCGTTGAGCATTTCCCTGATCGGCAGATCGTAGGGACACTTCGGCTCACACAGTCCGCACTGTTCACAATCGGAGGCTTTCTTATCCAAGGCGTCGTACCGGGATTTCGCCCATTCCTTTAAATTGTACCTGGAGTAATACCCTTCCATTAAAAACTGTGCCGGAATGTCAATGCCTACCCCGCAGGGACCGCAGTACCCGCATCGTCGGCAGAATCGATTCCCCAGTTTTCGTTGAATTTCTTCAATCTTTTCCAACTCCCTTTTGGTTAAGGTATAGTCTTTTGCAGGAACCAAAGCATTTTCCTGTACCTGTTCAATGGAATCCATTCCCGGTATAATCACGGAGATATTGGGATTGTTTAAAATGTATTTGATGGCCAGGGTTCCATCCTCTAAGGCTCCTCCTGCCAGGGGCTTCATTACAATTACCCCGATGCCTTCTTTTTTCGCTTTTTCAAATACTTTTTCCCCTTGACTCTCCACAATATTATAGGGAAACTGAATACTGGCAAATTTTTTGCTGTCAACCGCCCTTTCCGCCATGGCCACATCATGGCCGGTAAATCCGATCGCCCTGATTTTCCCTGCTTCTTTGGCTTCCAAAAGAGCCTGATAAGCGCCGTTCTCTCCCATTATTTCTTCGTATTCCGCGTCTTTACGTACATTATGAAGCTGATATAGATCAATGTATTCTGTTTGGAGGTTTTTCAAACTGATTTCAATATCATTTTTCATGCCCTGATAATCCCGGACCATGGACTTGGTGGCCAGAACCCATTGATCCCGATTGCCTTTAACGGCTTTTCCAATGACTTCTTCGCTTTTTCCATAGCCCCGGGCGGTATCAATAAAATTGATCCCGGACTGCAGACAGGCCTTTACTACTTCGATTCCCTCTTCATCGGTGATCCGCTGAATCGGGATGCCTCCAAATCCGATGACGGACCCTCCAAATTCCCATTTTCCTAACCTTCGTTTTTCCATATGCACACTCCTATAACTGTGGTTGATTATACTTCTTTAGGGTTTGATTTTCTTTCTGCCGGGGATTGTTAAGACAATCATGTTTATTTTTCCTCGTCACTTTTTACTTCCTCGTAATCCACATCCTTCACGTTTTCAAAACCGTCTCTGTCCTCCTGGAAAGGCGACTCCTTGGAAGAGGATTTTCTTCCAAAACCCTCCCGATCTTTGTAATAAATATTTACCGCACCTTCCTTGATCATGGATTTGATTTTTCGCTTAATGGTTTTGATCAGGAAAATCCGCGTAAAGGGGATGACCAGCACAAAACCGAAAACATCGGTAAAGATCCCCGGTGTTAAAAGCAGGGCGCCTCCGATCAATACACAAAGACCATTGATCAGCTCATCGGCGGGCATTTTGCCGCCGGCCATATCCTTCTTTATATTTCGAATGATATGACTGCCTTCGCTCTTCGCAAGAAAAGCCCCCACCACCCCGGTAATAAATACCAGCAGGATGGTGTTTAACGCCCCGATCTGGTTTCCGATTTGTATTAGAATATAAAGCTCGATAATGGGTACCACTGTAAACAGCAGAATTAGTTTTCCAAGCATTATTTCACCTCTTGGGTCTGATATATTTTTTCCAGCAACTGGTAAACCTCCGGATAATTTTTCTTCAGATTAACCGGACGTTTTTTATTTTTATCCAAAAATACATGTTCCGTAAAGCCCGTGGATAAAAGTTCTTCCTTATCCCTTAAAATCCGGTAATGAAACGTGATTCTGCTGCCCCGGAATTTTTCGATCCAAACTTCAACGGTTAAATCGTCGTCGTAGAGGGCGGAGCTGATATATTTGCAGTTCACTTCAATGACCGGAAGGAAGATGCCGAGCTTTTCCATCTCCCGATAGCTCATCCCCAGTTCTTTTAGAAAAGTGGTCCGTGCCACTTCAAACCAGGGAAAGTAATTGGAATGATAAATAACTCCCATTTGATCAGTTTCGCTGTAGCGTGGTCGGATACGGGTTGTATGAACCTTCATGATCTTCCTCCTTGGTTGTATTTAAAGCACTTTGCTTTTGCCGCTGTAAATCAAACCGGTTTTGCCGTCCACGGTTATAATGTCTCCGTTTTCTAATTTGGTGGTAGCGTTATCCACTTCCACCACGGTGGTTTTATGCAGATTAAGACCTACGATTGCTGCGTGGCTGGTAAGTCCCCCTTCTTCCACCACCACGGCACCGGCCCGTTCCATGGCTTCAATGTAGTCCCGGTTGGTTGCATAGGAAACGAGGATATCCCCTTTTTCGACCTTCTCTAAATCCTCATTGCTGTTGACAACAATTGCCCGGCCTGTAATCGACTGTTTTCCGATTCCTTTACCGGAAAGTAAAATCTCACTGGCCACGTGCACCTTTATTAAGTTCGTCGTCCCGGAGACGCCGACGGGAACCCCGGCAGTAATGACCACCAGATCTCCTGCCTGAATATGATTTTTTCTCAATGCTTCCATCACGGAAAGGTTGATAATGTCATCGGTGCCTTCCAGCTCGTCCATTAACATACTGTAGACTCCCCAGCTGAGGCTTAACTGTCTTCGGACATGTTCCTTCGTGGTGGCTGCAATGATGCTTGAGCTCGGTCTGAATTTCGATACCATTCTGGCTGTATGGCCGCTGGATGTGGCGGTAATAATGGCGGCAGCTTCCAGATCCATGGCGGTGGTGCAGGTTGCGTAGCTGATGGCATCGGTTACGGAAGGAGCGTCCTCGGAGCCTCTTTCTTTCAGTTTTTTCCCATAATCAATAGACTCTTCCGTCCGAACAGCTATCGTGGCCATGGTCTTCACTGCTTCCTCCGGATATTTCCCCGCTGCAGTCTCGCCGGATAACATAATGGCATCACTGCCGTCGAGGATTGCATTGGAAACGTCGGTTACCTCCGCCCGGGTGGGTCTGGGATTTCGGATCATCGAGTCCAGCATCTGTGTGGCAGTGATTACCGGTTTACCTACGGCGTTGCATCTTGCGATCATATCCTTTTGGATTAACGCAATGTCTTCCGTCGGAACCTCCACACCCAGATCCCCTCGGGCGACCATGATCCCATCGGAAACTTCGATAATGGCATCTAAATTGTCTACCCCTTCCTGGTTTTCGATTTTTGGAATGATTTGTATGGACTCTCCCCCGTTTTCTTCCAGGATGGCTTTGATTTCCAATACATCCTCCGCCTTTCGTACGAAGGAAGCGGCAATGAAGTCCACACCCATTCTGATACCGAATTTGATATCATCAATATCTTTCTCGGTAAGGGGGGGTAAATTCGTTTTTACGCCGGGAAGGTTCACACCCTTATGGTCTTTGATCTCTCCGTTATTCTCCACGGTACACTGGATATCGGTTTCATTTAAAAAGCCTTCCACTTTTAACGAAACCAAACCGTCGTCGATCAGAATTTTATCGCCGATTTCCAGGTCATCTATAATACCTTTATAGGTAACCGAAGCCATGCTCTGATCTCCCAGGACGTCCCGGGTGGTAATGATGTAAGAGTCTCCCTCTTGAAGTTCTACCTTATCTACTTTAAATTTTCCCGTTCGGATTTCCGGACCCTTGGTATCCAGCATAATGGCAAGGGGAACTTCCAGATCCTCCCGAACTCTTTTGATTACTTCGATTCTTTGCTGGTGCTCCTGCTGATTCCCGTGGGAAAAGTTGAGTCTCGCCACATTCATTCCCTTCTGCACCAAATTCTTTAAAATGTCATAGGTTTCACTGGCGGGTCCTATGGTACATACTACTTTTGTTTTCTTCATTATTGCACCTCCGTTTTGTTAAACCGCTTTCTAACTTCCTGCCGTCTTTGCTTGGTATCTCTTCCGGTTTCATTAATTTTAAACCGGGAAACGAGTTCTTATTATACCGGACAAGGCTTATTTTGATAAAATATCCGCTAACTGATAGGTTTCTTTTTCAATGGTGTTTTCCACGGCCAAGGCCTCTCCAATGGTCATTGCAATAATTTTCGGGCCTATCATTCCAACCGCCATGCTTTTTTTTCCTTCAACCAGGAGTTCCACAGCCTTCGCTCCCATTTGACTGGCCATCATTCGGTCCCTTGCACTGGGTGTGCCTCCCCGTTGGATATGACCGAGAATTGTTGCCCGGGTCTCAATACCGGTTTTTTCCTGAATCTGTTTTCCAATGTCGATGGCGCTTCCCGCACCTTCCGCAAGGACGATCAGGCTATGGAGCTTTCCCCGATTTCTTCCTTGAAGGAGTTTACTGCATACCCGGTCGATATCAAAGGGGACCTCCGGGACAATGATGCTTTCCGCCCCTCCGGCAAGTCCCGCATGGAGGGCTAAATCTCCACAATCCCTGCCCATAACTTCTATAATGTTGGCCCGGCCATGGGAGGTGGAGGTATCCCGGATTTTGCTAATGGCGTCCAGGGCGGTATTTACTGCCGTATCAAAGCCAATGGTGTATTCGGTGTAGTCCAGATCGTTATCGATGGTACCGGGAATTCCCACGGTGGGTACCCCGTTATCCGCAAGGACCTGGGCGCCTCGAAAAGAGCCGTCCCCTCCAATGACCACCAGGCCGTCGATATTGAAAATATTAATGACGTTTAAGGCTTTACGAAGACCTTCCGGGGTCATAAACCGTTCGCTTCTGGCACTTCTCAGTTTTGTGCCTCCCCGGTGAATAATATCCGCAACAGAGGAAAGATTCATCTCCTCAATTTCTGCATTCAACAGCCCTTCATAACCCTGCTGGATGCCGAGAACCTTTAACTCTTTATGAATTCCGTAACGTACAACGGCACGAATTGCTGCATTCATGCCTGGAGAATCCCCTCCACTGGTGAGTACCGCAATTGTCTGCATTTTTATCACTCCATTTCCATTCGATGATTATGTTCCCTATGACATCGCTTTCCCCGGGAACCCGTAATGATAAGGAAAATCCTTATTCATACAGGGTAACCGCCTCTTCCCCCAGCTCCTTTTTAAGCAGGGAAAGGGCTTTACCGTTATGGGGAATCCAAAGGGATCGGGGGGCTTTAAGTTTTTCCTCGGTATCCTTTATTCTTAAATACACCGGGGTGTCTCCGTTTTCCTTCCCCAGTATCATTTTTACCCTATCAAAGGTTTCTTTATCATTTTTATGTTCCAGGGTAATACAGATTTTCCTTTTCTTTAAGGTTTCCACGGACTTGATTTTGTTGATCAGAATTTTCGGCTCCTCATCTTCTTTTAAATCCAGGGTTCCTTTGACGAGCAGAATCTGGTCTTCTTCGATTAACGGCTGGTAGCGTTCATAAACATTGGGAAAAATTACGCATTCCAAGTCCCCGTACAGATCCTCCAGGCGAATAAAGGCCATCAAATTGTTGTTTCGGGTCATTTTCGTGGATTTTTCCGCCACCAGACCTCCCACAATCACCGGCTGTTTATCTCGAAATATCGGGGTGTTTTCCGCCGATTTAACCCCTTCTTTCAGTTCAGCGCTGTTGGTACTGATAAAGTCTTTTAAGATATTTTCATACTCTGCCAGGGGGTGTCCGGTAATATACATGCCTACGGTTTCCTTTTCCATGGCCAGCTTCTTTTTCTCATTAAATTCTTTTAAATCCGGCAGCCGCTGGCTGGGCATGGCAAGATTTTCACTGGCTCCCAAATCGAACAGTCCAATCTGACCGTCCACATTTTTTTTCTTTGCTTTGGATACACTGTCCAGCACGGTCTCATGAATGGACATCAGCTGAGCCCGGTTGGCATCAAAACCGTCGAAGGCTCCGCTTTTGATCAGACTCTCAATGGCCCGTTTATTCAAATCCTTTGAGGGAACTTTCTGGCAAAAATCATTAAAATCCTTATATTCCCCTTTTTCCTTTCGAATGTTCACGATGGAGTCAATCATCGATACCCCGACATTCTTCACCGCAGCCATGCCGAATCGGATTTTTCCCTTTTCCACCGTAAATTTCGAATAACTTTTATTGATGTCCGGGGGCAGGATTTCAATGTCCATCTTTTTCGCATCGTGAATGTACTGGGCGACTTTCGAAGTATCTCCCATGATGCTGGTCATCAGGGCCGCCATAAACTCTACAGGGTAATAATACTTTAAATAGGCGGTTTGATAGGCCAGTACCGCATAGGCCGCCGCATGGGATTTATTAAAGGCGTATTTGGCAAAATCTATCATCTCGTCATAGATCTTGTTTGCCGCTTCTTTGGGAATGCCGTTTCTGATACAGCCCTGTATTTCCACTTCTCCCTGTTCATTTTCTTTTCCGTGGATAAAATACTCCCGTTCCTTTTCCATTACATCCATTTTCTTTTTTCCCATGGCCCGACGAACGATATCGCTGCGACCGAAACTGTAGCCTGCCAGTTCTCTTACCACCTGCATTACCTGTTCCTGGTAGACCATGCAGCCGTAGGTCACATCAAGAATCGGTTTTAATGATTCATGGGTGTATTCCACTTTCAACGGATCCTTTTTCGAAGCAATGTAGCGGGGAATGGATTCCATCGGACCGGGCCTGAAAAGAGAAATTCCCGCCACTACGTCCTCAAAGGAATCCGGTTTTAATTCTTTCATAAAAGAGATCATACCGGTGCTCTCCAGCTGGAAAACCCCCAGGGTATCCCCTTTACTGATCAGCTGATAGACGTTGGCGTCCTCATAATCGCCATTGGAAAAGTCCACCTTCACTCCATGGATCGCCGCTACATTATCCATGGCATTTCGAATAACCGTAAGGGTTCGAAGACCGAGAAAGTCCATTTTCAACAGTCCCAACTCTTCTAAGGTCCCCATCGTAAACTGAGTGGAGACACTGTCATTGTGCATATACAGCGGGACGTACTGGTCCACGGCTTTTTTTGCAATAACAACCCCGGCGGCGTGGGTTGAGGCGTGGCGGGGAAGGCCCTCCACCCGTCTTGCCATTTGAATCAGATAATCCGCCTGATCATCCTCTTTCATAATTTCCTTCAGCTTCGGGTTGATTTTCAGGGCCTGATCAATGGTCATCCCGATGGCAAAGGGTATTTCCTTTGCGATCCGGTCCACCTGAATATAAGGCATATCAATTACCCTTCCCACATCCCGAATCGCAGCCCTTGCCGCCATGGTTCCGAAGGTGATAATCTGAGCCACTTTTTCCGAACCGTATTTTTCTTTAACATAATCAATGACTTCTTCCCGGCGTTCATAACAAAAGTCGATATCAATATCCGGCATGGAGATCCGTTCCGGATTTAAGAACCGCTCAAAAATCAGTTTATATTTTATCGGATCGATATCGGTAATTTCCAGGGTATAGGCTACAATGCTTCCGGCGGCACTGCCCCTTCCCGGACCCACCGCAATATTCTGATCCTTGGCATAGCGGATAAAGTCCCAGACAATTAAAAAATACTCCACATAGCCCATGCTTTTTATGGTGCCGAGCTCATACTGCAGGCGGTCCTCCATCTCTTTTGTGGGTTCTTTGTAACGCATATAGAGCCCGTCGGTACATAATTTTTCTAAATACTCATATACGGTGTAGCCCTCGGGCACTTGATAATCCGGAAGGTGCATGGCATTAAAGTCAAAATCCACATTGCAGCGATCCGCAATTTTCACCGTGTTTTCCAAGGCTTCCGGTACATGGGAAAACAGCGCTTCCATCTCCTCCGGGGATTTTAAATAAAACTCACTGTTGGGAAATTTCATCCGCTGGGTATCCTGGATAATTTTTCCCGTTTGGATACAAAGAAGTATGTCGTGGGGCTCATGGTCCTCCCGGTCAATATAATGCAGATCATTCGTTGCAACCAGCGGAATCCCCAGTTTCTTACTCATTTGGATAAACTCATGATTTACAATCTTTTGTTCCTTTAACTGATGATCCTGCAGTTCCAGATAAAAATGCTCCGGCCCGAAGATTTCCTTAAGCTTCAGCGCCAGTTTTTCCGCATTCTGATGTTCCCCGTTCAGGATCAGCTGCTGAATATCTCCCCCTAAACAGGCGCTAAGGCAAATCAGACCCTCTTTATATTTTGCCAGGGTCGAATAATCAATCCTGGGCTTATAATAAAAACCGTCCAAAAATCCCATGGATACCAGCTTAATCAAATTCTGATAGCCGGTTTCATTTTCCGCCAGCAACACCAGATGACCCTGATGTTTATCCTTCACCGGATCCTTTTCCTGCATTTTTCTGCGGGCGGTATATACTTCGCAGCCGATAATCGGCTTGATTCCTTTTTTCTTCGCTTTTTTATAAAACTCCACTACGCCGAACATGGATCCATGATCGGTAATGGCGATGCTGTCCATTCCTTTGGCCTTGACCTGGTCCATTAGCCGGTCGATGGTGGTAAAACCATCAAGCAGGCTGTATTCCGTATGAACATGCAGGTGGGTAAATTTCTGCTCAGTCATTTTTTACACCTCAACTTCTAATTGTTCTTAAAAAATATTATATCATAAATACCCGCTGCTTTTTATCCTCTCCCCCATTTTCACCATGGAAAAAGCCCTAAGACCGTAAGTCCCAGAGCTTTAAATTTTCTTGGTTTGCCCCTATACCCTATAGTAAACTCAATTGCTAGAGGATTAAGTACGCCACCGGCGCCGCAATCAATATGGTAAGGATCGTCCGCTCTATCCAGATAATGACCATTTCCGTGATGCTGATCGGAATTTCCGTGGCGACAATACAGGGAATGGAAGCAGAAAAGAACAATATGGAGGAAACGCAAACCACTCCAATCACATACTGGGTGATCAGCGGAGCCTCCACCACCATCAGTGCCGGCAGAAACATTTCCGCAATCCCCATGGAAGCCGCTTCCGCCGCCAATAAGGGCTCTGGAATTCTGGTCAGCAGGGTAAAGGGATAGAAGATGAAACCTACAAAACTGAATAGCGGCGTATACTCTGCCAGCAGCAGGCCTACGAGACCCACGGACATAATCGACGGCAGGATACTGAATACCATATAAAATCCATCGACAATATTTTCTTTGATGTTCTGTTGGAAGCTCTTGGAAAAATGTGCGGCTTTTAATCCTTCACTCCATGCATTTTTAAAAATATTGCCCTTCATTTTTACCTCCGGGTGGCCTTCCCCTTCAATATAGGTCTCTTTTTTCCGGTTCAGCGGCCATATCCGGATAACAATTGCGGTAACCAGAAAGGTAATCAGTAATGTGGACCAGAAGTACCGGTTCCACATATCCATCAGCCCTAAGGTATTGGCCACAATTACCATAAATGTGGCGGAAACCGTGGAGAATCCGGTGGCAATAATTGAGGCTTCCTTTATCGTGTATTTTCCTTCTTTAAAGACCCGATTGGTAATCACAAGACCTAAGGAATAACTGCCTACAAAAGAGGCTACCGCATCGATTGCCGACCGTCCCGGAGTTTTGAATATCGGACGCATGACCGGGCGCATGATGACCCCGATGAATTCCAGCAGTCCGTAGCCTACCAGAAAAGCCAGAAAAACCGATCCGATGGGCACAATCAGACCCACAGGAATGACCAGGGCGTTGTATAAAAATGGACCGATGGAGGGGGCTAAAATCCACTCCGGTCCGAAATTCAAGTACACCATAAAAGCCACCAGGACCCCTAAAATTTTAAATCCGGAAAAGACCCGGTCCACAGTGGAGTTGTTCCAGGTTTTCTTGACAAAGGGGATCACAGCCCCGATTACGATTACAATCAATGCATAAAGCCGGGCAAAGGCCGCCCCATTATTTCGAATCCAGGAGACGATATGATCCAGCGGAATCGTTCGGGTCCCCGCGATCTCCAACGGAACAAAAAACATAAAAAACCCGATAAAGCTGAACAGTACCAATTTAAGGGCATTTTTATTATTATGGAAATTCTGCTGATTGATCTTTTTTTCTGACATAACCTTTCCTCCTTTAATATACCTTTGCTGTTGTCAACCCTCATTCTTTCTATCAAAAGTATTGTAAATAAAAACCCCAAGCATCGGGCCTTGGGGTTTTCTAAGAAGCTGCTTTTTTTACCTTCTCCCTAGGAATGTATCCGCTATTATAAAAGCATCGCACCGATAATTCCGAAAATCATAATCGGAATATTAAAGTGAATAAAAGTCGGCACGCAGGTATCCCAGATGTGGTCGTGCTGTCCATCCACACTGAGACCCGCTGTAGGTCCAAGAGTACTGTCCGAGGCCGGTGAACCGGCATCTCCAAGCGCTGCTGCGGAACCGATCAACAGGACCGTTGCCATCGGACTGAATCCAAGTTCTGCCGCAAGGGGTACGTATATGGCTGCAATAATCGGAATGGTTCCAAAGGAAGTCCCGATACCCATCGTGATCAACAGACCAATCGTAATCATTCCTGTCGCGGCAATCAGCTGATTATTTCCAATTACCCCGCTTACAGAATCGACTAAGGTCTCTACCCCGCCGGTTGCCCGTATCACATCACCGTATCCGGAAGCTACAAGCATTACGAAGGCGATAAAGCCCATCATGCCGATCCCGCTTTTAATCATGTCGTCGATACCGGTCCATTTAATCGCGCCGCCGACTAACATAATTGCAAGGCCCAGGATAGCCCCCAGTGCTAAGGAACCTACCGTTAACTGAACCACTAAGGCCGCTAAAGCTCCGATCACCGTGATGGCGTGATTTTTGTTAAACTTCACATCCTCCACTGCCTGCTCCTGAAGACCAAACTCTGTTCCGGTCTCTTCAGCGGGTAAGTATTCTCTTGGTTTTCGATAAGTAAAAAGAATTGCAATAAACAGACCTACCACCATGGCCAGTCCGGGAATCCACATTACGTGCCAGATTTCGCCTTCAACCAGTTCCAATCCGCTGGCTGCCATTTCATCTCGAATAATACCGTGAAAGATCAGACCAAAACCTACCGGCAGAGCGACATAGGGTGCTTTCAGACCAAAAGTCAAGGCGGAAGCCACGGCTCTTCGATCAATTTTTAATTTGTTCATCACCATAATCAATGGAGGAATCAGAATTGGAATAAATGCAATGTGTACCGGAATTAAATTTTGTGAAAAAATACTGATGAATGCAATAATAAAAACTAAGGATTTTCCACTACCGGTCATGCTTTTTGATAGTTTCTGGGTAATAATCGTGGCTGCTCCGGTTTTGTGAATCGCTGCAGCCAGAGCCCCAAGTAAAATGTAGTTCAACGCCGTACTGGCGTTACCTCCCATACCGCCAATCAGGGTATCCATGGTTTCCATTAAGGGCATATTTGCCACAAGACCCCCAACCACGGCGGCGATGATCAATGCAAGCAATACGTTAAGTTTCAATAAGGATAATGCCACCATTACAATAACTGATATTACAACGGGATTCGTTAACATGTTCTCACTCCTTTAGTTGAATTTTTTTGAATATTATTACTTAAGTAAATATTATATTAACATAACGTCTCCATTTCGTCTATAAAATAAAAAAACTACCGGCAACAAGGCCGGAAGTTTCTTATATTATTGTCCTGTGCTGTTGTCTGCAATAATCTTTTTTCTAAATACTTAAGGCTCCAATGGATTTTTCCACTGCCTGCAGAATTTTTTCATTATCAATCAGCTCCGAGGCGATATTGATATCTTTGTATAGAATCCGGTCTTCCTTAAGAGGGGTCAGTACCTCCCGGATGGTATTATAGGCCGGTTCAGTTCCAAGGCCCAATTCCTTATGTTCATGAAACTCAATACCCTGGGCTGCTGCCATCAGTTCAATTCCCAAAACTCTGGAACTGTTAAAGACAATATCTCTGGCTTTTCTTGCAGCAATGGTTCCCATACTGACGTGATCCTCTTGATTTGCCGATGAAGGAATGGAATCCACACTGGCGGGATGGGCAAGCACCTTATTCTCTGATACCAGAGCCGCCGCCGAGTACTGTGCGATCATAAATCCGGAGTGCAGTCCTCCTTTTTCCGTCAGGAAGGCGGGAAGTCCGCTAAGTTGAGGATTCACCAGCCGTTCGATTCTTCTTTCCGAAGCGTTGGCCACCTCTGCCATGGCAATCCCCAGGTAATCAAAGGTCAACGCCATGGGCTGACCGTGAAAGTTTCCGCCGGAAATCACGTGGTCTTCTTCGGTAAAAATTACCGGATTATCGGTTACGGAGTTCATTTCAATTTCCACTTTTTCCAGCACATATCGAAGGGTGTCCTTTGTAGCCCCGTGAATTTGAGGAATGCAACGAAGACTGTAAGCATCCTGCACCCGTATTTCTCCCTGTCTGGTGGTAAGTTTGCTGCTGTCCAGCAGCCGTCTTAAGTTGGACGCGGTATTAATTTGTCCCTTGTGGGGTCTGACCTCATGCAGCTTCGGGTCAAAGGCGTCAGTGATCCCGTTTAGGGCTTCAATACTGAGGGCCGAGGAGATATCCGACATCTTCGCCAACACAATGGCTTTATGAAGGGTCAGGGCACCAACCGAAGTCATCGCCTGGGTGCCGTTAATCAGACCCAATCCTTCTTTAGAAGTCAGCGTAATGGTTTCAATGCCGGCCTGGTCCATGGCCTCTTTCCCGGTCATTCTTTTACCTTGATAGACGGCTTCCCCTTCGCCGATCATAACCAGTACCATATGGGAAAGGGGAGCTAAGTCTCCACTGGCTCCGAGAGACCCTTTTTCAGGAATAATCGGATGCACCCCTTCATTTAACATATTAATTAAGGTTTCTATCGTCTTAATCCGAACACCGGAATACCCTTTTGCCAGAGCATTGGCCCGCAGCAGCATAATCCCCCGGGATTCCTCCTCGGAAAAAGGATTTCCCACGCCGCAGGCATGACTGATGATTAAGTTCCGCTGCAGATCTTCGGTTTCTTCCTTGGAAATTGCCACATCACTGAATTTACCAAAACCCGTGGTGATTCCATAAGCCACCCGCTCTTCATTTACATAACGCTCTACCAAGTCCCGGGATTCCTGGATTTTCTCTTTTGCCTCTTCCGCCAGGGAGACCTTCTGCTGATGCACTGCAATATCAACAAAACCTTGTAAATTTAATGAGTTACCGTCTAGTTTAATCATTATTATAAACCTCCTAATCAACTGTTTAATTATATCCTATTAATCCTCCGTCGCTAAACCGTCTAATCTTCGTAAAATATCAATCTCGTAGCAGCCATGGATTTTCTCCAGATTTTCAATTCCCTTCCTGCAGTACCATGAAAGAGTTTGGGGCAACAGCTCCTGAAGGGATTCTGGAACCTGTTTTCGCTCCGTCATTTCCCGCTTAATGGCACTTTTGATACGATAGATGATCCCCCATTCGTAGGGACTTTTAATTTTATCACTGTATTTTACACCCCGGCTTAAACAGTCCTGGGCTTTATAATAATCTCCCTCCCGAAAATATATAAGGGCCATAAAGCCTTCCGCCGTGGATCTACCCCAGACCACATCATACTTTCCGTATAGGCGCAGTCCTTCCTTTAAATACCCCTTGGCCCGGATAAAATCCCCCCCGTCGAAGGCTGCCTGACCGGCTTTCGTATAAAACATATTCAGGCTGCGGGTGATATTATGATCATTGCATATTTTAATGGCTTGATCATAATACTTTAAGCCTTCAAAGAATTTCATCTGGGATCTTCGAACTTCCCCTAAATAATTGTAGCCCGCGGCAATATTGAGTACATACTTCTCCCTGGATTTAGAGATCTGACTAAACAGCCGAATGGAGTGGCGCAGGGTCTCATCCGCCTGGTCGTAGGCGCCGGTCATCAAGTAGTAGACCCCCTGCAGCCGGTAAAAAACCGCTTCTTCCTTAGGGTAATCAATGATCTTTAACAATTCCATGCCCTGCTCGATATTTTTTCTGACCGCATCGATGTCATGAATCTGTATACCATGATAAATTCGCTGTTTATAGCCCTTAACCGCATTTCGGTAATCCTTATGCTCCAGGGCCACTTGAATCATCCGGTCAATATGATCCAGCCCGGATTTATAGGACCCTTCCCAAATCAGGTACCTCCCTTTGATGTAGTGAAAATACATCTCTTCTTCCGCAAAGTCCCGATTGCGGGAATTACTTTTCTTTCCCTTATTCAGGTAATATTCAATATCCTTCATCGCTTTGGTCATTTGTCTTTTGGACAGATTAAACTGGCTGAGATCCTCTCCGGTATGCTGATCGAGTACCGGAAACAGCTCATGGGTGAAATCCACATGCTGATTCAGATTTTTAATGCTGTACTGCAGGGTTTTTTCATAATCCTTCGCCCGGGAAAAATGATAAATCAGCTTGGAATACAACAGTCGATCTCGGTTCCCCTGATTCAGCTGTTCCTCCAAGATATCTGCAATACGGGTGTGAAGAATTTTCCGCTTTCCTTTGCTTTGTCTGAGATAACAGTATTCCCGCAGCTTTTGATGAGTGAAGCGGTACTGGATTTCCTCCCCGTCTTCATCCTCTTCAAGAATTCCTTCCTTGGCCAGAGCCTCCAGATGGTTGATCAGCTCCAATTCATCCCATCCGGTTAATGCTTTCAATCCTTCAAAGTGGACCTTATCAAAAAATATCGAGGCCATATCTGCAATCTCCTCTTCTTTTTTCGATAAACTCCTAAAACGGGTTTTCAGCAGATCCTCGATTTTCGGGGTGAAACCGGAAAAATCCCCCTGATTTAACAGCGCATGAAGGTATTCCACAATGAAAAAAGGATTCCCTTCGGTTTCATGGTAAATTTCCTTTGTTACACTCCCGGGAGGTCCGACTTCCTTTGTTGCCCCCTCCTGCTGGTTGGCCTTCTTATAATAAGCCTGATAGCTTTTCATAAAGGCCAGGGTCTCTTCTTTGGTAAAGCGTTCCAGCTGAATCCTTTCCAACCGGTTTTCTTTACTTAGCTCCGAGAGGAAAAATTTCATATCTCGATTTTCCCCGAGCCGTAAGGTTCCCATCAGCTGCAGTTTTGGGGAATGGATTTTGACCAGCAGATTTTCCAGCAGGCGCAGACTTTTTTCATCCATCCACTGCAGATCTTCAAAAACCAGTAAAATTTCCCGATTGCGAAGGACCCGGAGGAAAATTTCCACAATCGCTTCTTCCAGCAGCTGGTCCTGGACTTTTCCTTTTCCGAAAAAGTGGTCTTCAGGCTTATCCTCACCGGGGACAAAGTGGGGAAATACCCCGGCAATGATACTGCTCCAGGGCTCCGGCAAATATATATCTTCTTTTCTGATTATCGGTATCAGTTTTGAAACGATGGCGTTCCAAGGCTTGAGAATATAATCTTCCTCTGCAGCGTAGCAATTGGAAGAAAGGAGGGTTTTATTTTTCCATAGGGAATCCCTCAGGATTTCATCCTTTAAACTGGTTTTTCCAATGCCCGCTTCTCCCAGAATAATCAAGGCGCTCTTCCCTTTCTGGTCACCGGAATCCTCAATAAATGATTTTCCTATGTCCAGCTCTCTGCTCCGTCCGAAGAAAAGACTTTTTTCTTCCTTTCCCTCCCGGGGTTTTTCTTTATTTTCTCTTTGTTGAATTTCCTGATAAATCCGCTGGGTTTTCTCATCGGGGGTAATGCCCATCTCTTCAAGCAAACACGCCTCGAGTTTCTGATAAACCTCTAAGGCCTTGGAACTGAGCCCCAGGGCCTGGTATACTTCCATCAGTTTTCGATAACCCCGCTCATCAAACTCATCTTCCCGGATCACTTTTTTGCATTCTTTCTCCCCCTGTATGAAGTTTCCGTTGTTGATTGCCTGATCGATCTTCTCAAAGGATTTCTCAATGTAAAGGTTCCGGTAGAAGTTTCGAAGCTCTTCCACCCATTGGGCAAATCCCTCTTCCCCTTTAATATAAAAACCCTTTAAAAACTCGCCCTGATACAGTTCCAATATATTATCGGGATCTGATTGAATCCTCTGGATATCGCTCTCCACCGGCAGTTCCTTATTCATCATCACCATGGATTTTTTAGGGGAGTGGACAATCTCCAAGCCAAAAGCTTTCCGGGTTTTATACATGGCGTTTCTGAGATTCTTCTTGGCCACCTCTTCACTGCTTTCCCCCCAAAAAAGATTGACCAGTTCTTCCCGGGTGCCCTGGTTTTGTACAATTAAATAATAAAAAAGGGCTTCCGCCTTTCGGTAGGGAAAGAAGAGTTTTTCTCCATTTTTATATACTCCGGGAGTTCCGAATAAGTTGACTGTAATTTTATCCATACACGCACTCCCTCTCTTCACCTTCATTTCACCAGTTAACATTCTTTTTTACCGGTTCTTTTGCGCAAGTCTTAAGTTCTTATCAAATGATCTACTTTATCATTATATCTCATTCTAATTCTTCCGTAAAACAAAAAAATCGGAGCAGATTTTCTACTCCGATTTAAACTGTGAATTTTTCACTGTAATTTATTCTTCCTCCATGAAGGGATAACGGTAATCCGTCGCAGCGATATACGTCTCTTTTATTGCTCTTGGAGACATCCAGCGCTGCATATTGAACTTGCTTCCCGCTTTGTCATTGGTGCCGGATCCCCGGGCACCCCCAAAGGGCTGCTGATTTACCACAGAGCCCGTGGGCTTGTCATTAATATAAAAATTTCCTGCTGCCTGTTTTAAAATTTCCTGGGCCTGCATCACGGCCTTCTGGTCTTTAGCGAAAATACTTCCGGTAAGGGCGTAAGGGGTAGCCTCGTCGCACTCCCGAAGAATTTCCTCAAATTTTTCATCCTCGTATACATAAATGGTGATTACCGGACCGAATATTTCCTCCACCATGGTTTTAAAACGGGGATTGGCGGTTTCAATAATCGTAGGATCCACAAAGAATCCCTTCGTGTCGTCATAGGTTCCCCCCAGAAGTATTGCGGCTTCATCGGAGTTCCTGGCGTCTTCGATATAGGAAACTATCCGGTCATAGGCGTCCCGATCAATAACGGGATTGATAAAGTTTCGAAAATCCTCCGTGGAACCCACCTTCAGTTCCTTTGTTAACTTGATAAACTCCTCTTTGAGATCCCCCCATAAACTTTTGGGAATATAGGCTCTTGAGGCGGCGGAACACTTCTGTCCCTGATATTCAAACGCTCCTCGAACCAGGGCCGTGGGTATCGGTTTAATATCCGCTGAAGGGTGTACCACGACAAAATCCTTTCCTCCGGTTTCCCCGACAATCCGGGGATAATTCCGGTATCCGGCGATGTTTTTACCGACGGTCTCCCACATATACTGGAAGGTTTTGGTGGACCCGGTAAAATGGATCCCCGCTAAATCCCTATGGGGCAGAATTTTCTCTCCGATTTCCGCTCCGGAGCCCGGTAAAAAGTTAATGACCCCTTTGGGAAGTCCTGCTTCTTCCAGGATTTTCATAAACAGATACGCGGAGTACACCGCCGATGAAGCCGGCTTCCATATTACCGTATTCCCCACCATGGCCGGAGCCGTGGGCAGGTTCCCGGCGATGGCCGTAAAGTTAAAGGGGGTCACCGCAAATACAAATCCGTCCAGGGGCCGGTACTCCATACGGTTCCAGGTGTTATCCGGGGAATAGGGCTGTTCTTTCATAATCTCCGACATAAAATACACATTGAAGCGTAAAAAGTCAATCAGTTCGCAGGCCGCATCAATTTCCGCCTGGTGAATATTTTTTCCCTGTCCCAGCATGGTAGCGGCGTTAATTGTTGCCCGGTAGGGACCGGCAATTAAATCCGCTGCTTTTAAAAATATGGCCGCCCGCTCTTCCCAGGGCATATCAGCCCATTTATCCTTCGCCTCCAGGGAAGCCTCAATGGCTTTTTCAACTTCCTTGGGGCCGGCCTGATGATACTTTGCCAGCAAAAGGTTATGGTCTTCGGGTGAAGTTCTCTTTTCCATATTTCCGGTTCTGATTTCTTCTCCGCCGATTATCAGAGGAATTTCGGTAACTTCCTTTTTTAATTCCTTTAGTTTTTCCTTGACTTCCTTTTTCTCCGGACTATCCTTCCGGTAGGTGAGTGTTGGTTCATTTTCAGGTTTTTCGATTTTAAAATAGGCATTCGACATACATAACAACCTCCTTGTGATTCATGTTTATCCTCTAATGATATATTTACCCAGGAGATTCTTATTTCAAACGTACTATCGGTAAACCGCAGGACTGCCTTCTTTATCGTAAACCAGTTTTCCGTCTTTGATAACCTTTTCCACGGTGCTTACCCCAATATGGTAAGGGATGAATTTATAGGATTCGAATTCCAGTAAAATCATATCCGCTTTCTTGCCTGCATCAATGCTGCCGATGGTATCGGCACGGTCCAGGGCTGCCGCTCCGTTTATCGTAAAGGCGGTGATGGCTTCCTCGGTGGAAATATTCATATACAGCGTTGCCAGGGAAAAAATCAACGGAATGGATTCGGAAAAACAGCTTCCCGGATTCAAATCCGTGGCTAAGGCTACCGCGGCGCCCCGGTCAATCATCTCCCGTCCCCGGGCATATTTTTCCTTAAGGCTGAAGGCCGTACCGGGCAGCAAGGTGGCCACCACGCCTTCCTTTGCCATTTGATCAATCCCTTCATCCGAGGCTTGCAGTAAATGGTCCGCAGAAACCGCTCCCAGTTCCGCTGCAAGCTCGGCGCCTCCTAAGGGAACAATTTCATCCGCATGGAGTTTTACTTTCAGGCCCATTTCCTTGGCCTTGCTTAACAGTCGTCGGGACTGTTCGATACTAAAAACGTTTTTTTCACAGAATACATCACAAAATTCGGCGAGTTTTTTCTCCACCACCACCGGCAGGACGTCGTTAATGATTTCCTCAATCATTTCATCCTCCCGGCCCTTATACTCCTTGGGTACCGCATGGGCTCCCAAGTAGGTTTTTACCACTTCAATGGGATGGTCCCGGTCGGTATCCTGCATAACCTCCAATTGCTTTATTTCCGTATCAAAATCCAGTCCGTACCCGCTTTTTCCCTCTACCGTGGTGACCCCGAAGGACAGCATCGAGTCCAGGCGTTTCATCCCGTCCCGGTAAAGTTCCTCTTTTGAAGCGGCTTTGGTTTGACGTACACTGCTGAGAATGCCGCCTCCCCGGTTCATGATGTCCATATAGTCATCTCCCCGAAGTCTCCAGGAAAACTCCTCCGCTCGGTAGCCTCCCCAAATATAGTGGGTATGGGAATCCACAAATCCCGGTAACAGGGCCTTTCCGTCAGCATCCAGGACATCGTATTTTTCTTCATCATACTTCTGGAGAATTTCCGATTGAGGCCCCACGGCTTTAATGATGCCGTCTTCCACAACCACCGCTCCTTTTTCAATGATTCCCAGATCCGACATTTCCTTACCCTTTTTTGCAGTAAATCCGGAACACGTTACCACTTCCGAGGCATTTTTGATGATCATATTTCTTTTATTCATTGGTACATCGCTCCTTTCTGTGAACCTTTAATTTTTTATTGATGGAACTTATAACAATAGCATAAGCACCCGCGGTACTTATGCTATTATGATCCTAAAGATCTTTTTTATTCCATTTTATAATATACCCTGCGGATAACCTTTTATTCAGCCCCCTTGGCTGAACTTTGAAGGTTTATTGGAATCTTTCTTTATTCCATAATCCGCTGTTCCAATATCTGATCCATCGAGAAGTCTTCCACGCCAAGATAATACACAGCAGTGTCAATTAACGCTTCCATCGGCAGCAGGCCGATAATTTCCGAACCTACCACATTCACACCGTAGCGCTTTGCTTCAATTTTAATCATTTCAAATACCCGGTATAAAGCGGTTTTTGTAAAGTCCGTCATATTCATTGAAACCTGTACAATTCCCCGGTCCTTCAGTTCTATGCCAATGCCTTTGCAGTACCTGAACCCGCCGCTTAAATGGCGGACATTCCTGGCAATCTGATTGGCAAAATCAAGATTGTCCGTATCCAGGTTGACATTAAAGGCAACCAGGGGCATTCTAGCTCCC
Source organism: Clostridiales bacterium (assembly GCA_007120165.1). Lineage (GTDB taxonomy): Bacteria > Bacillota > Clostridia > Peptostreptococcales > T1SED10-28 > Isachenkonia. The sequence goes on from SKOH01000087.1 coordinate 23,232, forward strand.
ACTGCGGTGATGCCTGCGGTGGGATGGATTTTTCTGCCGCCGAAATCCGGCTCCCATTCCTCCTGCTGTACTTTTTCTTCCATTCCCTCAAACTGTCCTTTTCTTACCTTGGCAAGGTTTTGTCTGTGTAGGGCCGAAGCCGAATTTTCATAGAGGAAAATCGGCAGATCATATTTTTCATTTACCGCCTTGGCCACTTCCTTGGAAAGTTCAATGGCCTCATCCATGGTCACGTTTTTGATCGGAATAAAGGGAACCACATCGGTCGCCCCCATTCTTGGATGCTGTCCTTCGTGTCTGGTCATATCGATTTCGTTAATGGCCGTGCCAATGGCCTCAATTACCGCTTCCTTTAACGGATCCGGTTCTCCCACCAGGGTTACCACGGTCCGGTTATGATCTTCATCGGAGCTGTAATTCAACAGTTTTACCCCGTTTTTTCCCCGGAAGGCTTCGACGATTCGATCCACTTTTTTCGGATCTCTTCCTTCACTGAAATTCGGTACGCATTGTACGATCTTGTTCATTTGTATAATCCCCTTTCATTTTGAAACTGCTCGCTGAATCGCAGATTCAGTTAATTATTTCACGAATAATCAGCCCTATCCGAAAGATTTTTTCTTTCAGATAAGGCTATAGGTGTTATTTTTTATTTTTTTCAAAGGCTGAGGCTACTAAATCCTCTACTAAGCCTTCTCTCGGAATATAGGGAATCGTAATATGATCCGCTCCGGTATTTTCTTTATTGTATTCGATACTGGTAGTGATGGAGTTTTCATTTCTGGCCCAGGCCCGTCTTGCAACGCCGCCCATAACATCCCAGGGCATGGCGGTACTAAGAATATCATCCACTCTTCGGCTTCCGTCAAGAACCATTCCGAAGCCTCCGTTGATGGATTTTCCGATCCCCACGCCTCCGCCGTTATGAAGGGCAATCAGGCTCATGCCCCTGGCTGCATTTCCGGCGAAGCACTGGGTAGCCATATCCGCCATGACATTGCTGCCGTCTTTAATATTGGCGGTTTCTCTAAAGGGTGAATCGGTGCCGCTGACGTCGTGGTGATCCCGTCCAAGCATAATCGGACCCACTTCCCCTTTTCGTACCATTTCATTAAATTTCAGTGCAATTTTTGTCCGTCCCATGGCGTCCTGATAAAGAATTCTTGCCTGGGTGCCCACAACCAGTCTGTTTTCCTCCGCATCCCGAATCCAAACGTAGTTATCCCGGTCCTGGCCCCGTCGATCCGGGTCTATGCAGTCCATGGCCGCTTTATCGGTCTTTTGAAGGTCCTTAGGGTCTCCGCTTAGGCAAACCCATCGGAAGGGTCCATAACCATAGTCAAAGAGCTCCGGTCCCATGATGTCCTCCACATAGGAGGGGAAAATGAAACCATCTTTGTCATCAATCTTATTCTTGGAAATCTCCTTTACTCCCGCATCGTATACCGCTTTCATAAAAGAGTTTCCGTAATCAAAGAAGTAGGTTCCCCGCTCGTCCAGGGTTTTGATCAGCTCAAAGTGTCTTTTCAGGGTGTCGTCCACCATTTCCTTAAACTTTTCCCGATCCGTCTGAAGCAGTTCGGTCCGTTCTTCGAAGGAAAGTCCCTGGGGACAATAGCCTCCATCGTAAACTGCATGACAGGAAGTCTGGTCCGATAACAGCTCAATTTTTTCGTGATTTTCCACGGCATACTCCAGCAGATCCACAATATTACCATGGTAGGCAATAGAGATGGGCTCCCGTTTTTCCATATATTCCTTCGCGGTGTCGAAAACTTCTTTTAAGTCGCTGGAAATTTTACTGACCCACCCTTGATCATATCGGGTTTTAATTCGGGAGTAATCAACCTCTGCCACAATCCCGACGCCGTTGGCAATTTCTATGGCCTTTGGCTGGGCACCACTCATGCCCCCAAGTCCCGAGGAAACGAACAGATGTCCCCGTAGGTCCTGATCATCGGCGATGCCAAGCTTTTTCCGCCCGGCGTTGACAATGGTATTAAAGGTGCCGTGGACAATTCCCTGAGGGCCGATATACATCCATCCCCCGGCAGTCATCTGCCCGTAATTGGCAACGCCCATCTGTTCTGCAATCTCCTGATCCGTAATATTATCAAACATTCCGATCATTAAAGAATTGGTAATGATTACCCTTGGGGCTTTTGGATGGGATTTAAACAGTCCCAGGGGATGGCCGGATTCCACCACTAAGGTCTGATCCTCCGTCAATTCTTCCAAATATCTCTTTAACAGCTGATACTGCATCCAGTTCTGGCACACCCGTCCGGTTTCTCCGTAGGTTACCAGCTCATAGGGGTATAGAGCAATGTCAAAGTCCAGATTGTTGTCAATCATCACCTGCATCGCTTTTCCTTCAAGACATTTTCCTTTATATTCATGGACCGGTTTTCCTTTGATTTCCCCCTCCGGCCGAAAACGGTAGCCGTAGATTCTTCCCTTGGTCATCAGCTCCTCCAGAAATTCCGGAGCCAAGGTTTCGTGCAGGGACTCGGGAACATAACGGAGGGCGTTTTTCAACGCCACTTCCGTCTGGTCCTTGGATAATTTAAATCCCCGATTGGGAGCTCTACGGATTCCCTCCTGAAAAATCGGATCCTTCGGCAACTGATCCTCCAGTTTAATGGTCATTGCCTGAGATACATCAAAATTGCTGCTCATATAGGATCTCTCCCTTCCTAAAATAATCCTGTGATGGTTCCTTCTTCGTCAATATCCATTTTTTCTGCAGATGGAACTTTAGGAAGTCCCGGCATAGTCATAACGTCTCCGGTTAGGCAAACGATGAATCCGGCTCCTGCGGATACGTTTACTTCCCGTACGGTAATATCAAAACCTGTGGGTGCTCCCAGTAACGTCGGATCGTCGGATAAGGAGTATTGGGTCTTTGCCATACAAATCGGCAGTTTGTCCAATCCGAGTTCTTCAAGTTTTTGAATCTGCTTTTTCGCTTTTCCGGTAAAGACTACTTCGTTACCACCATAGATTTCTCTAACAATGGTTCCCACTTTTTCCGGAATGGAGGCTTCAACTTCATATAAAGGTCTATAATCCGCTTCCCCTTTTTCTACAATGCCTACCACCTTTTCAGCCAGTTCAATTCCGCCTTCTCCTCCGGCAGTAAATACTTCGGACAGTGCCACTTCCACACCCAGCTCATCGCAAAGGGTTCTCATAGCATCGATTTCTGCGTCGGTGTCTGTCGGGAATTTATTCATTGCCACAACTGCGGGTAAACCGAACTTTCGAATGTTTTCCACTTGCTTTTTAAGATTTACAAATCCTGCAGTAAGCGCCTCTACATTTTCTTCCTGTAAACTCTTTTTGTCCACGCCGCCGTGCATCTTCAGTGCCCGAATGGTACCGACAATCACTACAGCGTCCGGTCGTAATCCGCCGTATCGACACTTGATGTCTAAGAATTTCTCAGCTCCAAGGTCTGCACCGAATCCGGCTTCAGTTACCGCATAGTCTCCTAACTTAAGAGCCATTTTGGTAGCCATGATACTGTTGCAGCCATGGGCAATATTTGCAAAAGGTCCGCCGTGAATGAAGGCTGGCGTGTTTTCCAAAGTTTGTACCAGGTTCGGCTTCATCGCATCTTTCAATAATAGCGCTAAGGCCCCCTGAATGTTTAACTCTCTTGCATACACCGGCTTATTCGTTCTTGTATAGGCAACCACAATGTTTCCAAGTCTTTCCTTAAGGTCTGCTAAGCTGTTGGCAAGACATAACGTTGCCATAATTTCCGATGCAACGGAGATCATAAAGCTGTCCTGTCGGGTAAATCCGTTTCCTTTTGGTCCAAGACCCACCGTTACTTCCCGTAGCGCACGGTCGTTCATATCCAGTACCCGTTTCCAAACAATTTGTCGCATATCAATATCCAAGGCGTTTCCCTGGTGAATGTGATTGTCAATGGTTGCAGATAACAGGTTGTTTGCAGTGGTAATGGCGTGCATATCTCCGGTAAAGTGAAGATTAATGTCTTCCATTGGAACTACCTGTGCATATCCGCCTCCCGCAGCTCCGCCTTTTACACCGAAAACCGGTCCTAAGGAAGGTTCCCGAAGGGCGATTGCGGTTTTCTTGCCGATTTTATTCAGTGCCTGGCCCAGTCCTACGGTGGTGGTTGATTTTCCTTCACCGGCGGGAGTAGGGTTGATGGCTGTCACTAAGATTAATTTTCCGTATTCTTCCTTTTCCAGTCGATCAAATAAATCAAGGGATACCTTTGCTTTATAATGTCCATACATCTCCAGCTCTTCGCTTTTGATGCCTGCCTCCTCAGCGATTTCAGAAATATACTTCATTTTTGCCTGTTGTGCAATTTGAATATCAGTTAACATTTTATCTCATCCTTTCTTTATTGTGATAATAGTATGATAACTTTCCACCGTCAATTTTACGTCGAAAAAAAACACGCTGAAGTACTTTTTTCAGCGTGTTGTAAGGATCAACTTTGATATTTTTTTGCCTTTCCCAGGGTGGCCCTGAAAACTGCTGAAATGAAGCTTCGGGAAACCCATTAAATAAACTGTCTGCTGCAAAATAATGGCTAACGGTTACCACGAATTTTATCTGCAAGGCTTTCAATTTTTCGGAATCGGTGATTCACCCCGGATTTCCCCACCGGGGGGTCCATCATCTCTCCCAGCTCTTTAAAACTGGCGTCTTCATGGCGGATCCTCAGTTCCGCCAAGGTTCTCAACCCTTCGGAGAGCTCGTCTAAACCGATGGTCCGCTGGATAAGATGAATATTTTCCAACTGTTTTACCGAGGCATTTACAGTCTTGCTGAGATTGGCGGTCTCACAGTTGACGATACGGTTAATGTTGTTGCGCATCTCCTTTAAAATCCGGGCGTTTTCCAACTCCAGCAATGCATTATGGGCGCCGATAATATTTAACAGTTCCACGATTTGATCCCCTTCTTTGAGGTATACCACCTGGTATTTTTTCCGGGGGACGATCTTGGCATTGAGACCAAAGGAGTTGATCAGGTTTTGGATCCCTGCGGCAACCTCCATTTCATGGGCGACAAATTCCAGATGATAGGTTTTTTCAGGGGCGCTGACGGACCCGCCGGAGAGAAATGCTCCCCTGAGATAAGCCCTTTTACAGCACCGTTTTTTAAATATATCGGTCTCAGGAAAATGCTTTAGTTCCTGGGCCGTGTTTTTTCTCATCAGTCCCAGCTCTTCCAGTATTCTACTGCTGCCCATGGTATGGGTAATGGCCATTAAATAATAATTGGATTTTTTAAAGCTTGAATTTTTCCGGACCTTTATTTCCGGATTAATGGCAAACTGCATCTTGATCAGTTTGAAAATTTTCCTCGCTACCGCCGGATTCTCCACGGTTACCTTTAAGTTGAATTTTTCCCCGGGGGTCTGGACAGCTTCCCCATTTAAACCGATTAAGGCCGCAAGTTCCGCTTTGCTGCAGCAGCTTTTCTCCCCTTCCAGTCGTGCCAGTTCCCCTTTGGTTTTTAACGAAAAAGACATTTCCTCACGTCCTTATTTTCTACATTTTCTTTTTATACAGCCGTAGACCCCGTTCAATAATCTTCTTTTCATCCTGGTAGCGGGCCATGTCCACGGCTTTGTCCTCATGTACGAAAATCGCTTCAATAAAACCTTCTTCTTTTTGAGGAATACAGTCAATCGAATTGGACTCCATTAAAAACCAGTGCACGGTTTTATACACCCGCTGGTCTTTGCTCCAGGAGTTGTGATAACTGTATTCAATTTTATCGATATATTTAAGAGGCCGTGCACGGACTTTTGCCTCTTCCAAGACTTCCCGCTGAGCGGTTTCCTCCAAGGTCTCCCCCGCTTCCACCTTCCCTTTGGGAAGTACAAAATCCCCATTATATTTTTTAAGCAGAAGGATCGCATTCCCGAAAATCACAACCCCGCCGGCACTGATTTCTATGCTCAAAACTCTCCACCCCTTTATTTTGTGGATGTGCGTATAATTTTGTTAATTATTATTTATTATAGCATAATAAGGGCAATCTTTAAAATCCTTAAAAAAGAAGCCCCGGATATCAAGGGGCTTCTTCAGCTCGCTGTAATTAAGTACTTTCATGTATCACGTTTTCCTTTTTCCCGGTATTATGAAATAATTAGGGGGGTTTTTTATAAAAGCTTTTGAAGCCGTTTCTTTGAGCGCCACCGGTTAAACCACCGTGCTCCCTTGTTTTCGTAGGCGCAGGACAGGATCAGCCGGGAAAGCTCCAGATTATTATGTCGAACATAGTCCTTTCGAATATCCACTAAATCCTGTTCAATAATCTTAATATTCAGGGCTTCCAGTTTTTTCCGGTCATCCTCGGTAATAGAGATTAACTCCGCCCCTTCCATTTCATATTTCTCCTTTACTTTAACCGGCAGGGAATCGCTGTTGTTGGCAATAACCCAGTCCAATTGCAGATTCGGGTGGTGATTGAACAGACCCTGCACATGGTCAAATACCGAGTATCCGTCGGTCTCCCCGGGCTGGGTCATAATATTGGGAATATATACCTTTGCCGCCCTGGTATTTTTAATCTCTTTACTTACCCGCTCTACCAACAGGTTTGGAATGATACTGGTATATAAGCTCCCGGGACCGAGAACCACCACATCGGCTTCTTCAATGGCCCGCAAGGCTTCCCGAAGGGGTTTGGAATACTTGGGCTTAATAAATACCCGCTGGATCGGACTTTGATGTTCCAGACTCTTCAGGGGAATATCCGATTCCCCTTTGATCACCATGCCGTTTTCCAGTTTCCCGTAAAGGGTAATGTTCTCTAAGGATACCGGCAGCACCTGGCCGGTAACGGCTAGAATACTGGACATTTCCTTAACGGCCTTTCCGAAATTACCGGTAATGGCGTTCATCGATGCGATAAACAAATTTCCGAAACTTTGTCCTTTCAAATTCCCCTCTTCAAAGCGGTAATTAAGAAGCTTTTCCATGGTAGGCTCCATGTCCGACAGGGCTAGAATACAGCTTCGGATATCTCCCGGGGGCAGCATTCCCAAGTCCTCCCGCAGTATCCCCGAGCCGCCGCCGTCGTCGGCTACGGTAACGATCGCCGTTATGTTTGAGGTGAGTTTTTTCAGCCCCCGAAGGAGCACCGAAAGGCCCGTGCCTCCCCCGACAACCACAACCTTCGGACCCCGGATCAGATGCTTTTGTTTAAGGATCTGACTTCTCAGATCCTTCATTGAAAAGGTTCTCAGTTTCGTATTGGTAAGGAAAAAAGTAAGCATTCCCCTGAGTGAGGCTATGGTAAGCAATATCCCCACCAAAAGCAAGAGTCCCTTTATCGGCAGCGTTAAGTATTCATTCAGTGTAACAAATACGCCGCTGAAAGCGGAGAGGATCATGACCATTCCTAAAAACACTACCAGGATATATTCTTTAATCCGCCAGCCGGTTTTCAACATATCTTTTACGATAACGGTCTCCCCCTTTCCGGATTTCAGCGTCCCCTAGCTCTTTCCTTTGTCTTTGTCCCGATGATGAATGGTTACCCGGCTGCCGTCTTCCGTTAGTTCTTTGTAGAGTTTGTTAACCAGTGTAACGGACCGGTGCCTTCCGCCGGTACAGCCAATGGCAATCACCAGATTGTTTTTTCCTTCCTGTATATAGTTTGGAATTAAGAATCGTATCATATCCAATAGTTTGTCATAGAAGGTTCTGCTTATTTCATGATTCATAACATACTGCTGCACCCGGGGGTCGTCCCCGGTATATTCCTTTAATTCTTTCACATAAAAGGGATTTGGTAGAAACCGCACATCAAAAACCAGATCCGATTCCAGGGGAATTCCGTATTTATAACCGAAGGAAGTTAAGGATATTCTAAGGTTTCTTCCCTTTCGCCCTTCAATGTATAAATTTCGCAGCTCTTCCTTTAAGGACTGGAGATCCAGACCGGTGGTATCGATGATATTTTTCGCCATCTGACGGAGATTCTGCAGTTTTTTCCGTTCTCTGCTGATTCCTTCTTCCAGGGAACCGTCCATGGACAGGGGATGACTTCTGCGGGTTTCCTTGAACCGTTTGATCAGTTCCTGATTGCTGGCGTCGAGAAATAAAATTTCATAATAATAACCCAGCCGCTCCAGTTCTTCCAGGTTTGAGACCAGATCCTCGAAAAATTCTCCTCCCCGGATATCCAGTACAATGGCCACTTTCTCAAAGGTGCCCTGGGACTGGTCGCATAATTCCGCAAACTTCGGCAACAGCATTGGAGGCATGTTATCAACACAGTAATACCCTAAATCTTCCATGTATTTGACCACTTGACTTTTCCCGGCACCGGACATCCCGGTAATAATGGTGAACTTCATCCCATCATCTCCTTGTTTATGACTGATCAGTAAGTCCTTCAGACTACTCTTCTCCGATAATGCGGAGTTCCCGTTCTAAGGTGACACCGAATTTTTCTTTGACGGTCTTTTGTATGGTTTCGACTAAATCCATTACATCCTGGGCAGTAGCGTCTCCCTGATTTACAATAAAGCCGCAGTGCAGGGTGGATACTTCCGCTCCGCCGATCCGATGGCCCCGAAGATTGCTGTCCTGTATCAGTTTTCCTGCATAATACCCTTCCGGACGTTTAAAGACGCTTCCGGCACTGGGCAGCTGCAAGGGTTGTTTCGTGGTCCGCTTATGATCCAGGTCCTGAATGGTTTCGTAGATTTCTTTCGGATCTCCTTTTTCAAGCTCCATTACCACTTCCAGTACCGCATAATCATTATCCTGCAAAATACTGTTCCGGTAACGCATTTTCAACTCCTCATTTCGAAGAGTGATCACCTGTCCTTTATCATCCAATGCGGTTACGGAAGTGACCACATCCTTCATCTCGCCGCCGTAAGCCCCGGCATTCATAAATACTGCACCCCCTAGGCTCCCCGGGATGCCGCTGGCAAATTCAAAACCTTTCAGTGACGCCTTTGCAATTCTTTTGGCCAGTCTCGACAACAAAATTCCCGATTCCGCGGTTACCGTGGTGCCTTCAATGGTTACATGATTATAACTCTCTCCCAGCTTTATTACCACTCCCCGGATGCCTTTGTCCCGGACCAGTAAATTGCTTGCATTGCCGATGATCATGTAGGGGATTTCCTCTTTTTTCAAATTTCTTACGGTCTCCGTGATCTCCTCCATTTTTGTCGGCAGCACCAGATAATCCACCGGCCCTCCGATTTTGAAAGAAGTATGATTTTTCATCGGTTCATCGATTAAAATCCTGTCACTGTCCACGGTTTTTTTCAAGATTTCCAACACATTCTTATTTTCCAAACTGTTCACTCCTCGTAATTATTCTATGTTTTTTTGAATTTCCCATTGTATTTTTATCGGTTCGCTGCCCTATCCTTCAGCTCTCTGCTCCCGTTAGCCGATTGGTCATTCAGCTCTTCCATCACCCTTAGCCTGCCGGGGTTTTGAACGCTCAGAAACAAAATTTCCTTAAGAAAAGCACACCCTTTATTCGTGTAGATCCGGCAGTTGCTATGACAGTTTTTACCCGCCTGCGCAACGGTTAGGATGACTTCTTCAGCGGCTAACCGATCTCCCGGTTTTAGGGCGGGGAGGTTACCCTCGGGGGGGGTGTCCCATACAATATTTGCCTTGAATATCCCATGGCAAAACCCGGTTCTTTTACGGTCAATATCGCTTTCGATGATTTCTTTTCCCCGAAGGGTAATCAGCGAAACCGTTTCCGCTGCTTTCAGCATCAGCTCTTTCCGGTCCTCCCAGCGGCCTTCGGTTTTCGATTGAAGTTTTAATATCTTCATGATCAGCCTCCGATTTGAGACATGTTCCGGGTGATGATTTCATACTCCTCGGTATCCAGATAATGTTTTTCCGGTTTCGATACGATCGCTTCCGTGAGCAGTTTTTTTAAGGATCCTTCGTTATTTCGAAGGGCCGGAAGAAGATCAATTTCCTGGCTGCTGTGCAGGCAGGGCTTTAGTTTCCCGTCAAAGGTAACCCTTAAGCGATTACACTCCCCGCAAAAATGACTGGAAATCGGATCGATAAAGCCCACTCGGCCTTTTGCCTCGGGCAGTTTGAAATATTTCGCAGGACTTCCGATCTCCTGATTCAGCGGAAGAAGCTCGGGAACCCGGGATCTTACCTCTTCATTGGAAATAAAATGTTCCTTAGACCAGGAACTGGCCTGTCCAATGGGCATCAGTTCAATAAACCGTACATCAATGGGATATATTTTCGTCAGATTCATCAGTTTCAAAATATCTTCTTCATTTTCCCCGCCTACAATTACGGTGTTCAGCTTCACCGGCACCAGTCCCAGCGTCAATGCTTCTTCAATTCCTTCCAGCACCTGCTGTACTTCTCCCCCCCGGGTAATTTTCCGGTATTTGTCGGGATCCAGGGAATCGATGCTGATATTGACTCGATTGAGTCCTGCTTTTTTCAGGTCTTTTCCGTATTTTTTCAGCAGCAGACCATTGGTGGTCATAGCCACGTCTTCAATGCCTTCAATACCGGAAATTCCCTCGACCAAATCGATAATACCCTTTCTTACCAGGGGCTCCCCTCCGGTGATGCGCACCTTTCGTATTCCCAGGGCCGCACTTTCTTTTGCGATGGTTATGATCTCTTCAATACTCAATACATCCCCGTGCTGAATCTTCTCCACCCCGGCTTCCGGCATGCAGTATTTACAACGGAGATTGCAAAGGTCCGTTACGGAAATTCGAAGGTAGTTTATATTTCTTCTATAGGTATCCTTCATAGTATCGCTCCATTCTACATTGCCTTTCGGCTGACTCGTTTGCCTCCATGATAGATATTCATACGGTTCCCCCGGGCAAAACCGATCAGGGTGATGTCCAAATCTTTGGCTATATTAATCGAAAGCTCCGTCGGTGCCGATCGGGACACGATAATCGGAATGGCTTTTTTGGCAGCTTTGATAATCATCTCCGAGGACAGCCTTCCGCTGGTAATCAGAATTTTATCCTTTAATTCTATACCCTTGGAAAAAGCCTCGCCGATAATCTTATCCAGCGCATTGTGCCTTCCAATATCTTCATGGAAAAACAGGATCTTCTCCCTGTTTCCAAGAGCACAAAAATGCACGCCTCCGGTTTCTTTAAAAAGAGCGGACATTTGATTCAGCTTTCTGGAAAGGTTTAAAATATGCTGATAATCATAGATTATATCTTCATTGATTTTTTTGCTGCCCAGGGAGTCCAATACATTATAAAAAACCGTTCCTTTTCCGCAACCGGTGGTTACGGTTCGTTTTCCATAAAGCTTTTGTTTTAAGTCGGTTTTGTTGTTTAACTGCAAATGAATATGACCGGCGTCTTCCTCCACGGCAACCTTTCCCACATGGGATTTTTCAGCAATCATTCCTTCGGATATTAAAAAACCCAGCGCCAGATAAGTAAGCCCCTCTGAAGAATCCGGTGAACAGAGTAAAGTGATGAATTCTTCCCCGTTTAAATAAATCGTTAAGGGATACTCCATGACTACCTGGTCTTCCATCTCCTCCATCTGCCCTTCTTTTATCTGCTGTATCCGAATTTTTTTGGTTCGCTCCATGCTCTTCCCCCCAACCTTTCCCTTCGTCGCCCTTCCCGTTACCAGTTTTTATCTTTGTATTTTTGATAAACCGCAGAGTGCAGCGAGACCAGGATTCCTAAAAACAGATAAACCACCAATCCCTCGATGAATTGTACCCCGACGGTTGCTATAATCAAAAAAGGGATGACGGTGATAAAAAAAACCTTTTTATTAAAACGCTGAAATTTTTCTTTGATTTTCATTGATCCTTCTCCTTTAATAAAACCTGTTATGTTCTTTTTTCCGTTATGCTTATTTTAACATAGAAACCATAAAAAAAGCCATGTTTCAGATGGATTTCTTTCTGAACCGCGGCTTTCATTCTTCAGGGCAAAGGGGATTATTGTCTGTTTTTTATCAATAACTCTCTCCTTCAGTACGATTTTTATAACGCTGCCCCTCTTTCTATGGAATTACTGCCTTCCCCAGGAAATTTTCCTCTCATTCTCAACGCCCCATTCTCCCCTTCTCCCCCTATTTCCCAGGATTTTGCCAAATGGCAATCCCTTTTCGAATCCCGTCTCCATTACTACACAATGTGAAGGTTTGTGTTATAATATTATTGCTAAGGTCCGTTTAAACTCAGGGGGAAAGGAAGTCTTTATCATGAACTTACAGAACTTAAAATCATTTTATACCACGGTAAAACTCAATAGCATTTCAAAGGCAGCAAAAGAGCTGCATCTTACCCAGCCCGGTTTGAGTATGCAGCTTCAAGCCTTGGAAAAAGAACTGGATTCCAATCTTTTAATCCGCAGCAATCGGGGAGTGGAGCTTACCGAAGCGGGAAAAATTCTCTTTGATTATGCCGATACCCTTCTTTCGCTTCAAAGCAACATCCAGCGGGATTTGAGCAATTTTAAAACCTCTACAAAGGAGCTGTTTTTAGGGGCCTGTAAATCCATCGGGGAGCATGCCCTACCCTGCAGTATTTATATTTTCAAGCAGCAGCATCAGGACATCATGATCAATTTCAATACCTATAACTCTCAGGAAGTAATCACCCGGCTTAAGGACAAATCCATTAATCTCGGAATCATCCAGGAGGACCTCTCCCAGGAGGGAATTGTTACCGAACTAATTGGTGAAGATCCTCTGCTGCTGGTTACTTCTTCGGCAAATCATAAGAAAGAGCTTTCTCTGGAAGAATTATTAACGGTGCCCCTGATTTCCCGGGAAAAGGGTTCCGGCACCCAGCGAGCCATCGAAAAAGCATTACACAAACACGGCGTTAAAAGCGAAGACTTAAATATTATGTACCGGTTAAATTCCATGGAAGCGATTAAAAGCTCTGTGGTATCAGGTAAAGGGATGGCTTTTATCCCCAAATTAACCATTGAGCGGGAACTGTATGAGGGGACGCTGCAGGTAATCGACGTGAAGGACCTGACCATTAACAGCAGTTATTACATTGCTTATCGGGAAAAACAGCCGCTTTCGATTCATGAAGAGGCCTTTAAGAAGTTTCTAAAATCCTCGGAGCGAGGCTTTTGTTAGCGTGAAATTTATCAGACTGTAAAAGGACCCTTTAAAGTTTTTAAAGGATCCTTTTTTCATACCATATAACGCATCATGATCCTCGAACCGATCACCCCTCCGGCCCCCATTGACAGGGCAAACACCCAGCCATGGAGGGAAAATGAGGGAATTGCGCTGAAAAAAGCGCCGATATTGCATCCAAAGGCAAGTCTTGCCCCATACCCCATCAGCAGTCCCCCGAAAATTGCAAAACCCACCTGTTTGGGGTTTTTAATTCGGCGCCATTTAAACTCACTGCTGATCAGTACCGATAATAGAGCGCCCAGCAGTACGGCCGCATTTAAAATACTGACGGAGTTTACTAAAAAAGTTTCCCCTCCCGCGAGTCCCCCATGCAGTGCAAAGTAACTGCCGGTGAAATCGTTATAGCCCAGTTTTTCCAGAATCCACATTCCCCAGTACAAAAATCCGGAAGTAACCCGCCAGGGAGAGCCGGTAAGGATCAGCAAGGAGATATTCAAAAGGCTCAGAACAATGGCTGCCACCCAGTAGGGCCAGGGGGCTTTGAGAACTTTATGATACAGTTTATCCATCGGATACCACCTTTTCAATATAAATTTCCCACTCTCCCTTCCCCACTTCTATATAATCCATTTTATGCCCCTGCTTATCCACCCATTCAATGACATTGGTAATCGAGCAGTTATGGTCGGTTTTCATAATCAGCAAATCTCCCGCCTTCATTTTATTCAGTTTTTTCAATGCTTTCAGCAGTGGAATCGGACAAGGCTCGTACAAGCAGTCTAAAAATTCTTCCTTCATATGTTTCACCCCTCTCACCTTCTATACATATGGTTTATCTCATTTTTCCAAGTTTTCTAGCCGCCGCAAATAATATCCCTAAAACCGACAACTGCAGGATAAGTGCCGGGAAAAAACCGATAAGTTGAGGCAGATAAATTACGGTTCTGCCTTCAATCAGTAAATCGTGCCAAAAGGGATAATGAAAAACCCCGGAAAGTACCGAGCCGCCGACAAAAGCCCCGAGGACCACTATCTGAAGAGTGAACCCTTCGCCGATCCTCATTAATGTTCCGGAAGCGCAGCCCCCGGCGATTACCATCCCCGTCCCAAAGAGAATGCCCCCGATAACGGTGTTCCATCCCACGGGCCTTAGGCTGCCCGGAATTTCACTAATTTGAAAGTTATTAATATCCACCGTTACGATCTGCAGGATAAAAAATCCCAAGGTCGAGACCATCAATGCCAAAATTACCGCCTGCAGCAGCTTGGTTGTTCCCACAATCAAGGGGTTTCGAACGGCTGCAGCAAAACAAAACCGGGAACGTTCCAATGTAAATCCCAGCATAATTCCTATGGGAAAAACCCACATATACGGCGATTGATTGACCAGCAACGCCGTGGATAGTAAGATGACTGCTGCAAGCAGCAGCCACGCATAAAGATTTTGGTTCCGGTTTGTCATTTGATTTCGTTCTTTTTCCCGCCTTTTTTTCAAGGCTTCAATCCGTTCAGAGGTCATACGGTCCCCCCCTTCTGTATTTGTTTCAATAGCTGCCTATTCAATGGCGCTTGAATAGAGAGTTCTAAAAAAAGCCCTCCTTGGATGAAAGAGTGCTTTTTTGTCCTATTGCTGTTCATCCTCTATTACAATCTCCTTTTCTTTCTTTCGGTAAATAACCGATGAAATGAGAATACTCAATTCAAATAAAACCATCATCGGACCGGCCAGAAGCATTTGAGAAATAATGTCCGGCGGCGTAAGGATGGAGGATAGAACCACCACGCCCAGCAGTACAAACTTTCGAAATTTCCGAAGGGTTTTCGGCTGCACCAGGTTGAATTTGGTCAGCAGCAGCACCAGCATGGGCAGTTCAAAGGCCACACCGAAGGCCAGAAGAATGGATGTGATAAAGCCGATGTAGCTGGTAAATGAAAATAAGGGCTGTACCTGGTCCGTAGCCATTCCTGCAAAGAAGGCAATACTCAGCGGCAGTATTAATACGTAGGCAAAAACGATGCCCCCTACAAAAAAGAAGGTGCCGAAGAATACGGACAAAAATAAAAATATTTTTTGCTTTTTTTCAATCCCCGGCACGATAAAGGCCCAGATCTGATAAAATATAATCGGTAATGCCCCCACCAGTCCTGTCAGTAAGGCTACCTTGATATGGGCCATTAAAAGTTCCGGCGGACTCAGATAGATAAAATCCACCTCGCCTCCGGGACGAAGAATCAGACGTTGAATTTCCTCAATAAAATAAAATGCAATTCCTGATGCCCCGAAAAGAGACAGCATAATGATGATAATTCTTTTTCTTAATTCGGTTAAGTGTCCAACCAGTGTTAATCCTTCTTCATTCACTGAAGGTGCCTCCCTTAGCACAAATGCTTTTATCGTTTCAACTGCTTCCTTACTGCTTTAGCTGCTTATTTCCTATTTTCTTTCGGAGGTTCTTTCTGCTTTACTTCTTCCGATACCGGCTCGATCTTCTCTTCCTCGGTTTTATCAGCGGTTTGCAAGTTTGTCTGCTGCTCTTTTGTCTGCTGCTCTTTTGTCTGCTGCTCTTTTGTTTGTTCTCCATCACCCATCAGATTGCTGGTTTCTTTTTTGAACTCCCTTAAACCCTTCCCTACGGCTTTGCCGATCTCGGGAATTTTTGCAGGACCAAAAATCACTAAGGCGATCACCAATATCACTGCCAACTCCAAAAAACCTATTCTTCCACCCAACATGTTTACTCCTCCTAAAATGTATTCCCCATTCATAATAAACTTATCATTGTTAAACCTTACTCTTCCATTGATAAAATTATAACATATTATTATCAGGAATAATTCTCTTTTTCCTGTACATGTTAAAATGTTATAGTCCATAATGTTTGGTTATGCGCTCTGCGATCCGTTTCTTTTCTCCTTATAATCTCCGGTACCGCTCCTTCAGGCAGTACTTTTCCGTATCGGCCAAAACTTCTTCGATTTGACGCAGCAGATTACTTTTCTCCTTCGGAAGGGTGCCTTCCAAAGCCACATAGTTTGATGGATGATTGCTCCGAAAAACCGTATGGTTCAGTTCCAGTTCTTCAATCATTTTATGGGTTTCGACTAATACTTCCATGGGGGTTAACAGCTGAAAGGCTCCGCTTTCTACCTCGCTGTAGAGTTCTGTACCTTCCTGAATGAGCAGGGTCAGCAGGGCGAGATAATCCGGCTGGATGGCATTGATAACCTTCGCTGAATCCACGGCGTGCTGCTGCCATAACGCTATTCCCCCAAGACCGGATATTACCGTAACGGAAAGTGTAAAGCCTGCAGCCTTTGCCTTTTTCCCCGCTTCAATCATTTCCTCCCGGCTCACTCCTTTTTGGACCCTTTGCAATACCCTGCTGCTGCCGGATTCTATTCCGAGATAGAGCATCCCAAGCCCTAAACCCTTAAGTTCTTCCAGCTCCTCAGGGGTTTTTCTTAAAATATCCTTTGGTGCGCTGTAGGCTGAGACCCTTTTGCATTCAGGGAAAAGCCTGCTGATTTCCGCCAGAATTTCCCTTAAACTCTCCAAGGGCAGGGCCAGTGCATTTCCGTCAGCCAGGAAAATCTTTTCAACAAACCGGTGATCCTTCCGTGCCCTTTGCAAATCCTGAAGGATTTCATCAACTTTACGGATCCGGAATTCTTTATCTTTATACATTCCGCAAAAACTGCATTGATTATGGGAACAGCCGATACTCACCTGCAGAATTAAACTATAGGCTTCACTGGGGGGCCGATATATCTGTCCTTCATACTTCATAAACTCATCTCTCCTATACTCATTACTATCTCTATTTTACCACAGGTTCATAACTATTATCAGTCCGTTTCATCGTTGACTGTTTAAACTTCTCCCCGAGGAGCCGCTGCTGGGTCTCTAAAAACCTCCGGGATACGGGAAAGCGTTCTTCGGCCCAGTGAAGATACCGGGGACTGAAGCAGGAAGGATTGATCAGCACCGAACCCAGTATTAACAGCAGCGTGTTTTCTCTTAGGAAAACCTCCATACCCCCGGCCTTTTTACCGTTAAAAAAGTCCCAAAAGGTCCTTGCAGAGAAGCGGATTAACTGGTGGGCTCTTCTGTCAAAGTCGGTGCCCCCGTAATCCACCGAAAAAAGGGTTTGATGTCCATTCTGATAATCCCCTTTACAGTCCTGTAAATCATCAGCCATCTGCAGCAGGACCCCGTAGTTAAAGCAGAATTTCTGTTCATCGGGATCCAAAACTCCCTTTACCAGATAGCCGTCTGCCAGCACGGATGCTCCCCCTTTATGAACGCTGATTCTTAAAATCTCTTGCTGCCGGGAGGCTGTCTCCCAATCTTTCTGCGGGTTCTTTGTGGACTTTCCCGATTGCTGCTTTAAACTATCCACCTGGCACTGATGAATATATAAAAGGCTCTGAAAAACCTCAGAACAGGATTCCCTTGGGTAGGTTTGTTCAATTTTTGCGATCATATCGTAAATCTTTCTCTCGTTTTTTCCCCGGGATTTTATCTTTTCCCCGGACAAACGCTGCTTTAACCGTTGGCTGGCGGAATACTTTTCCTTCATTTCAACCTCCGGGTCGTCCATGAAATTGTCGGTATAGGGATAGAGCATACTGTATCCGAAAACCCCATCACTGCAGCTCACCGGAAGCATAAAAGCCTTTTGCAGCATATTCATAATCCATACATTCCGAAAAGCCTGTC
The DNA here is from genome assembly GCA_007120165.1 of Clostridiales bacterium. GTDB lineage: Bacteria > Bacillota > Clostridia > Peptostreptococcales > T1SED10-28 > Isachenkonia. The sequence continues at coordinate 41,076 of SKOH01000087.1, forward strand.
CCACATCCTCTTTGGGGATTTCCGGTTCATAGTCCTGAACTTTTTTAATAAAGGCTTTAGAGCTTTTGAAAAAGTCAGGATCCTTAAATATCTCTTTGGCTTCCCGGGAAAACACCGGCCCTTCCAGGAAAAATTTTTTCAGTACTTTTTCCAGCTTCTCCTGAGAGGCTGCTTTCTCCATTTTTTCAATCAATTGGAGGAGGGCCTTTTCATTCTCCCTTTTTTCCCTTGGGCTGACCTTTTGTATCCCGGCCGATAATCCTCCCCCCCAAGAATTTTCCCAGAGACTTACGGCTTGCTGATATAACCCTTCAGAACTGAAATGCAGTTGACTGGATTCCCCTGGGTTCCCTTTTATATACATTAGGCTGTCCTCCACTTTTTTATTTCGTTATTTATCCAGGCCTTTGACAATAAAGCCCCGCAAGGACCGCTTCCTGCAGGGCTTTATTAAACAACTGATCAAAGGACCGTTTTTTGCTGCGTATTGTTCTTACATTGCTTTTTCGATATTTACTGCACTTACCTTCAATTCCGGTATTTTGGAGTATTCGTCCAGCACACTTCCGCTGGTCAGCACGTTTGCCGCCCCTTCAGCCCAGTGGAAAGGAATAAATACGGTGTTGCCGGAAATTTTATCGGTAACCTTCGCTTTAACGGTAATGGAACCCCGTCGGGAGGAAACCTTAATCAAGTCCCCATTTTCAATATTCTTTCTGACGGCCGCTTCGGGACTGATCTCAATATAACTCTCCGGGGCCAGGTTATTCAGGCCTTCGGTCTTTCCGGTCATGGTTCTTGTGTGGTACTGATAAAGCACCCGTCCGGTGGTCATAATCATTGGATATTCTTCGTCGGCGACTTCCGCCGAGGGCCGGTACTGAGCAGGTTTAAACAATCCGAGTCCCCGGGCGAAGCGCTCCCCGTGCAGGATCTTGGTTCCTTCATGGGTTTTGGTCGGACAGGGCCACTGCAGACCGTCGCCTTCCAATCGGCTGTAATCGATTCCCGCATACTGGGGGGTCACCACCGCGATTTCATCCATGATCTCCGACGCACTTTGATAGGTTTTTTCATAACCCAGACGGTTCATCAGGTTCATAAAGATCTCCCAGTCGTTCTTCGCCTCTCCCGGTGCATCGATGGCTTTACGGATCCGCTGGACTCTTCGCTCGGTATTTACAAAAGTTCCGTCCTTCTCCGCATAGGCGGTGGCCGGAAGGACCACATCGGCAAGCTCCGCGGTCTCGGTCATAAAGATGTCCTGTACCACTAAAAAGTCCAGACTCTCTAAGGCTTTTCGAATATGGGCCGTATCGGGATCGGAAACCATGGGGTTCTCTCCCATTACATAAATCATTTTTAAGCTTTTTCGAAGGGCATTGTCCATCATTTCCGGCAGGGTCAGCCCGTTTTCATCGGAAAGTTCCACGCCCCAGGCATTTTCGAATTTTTTCTTTATCTCCGGATGCACCACCGGCTGATATCCCGGATACACATTGGGAAGTCCCCCCATATCACAGGCGCCCTGAACATTGTTTTGTCCTCTAAGGGGATTTACGCCGGTGCCTTCTCTTCCGATATTTCCGGTAAGCATTGCAAGGTTTGCAATACTCATTACACTTTCGGTGCCGGTACTGTGCTGGGTAATTCCCATACAGTAGTAAATCGCCGAACGTTCTCCTTCTCCGTAAATTCTTGCCGCTTTAATAATATCGTTGGCATCCACTTCACAGATTTCCGCCACTTTTTCCGGTGTATAGTCTTTTACCAGTTCCCTTAAGGCTTCAAAGTTTTCCGTACGTTCTTCAATAAACCCATCATCCTGAAGTCCCTCTTCCAGAATCACGTGCATCAGTCCGTTGGAAAGGGCAAGGCTGGTCCCGGGTTTGATCTGCAGGAAGACATCGGCATAGTGGGCCAGTTCAATCTCCCGAGGATCGGCAACGATGAGTTTTGCTCCGTTTGTTACCGCCTGTTTCATTTTGGATCCGATCACCGGATGATTCTCCGTGGTGTTGGAACCGGTTACGAATAATACGTCGGACTTTAATACTTCGTCTACACTGTTTGTCATTGCTCCACTACCAAAGGTTGTTGCAAGACCTGCAACGGTAGAGGAATGTCAGAGCCGGGCACAGTGGTCCACACTGTTGGTTCCGATGGCTGCCCGCATAAACTTTTGCATCATATAATTGTCTTCCGTACTGCATCTTGCAGAGGTGAGTCCCGCAAAGGCTCCGGGCCCGTTTTCCTCTTTAATGGAATTGATTTTCCCGATAATGGTATCGTAGGCCTCTTCCCAGCTGGCCTCCTGAAGTCTGCCGTCCTTTCGGATCAAAGGCATCTTCAGCCGATTGGGATGACTCAGAAAATCGAAGGCAAATTTCCCCTTTACACAGAGCATGCGGTCATTAACGCCCTCCGCCGGCTGGACCTCGACGACTTTATTATCCTTTACCAGCAGATCCATCTGACATCCCACCCCGCAGTAAGAACAGGTGGTACGTACTTTTTCCGTTTCCCAGTAGCGGAACTTCGTTTTCTTTTTCGGTGCCAAAGCATCTACCGGACAGACGGAAACACAGTTTCCACAGGATACACAGGTGGATTCGGAAAGCCCTCTTTCCATCGGGGTGGCAATATGGGTTTCAAACCCTCTTTCCGCAAATCCGATGGCATGGGTTTCCTGAAGCTGGTCACAGACCATTACACATTTTCCGCATTTGATGCATTTATTCTGATCACTATAATAAAAATCATTGGAATAATCGATTTCATAGTGGTTTCTTTCGCCGTCATAGGAGGTTCTCTCTATTCCATACTGATAACAAAGATCCTGCAGCGTACATTCCCCTGCCTTTTCACAGGTTAAACATTCCAGCGGATGATCCGCTAACAATAAATCCAATATTTCTTTCCGGGCGGTTACCACTTCTTCACCTTCGGTTTCTACCTCCATCCCCTCATAAACCGGGGTTACACAGGCCGTGGGAAGGTTTTTCCCGCCATTTACTTCCACCACACAGATTCTACAGGAACCGTGGGGTTTTAATCTGGGGTCGTGGCAGAAGGTCGGAATTTTGATGCCGATTGTTGCTGCCGCTTCCAATACGGTGGTGTCTTGTTCCACTTCCACCCTTTGACCATTAATTGATAAGGTCACCATATACGTTCTCCTCCTTCATAAAATCATTTTGCTGTATTTCAATTATCGATCGCTGCGAAGCATCTTTAAGATGCCCGGGGTAACCCTTAGCCTTTTTTAATGGCGTCAAAAGGACAGGCTTCCAAACAGGCATTGCATTTGATACATTGTTCGGTATCTATATGATACACGGTTTTGCCTTTTGTTCCGCTGATACAGTTCACCGGGCATTTTGCTGCACAGATTCCGCATTTTTTACATTTTTCATCAATCACCATATAATTCAGTAAGGCTTTACAGACCCCGGCAGGACATCGTTTTTCATGCACATGGGCTTCATACTCATCCATAAAATAATGCAGTGTAGAGAGTACAGGATTCGGGGCGGTTTGTCCCAGACCGCAAAGAGACGCATTTTTAATGGTCTTCGCCAGGGTCTGAAGTTTTGTCAGATCCTCGACAGTACCTGTCCCTGCTGCAATTTTATCCAGCATTTCCAGCATTCTTTTTGTGCCGTCCCGACAGGGGGTGCATTTGCCGCAGGATTCTTCTACAGTAAAGTCTAAGAAGAACCGGGCGATATCCACCATACAGTTATCTTCATCCATTACAATCATTCCGCCGGATCCCATCATGGAGCCCAGTTCAATCAGATTATCATAATCAATGGGCGTATCAATATGGGCCGCAGGAATACATCCTCCCGACGGTCCACCGGTCTGCACCGCTTTAAATGCTTTTCCGTTGGGAATGCCTCCCCCTACATCATAAATCGCTTCCCGAAGGGTGGTTCCCATCGGAATCTCCAACAGTCCGGTATTGTTGATTTTTCCACCTAAGGCAAATACTTTGGTGCCTTTGGATTTTTCCGTTCCGATACTGGAAAACCACTCGGCTCCCCGGAGGATGATCTGGGGCACATTGGCATAGGTTTCAACATTATTTAACAGCGTAGGTTTATTAAAAATACCCTTTACTGCAGGAAAAGGCGGTCTTGGTCTGGGCATTCCCCGTTTTCCTTCAATAGAATTTATCAGTGCAGTTTCCTCTCCACAAACGAATGCCCCTGCTCCAAGGCGTATTTCCATATCGAAGCTAAAGTCTGTATCAAAGATATTTTCTCCCAACAGGCCCATATCCTTTGCCTGATCAATGGCAATCTGCAGTCGATTTACCGCAATCGGATACTCTGCCCGAATATATACGTAACCTTTATTGGCTCCCACAGCATAAGCTGCGATGGCCATCGACTCAATTATTACATGAGGGTCCCCCTCCAGGACGGAACGGTCCATAAAGGCCCCGGGATCCCCTTCATCGGCGTTACAGGCCACATACTTCTGGTCGCCCTCGGCCTTTGCGGTAAAGTCCCATTTCAGACCCGTGGGAAAACCCCCGCCTCCTCGTCCACGTAGTCCGGAATCCTTTACAATTTGAATGACTTCTTCCGGAGTCATGTCCGTCAGTACCCGGCCTAAGGCTTCATATCCGTCGTAGGCAATATATTCTTCAATAACCTCAGGATTAATCACCCCACAGTTTCTAAGGGCCACCCGCTCCTGCTTTTTATAAAATCCAACATCATTAATGGACTGCATTTCTCCTTCTTGAATGGATTCTTTATACAGTAAGTCCGTAACAATTCTTCCCTTTACCAAATGCTCCGAAACGATGGTATCCACATCTTCTACTTTCAGTTGACTGTAAAAGGCCCCTTCAGGATAAACGATTACGATGGGACCAGCCTCACACAGCCCGAAACATCCGGTCTTTACGACCTTCGCTTCATTCTTTAAATCATTTTTTTCGATTAGGTCAATAAAACGTTCTTCAATTTTCAAGGAATCGGAAGATACACAACCGGTTCCTCCACATACAAGTATATGGGATCGATATAATTCCATGTTCAAACCTCCTTGCGTTTAGTTTCTACTTTACTTTTCATAGGCTCCTATGGTATATTCCTGGACCACTTTGCCGTTGACAATGTGCTCCGCAACCACTCTTTTGGCTTTTTCCCCGTCCATGTGGACATAGGTCACTTTTTCTTCTCCTGCTCGATATACTTCAAACATCGGTTCCAGTCGACAGGCTCCGATACAGCCGGTTTGGGTTACCGTGACATCCTGTAGAGTTCTTTTCTTTACTTCTTCTACCAGCGCCATCATCACCGGTCTTGCCCCGGCGGAAATTCCACAGGTTGCCATTCCTACCACAATTCGGGTCCCTTTGCCGCTTCTTCGCATATCCACCTGATCCAACGAGTCTTTTCGAAGTTTACGCAGTTCTTCTAAACTTTTCATCAATAAACCTCCCTTATCCATATAGTTTTACCTTGGGATTTCATTACCCTTGGTATTTCTTCATAATTCCCGGAATATCTTTAACGTCCAGCTTTCCATAAACGTCTTCATTAATGGTGATTACCGGTGCAAGGCCGCAGGCCCCGATACACCTTGTAGCCTCTAACGTAAACTTCCCATCCGGTGAGGTCTCCCCGGTTTTGGTATCAATAATTTCACTGATCTTGTCCAAAATGGGTTGTGCGTTTTTAACATAACATGCGGTTCCCATACAGACCCCCACTACGTATTCCCCCTTGGGTACCAGCGAGAATTGAGAGTAAAAAGTTACCACTCCGTAAATATCACTCATGGGCACCTTTAATTCATCGGATACGTACTTTTGTACTTCATAGGGCACGCAGCCGAAAATCTTTTGAGCCTGGGTTAAGACCGGCATCAGAGGCCCTTTAGTTCCCCTTACTTTTTCAATCTGCTGATCCAGCTGCTGAAAATTTTCTTCCGTTAATACTTTTTCCACTAACTCTTTCATTATGTCCCTCCTTATTAATAAATATTATCGCTAAATAAAAAATATTTTCACAGTTGGAATTTTCGGAAAATTCTTTTTCCTAAAACACCTGAACCGTTCCGGGAAGCGTTAAATTTTTAACTAATTAATTATAACCCATTATTTTTCTAAAATCAATTCTTTCCCGTTCAGTACTTTGAGGTTTTTATGCCTTAACCAACTTCCTTGGTCAGTTCCGTATTCAAAATCATCGAAACCGCCAATGCAGAACTATTCTTTCCTTAAAAAAAGAGAAAAATTCATTAAAGTAGAATTTTTCTCACTATTAACCTTATTCTATTTTACCCCAGAACACTTTGGAATTCAACTGATGTTTTCCCGGCAAAGGGTTTTAGTGCCCGTTCTAAAATCCTATTGCTGTGGGCAATAAAAACGCCATAGTTTACGATGGGTACGCCTTGAGACTTTGCTCGCTGTATGCGGTGCATCATTTCCCTTCGGTTATGCATACAGGCTCCGCAGTGAATAATCAGTTTATAATTCGAAAGATCCTCTTCAAACTTCGTACCGGAGACCCAGGTGAAGTTCAGACTTCCTCCAGCTTCCCTTTCCAGCCAGTTGGGAATCTTTACCTTACCAATATCGTCTTTTTGCTGATGGTGGGTACAGCCTTCGGCGATCAGTATGTTATCCCCGGGTTTTAAACTTTTTACGGCCTCTGCCCCCTTTACCAATTCCTGCAGATCCCCTTTGAAGCGGGCATATAAAATTGAAAAGGCGGTTAAGGGTATCTCTTCGGGAACCATTTTCGAGACCTGATGAAACATCTGAGCATCGGTAATTACAAGCCTGGGCGGAGGGGTAAGATTTTTCAGAGCCTCCTGCAGTTCCGTTTCTTTGCATACCACCATAAATCCGTCGTGGTCTAAAATGTCCCGTATGACCTGTACCTGAGGTAAGATCATCCTTCCTTTAGGAGCAGCGGAATCAATGGGGGTAACCAGCACTACCATGTCCCCTTTATTGATCAGATCCCCCACCAGGGGTGGGTCAACCTCCTTTGGTGTGATGCCGGACATCCGCTCCTTTAGTTCCTCTATGCCGTCTTTGGTCTTCGCACTGATGAAGACCCCTTTAGCTCCGTACTCTTTAAGGGTTTTGGTCATCTGCTGCTGCATGATTTCTAAGGCGGCCTTATCCCCGTTCATCTGGTCGGTCTTGTTGATCACGATTAAAAATGGAATTTCTTTTTCCTGTATGGATTTTATTAACCCTCTTTCATATTCTCCAATCCCTGTGTTCACTTCGGTGACGATCAGGGCCATATCGGTTTTATTAAGAACCTCCTTCGTTTTTTGAATTCTCAGTTCTCCCACAACCCCCACATCATCAATCCCGGCGGTATCAATAATTACCACAGGACCCATGGGGAGAATCTCCATAGCCTTATATACAGGATCCGTAGTGGTTCCCGCCATCTCCGATACCAGGGCAATGTCCTGATTCGTAATTCCATTAATCAAACTGGACTTTCCGGCATTTCTCCGTCCAAATATAGCAATATGGATTCGACTGCTTCTGGGCGTATTGTTCATCTAAACCGCCTCCTCAGGGATAATATTAAGATATTTCGGCAGCTTTCTGCCGGCGTCCTCTACCGCTTTAAAGGCAGATGCTAAGTCGATCATGTTTTTGTTGCTGTAAATTTGATAGTTGGATCGGTACTTCATCGGGGTGGAGATCAGCATAATGGTATTTGCTCCCGCTTTTAACGCTTTGGATTGCCCATCGGGGTCTATGGAAGCAAGGGCTGTGGTGGCAGGTAAGAAGACATTTTTACAAATCAGTCGGGTTACCGCCACGGCTCGAAGGGTCATGTCCACACTTCCCCGGGCGCAGGTTTCAAAGGGTGTACCCTTGGCCGGAATAAAAGGACCGATGCCGATCATATGGATTCCCATTTCTTTAAAGTATAAAATATCCTCAGCAATGTCCTCGGGCCTTTGGCCCGGGAGCCCGATCATATTCCCTGATCCGTTGACATAACCCAGTTCCCGCAGCCACTTTTGGCACTGTACTCTATGATCAAAATCGTCATCGGGATGAATGAAATTAAAGATCTCCCGGTTGGTGGTTTCAATTTTCAATAAAAAATGGTTCGCGCCGGCCTCTCTCAAGGTCTGATACTGTTCCCGGCTGAGTTCTCCGATACTAAGGGTAATTTTCATTCCCGTTTCTATTTTAATCCGCTTAATGATTTTCACAAGCATCTCTGCCGTATAGTAATCATCTTCCCCTGACTGGAGTATTACGGTTTTTAATCCCATAGCATGAAGTTTATGGACCTCTGCAAGGATCTCCTCTTGAGACATTCGATATCGTTGGGTCTCTTCACATCCTTTTCGTATTCCACAGTAATTGCAGCTCTTCCTGCAGTAGTTGGAAAATTCAATAGCTCCACGGATTTCAACCACATCCCCAACAATTTCCTTGCGCATCCGATCAGCGGCATTAAAGATGGCTTCGATTTCCCCTTGGTTTTCCGTTTTTAATAAATAGGTGATTTCTCCCTTTGTCGGAGTCTTCCCCTGTTCAATTTTACCGATGATTTCCCGGAAAAGAGCGGTAATCCTATTGGTTTTTAAGCTCCTGATCAGCCCCTCCATTTTACGGGATTGATACCGGTGGATCTCCTTATACCCTAATGGATGCTCTATCAGGAGTTTTAGAGCGAAATCCCGATCTTCTCCGGAAATGGCAATGGAGGTGCTGCAGATTTCTCCAAACTCACTGGGTGTCGGCACCAATTCCGTCTTAATTTCCATGGATCTTAATAATCCGTCGGCCTTTAGCATCTCACTGGTGGAATAACAAATAATAATATAGCGTTCCTGGTTTTGAATCATAATCTTCCCCCATTTCTCAAGTCTTATATTGTTATCGGAATAAGTCCCGCTGTCCCTTTTCGATGGCCAATAAGGCAGCTTCGATTTTAGCCCTTGCTCCCGGATCTGCCATCTCTTCGAGGGATTCCCGGATTATAATTTCGCCGGTATCAACGGTTTCCTCGGAAGCAAAGTCCATCAGATTCTCCTTAAAGGTCAGCAGTGCGTTCAGCTGACAAAGATCATTGATATCAATATCCTTAACCAAGTCCATAAAGGCTTTTCCGGTTCTATTGGTGCGATAACATGCGGTACAAAAGCTTGGCAGGTGTCCCTGCTTACAGATAACCGTTAGCATCTGATCCAGACTTCGTTCATCCGAGGTTTCGAATTGGGAGGCCTTAGCATTCTTTTTGTCATGGCCGCCGGGGCTGGTTTTGGATCCTGCGGATATTTGGGAAACTCCCAGATTCAGCACGTCATTCCTTACTTCTTCACTTTCTCTGGTGGATAAAATAATTCCGGTGTAGGGCACCGCCAGTCGGTAGATTGCAGTAATCTTTTTAAAATCCTGATCACTGACCGGGTTAGGGGCCTTTTCAATGGCAGCACCCGGGGCAGGTCTCAGTCTCGGTATGGAAATGGTATGGGGTCCGATCCCGTACTGTTTTTCCATATATTCAGCGTGCATCAGCGTTGCCAGCACATCAAACCGATAATCATACAGTCCTAACAATACCCCAATTCCGTAGTCGTCGATCCCCGCCTCCAAGGCTCGTTCAACAGCGGTTAAGCGGTAATCATAATCGGCTTTCAGTCCTGTGGGATGCATCTTTTTATAGCTTTCCCGGTGATAGGTTTCCTGAAAGATCTGGTAGGTTCCGATGCCTGCCCTTTTCAATTTTTTAAAGTCCGCCACTGACATAGGGGCGGCATTTACATTGATTCTTCGGATATCTCCGGCTTCATATATGGCTTTTACCGCTCCGGTAATATGATCGATATCGGTGTTTTTCCGATCCTCTCCGCAGACCAGCAGAATTCGTTTATGCCCCTCTTTTTCAATGGCTCGGGTTTCCTGTCGGATTTCCTCGAGGTTTAAGGTTTTTCTTTCCATTTCCTTATTGGCGGCCCGAAATCCACAGTACAGACAGTTATTGGAGCAGGCACTGCTGCTGTATAGGGGCGTAAAGATGACAATTCGTTTCCCGTATATTTTATGTTTAATCCATCGCGCAGCTTCAAAGAGATTTTCCAAAAGACTCTGATCCTCTATTTGCAGTAGCTTCGCCGCCTCTCCTAAACTCAGACCATTACATTCCTTGGCCTTTTCCACAATGGCGTTGATTTCTTCTTTTGTGGCATTTCCTGCTTCATTTAATAACCCGTTTATTTGATTTTCATCGATTATTGCTGTGCTCATTCAAATCCTCCTCAATCCTTGGTTTCCCATGCTTCCGTCACTTTAATTCTTAGACAGGGCGCTTTTAACCGCTACTCCTTGCAGCTTCCCTAATTGTCCGGTCAATCCTCCGATTTCATCCGTGGTGCCGTCGATAATGGCGCTGATAATATTTAAGTTTTTTTCTTTATAGGGTACCCCCATCCGGCCAATAATGATCTCTGCATATTTACTCAGTATCCGATTGACCATCGGGATGCTTTCTTTATCTTCGATGATGATGGCCACCACCCCTACCCGTTTACCCATGGCTGTTCCTCCTGTCCTGAAAATGAGCATCAAAAAAAACTCTCCAAAGGTTGGAAAGGCCCCTTTAGCTCAGAAAATTCCTTGCCGGCAGTGCTTTTCAGATCCTTTCCGTGAATCTCATCCACGGAGCAGATTTTGGTATGATGATTTTTTTCGATACCGTTTTTATCAATGATGTTTATAGAAAGCATAGTTTTTACTACGCTTTCTATAAACCGTATTTTTGCATTCCTTACCCTGATACCCCTACTTTTTCTTCCAGTAAACCGATAACCATTTCCTTTACTTCCGGCAAATCCGCTGCCGGGTATTTGACCCGGGCAGTATAATGGGTGTGAAGGAGTTCGTGCGCCCTATGGCTGTTGGGCTTTTCCAGAAATTCTCTGTATAGTTTTTTTACTAATGGATTTTCATGGGATTTACGGAATTCCTTTACGGTATCCTCCTGATACAGCGCCTTTGCCCGTTCCACTCGGATATCCAGATCCATTTTTTTACTTACCGGGACATGGGGCTGACCGCCACCGTTGACACAGCCTCCACTGCAGCCCATCATTTCGATGAAGTGATACTCCTTTTCCCCGGATTCAATCATCTGAAGAAGTTTTTCTGCATTGGCGGTTCCGTGGGCGACTCCCAGTTTAATGACAGCGCCTCCCAGGGTGATCTCCCCCTCTTTAATGCCGGAGATGCCTCGAATATTATGGTATTCAATTTTTTTCAGGTCCTCATGGTCCACTAAATCCTTCAGCGATCGTAAGGAGGCTTCCATTACGCCGCCGGTAGCTCCGAATATTGCTCCGGCCCCGGTATAATCTCCCAGCGCAGGATCAAACTCTGCATCTTCAAGCTTCATAAAGTCAATCCGGGCCTGTTTGATCATTTTTGCCAGCTCTCGGGTGGTTAGGACGGCGTCCACATCCTGAAGTCCGTTTACCTGGAGTTCAGGTCTTGCCGCCTCGGATTTTTTCGCCGTACAGGGCATGATGGAAACCATAAAGATCTTTTTAGGATCAATACTATGTTTTTTTGCATAATAGGATTTTACAATGGCTCCCATCATCTGGTGGGGTGATTTACAGGTAGAAAGATTCTCCAGTAATTCCGGATGATTGTATTCACAGTATTTTACCCATCCCGGTGAACAGGAGGTAATCATCGGCAGTTTCCCGCCATTTTGAATTCGATCCAGCAGTTCATGCCCCTCTTCCATAATGGTAAGGTCCGCAGCGAAGTTGGTATCGAATACCTGATCAAATCCCAGTCTTTTAAGGGAAGCTACCATTTTCCCCGTGACCCGGGTGCCAATGGGCATTCCAAACGCTTCACCCAAAGCAGCTCTTACCGCCGGAGCGGTCTGTACTACCACATGCACCTCCGGATTCTCAATAACGTCCCAGACTCTGTCGATATCTTCCTTTTCCTTCAAGGCCCCTACCGGACATACCGACACACACTGTCCGCACTGGATACAGGGCATTTCATTCAAGCCCCTATTGAAGGCCGGTGTAACTTCAGTTTCAACGCCTCTTTTCGTAAAGTCAAGAATTCCGATTCCCTGCTCTACTTTACAAACATTCACACATCGTCCGCAGAGGATACATTTATTCGGATCCCTTACGATCGCTTCGGATTTAGTATCCACGGGATGCACCGTATCTCTTTTATTAAAAGGGATTTCAGTTATATTTAACTCTTCGGATAATGTCTGCAGTTCACAACTTTTATTTCTAAAGCAGGTTAAGCATTCCCGGTCATGATTGGAAAGCAGCAGTTCCACCGTGGACTTTCTAACATTCCTCAGCTTCTTCGAATTGGTTTTTACAACCATCCCTTCATAGATCGGCTGCACACAGGAAGCCTGCAGAGACCTCGCTCCTTCCACTTCCACTAAACAGACTCGGCATGCGCCAACTTCATTAATATCTTTTAAAAAGCACAGGGTTGGAATATCAATTCCGGTGGCTTTGGCCGCTTCCAATATGGTATATTCCTTAGGTACCTCCACTTGAATATTATCTATGGTTAAGGTGACTTTTTCCATTTTTCACACTCCTTTGTCTGTATTTACGCCAACAATCCGTATATGTCCAGATTCTATATTTACGTCTAAATTCTATATTTTACATCGATAACCTATTTTTTAATAATCGCTTTGAAAGGACATTTATCCACACATGCGCCGCACTTAATACATTTTACGGTATCCACCACATGCATCTCTTTTCTTTCCCCTTCAATCGCATCCACGGGGCAAGCTTTTTTACATAGGGTACAGCCTTTGCAGTCCTCTGTAATAAAGTAATTGGTTAGCGCCTGACAGGAACCCGCAGGACATTTCTTCTCATTAACATGGGCTTCGTATTCATTTCTGAAATAATGCAGTGTGGAGAGCACCGGATTCGGTGCGGTTTGGCCCAGACCGCAAAGGGATGCGGATTTAATCGTATCGGCTAAATTCTCAAGCATATCGAGATCCTCAGGCGTGCCTTTACCCTCAGAAATGTCATCTAAAATATCAAGCATTCTTTTTGTTCCCTCACGACAGGGTGTACACTTCCCGCAGGATTCCTCCACGGTAAAGTCCAGGAAGAACCGGGCGATATCCACCATACAGTTGTCTTCGTCCATAACAATCATTCCACCGGAGCCCATCATGGAGCCAAGTTCGATGAGATTATCATAATCAATGGGGGTATCGATATGTGCCGCCGGGATACATCCCCCTGACGGTCCACCGGTCTGTACCGCTTTAAAGGCCTTCCCATTTGGAATTCCCCCTCCCACGTCATAGATCACTTCCTTAAGGGTTGTACCCATGGGTACTTCCAGCAGTCCGGTATTTTGAATCTTTCCTCCAAGGGCAAATACTTTGGTTCCTTTGGATTTTTCCGTTCCGATCCCGGCAAACCAATCGGCACCCTTTAAAATAATTTGAGGCACATTGGCATAGGTCTCTACGTTGTTAAGGGAAGTAGGCTTGTTCCAGATTCCTTTGTGGGCCGGGAAGGGCGGTCTCGGTCTTGGCATCCCCCGTTTCCCTTCTATGGAATTAATCAGCGCCGTCTCCTCACCGCATACGAAGGCCCCTGCCCCGAGGCGGATTTCCATGTCAAAATTGAATCCGGTGCCAAAGATATCCCTTCCCAACAATCCCTTTTCTCTGGCCTGATCAATGGCGATTTGGAGTCGGTTTACGGCGATCGGATATTCTGCTCGGATGTATACATATCCCATATCTGCGCCTACCGCATATCCGGCAATGGCCATGGCCTCAATTATTACATGGGGATCTCCTTCAAGAATCGACCGGTCCATAAATGCTCCCGGGTCTCCTTCGTCTGCATTACAGGCCACATACTTCTGATCACCCTCGGCCTTCGCTGTAAATTCCCATTTGAGTCCCGAGGGAAAGCCGCCGCCCCCCCGGCCCCGAAGACCGGAATCTTTAATAATCTGTATGACTTCTTCCGGACTCATTTCCGTCAGCACTTTTCCCAGTGCTTCGTAACCATCATAGGCAACGTATTCTTCGATAACCTCGGGATTGATCACGCCGCAGTTCCGTAGAGTGACTCTTTGCTGCTTTTTATAGAATCCGACATCATTAATGGACTTAATGACCTCTCCTTCTACCGATCCTTTATAAAGTAAGTCTTTTACCATTCTTCCCTTTACCAGATGCTCACTGACAATCCTGTCCACATCTTCTACCTTAATCTGACTGTAAAAGGCACCTTCGGGATAAATGACCACAATCGGTCCAGCCTCACAAAGTCCGAAACATCCGGTCTTAACCACTTTTATCTCCCGGTCCATATCATTTTCTGCTAATAATTCATTAAATCGATCCATAATTTTCATGGAACTTGAGGATACACACCCTGTTCCGCCGCAAACCATTACATGCGATCTTGATAAATCCATTATTTGTCCCCCTCCTCGGTTATCCTACGCTTTATTTTTCATAGGCTCCAATGGTATATTCACTGATTATCCTGCCGTTGACGATATGTTCATTAATCACTTTTCTTGCCTTTTCCTCTGTCATTTCAACATAGGTGGTTTTTTCTCCACCCCGGGTATATACTTCGATGATCGGTTCCAGCTTACAGGCCCCGATACATCCGGTTTGGGTAATCCGGACACTGTCCAGGCTTCTTCTTTTATTTTCATCCAGCAACGCTTTCATAACCGGTCTGGCTCCGGAAGCAATTCCACAGGTTGCCATCCCCACCACAATCCGTGCGCCGTCCTTTTCTGTTCGAATATTCACTTGAGCTTTCGCATCCTGCCGAATCCTTCTTAATTCCTCGAGGCTTTTCATGTTTGTTTCCCCCATTCAACATTAGTCTTCGAAATCAATATTTCTCCATAATTCCCGGTACATCCTCCACTTTTAATCTTCCGTAAACATCTTCATTCACGGTAATCACCGGTGCCAATCCGCAGGCTCCGATACATCGGGTAGCCACTAACGTAAATTTCCCGTCTTTAGAGGTCTCCCCGACTTTAGTGTCGATAATATCGGCTATCTTATCCAGAATCGGCTGGGCATTTTTCACATAGCAGGCCGTCCCCATACAGACGCCGATTACGAAATCTCCTTTTGGTTCCAGTGAAAATTGTGAATAAAATGTCACAACACCGTAAATTTCACTGAAGGGAATGTTCAGTTCCTCAGAGATTTTTTGTTGAACTTCCAATGGTACACAGCCGAAAGTTTTTTGCACATCGTTCAGAATCGGCATCAGAGGCCCTTTTATTCCCCTATGTCTATCGATTGACTGTTCCAGTATACTGAAATTCTCTTGGGTTAATACATTTTTCGCCATCGTATCACTCCTCGTTTATTTTGCGCTGTTTATTTTCTGAATATTCTATGATTATTGCAATTGCTTACTTACAAAGTCTTTTTCAAAGAATCCATAACTTAATTATTTCTTGTTAATTTTTTAACTACTTATAGTTTACCTGCAGCCATATTTAAAGTCAATTATTATTTAGTAGCAACTAAGAAGTAGTATTATTTAAAATATTCTGCAATTTATTGACCTTTATTCGTTTTCTTTCCGGTGGTGATTTTACGGATTAGGATAAGGCTTCAACAATAAAAAAGCTATAGACTCTTTTAAACAAAGAGCCTATAGCTTCAGGATTGATCCCTTTACGCTATCCGCCGAACACAAACTTTTATCATGGAATTCTTGTATCATGGAATTCCTGCTTAATTCAAAGGAACTATAAAAGCTTTTGAATATTTTCCACATCCTTCTTCGTCACACGGTCCACGGAAAGCAGCTCCTCACTGGAAGCCTTCTTGATATTTTCAATGGTTTTAAAATGGTTGAACAAGGCCATTTTTTTCACCCGGCCGATTCCCGGTATATCATCCAAAGCGGATTTTTCCTGATTTTTCTTCATCAGACTCCGGTGATGGGTAATGGCAAAGCGGTGAACTTCCTCTTGTACCTGACTGATAAAAAGCATCAGCGAACTGCCCTTTGCCAGCGGAATTTCCTGACCCTGGTAGACCAAGCCCCGGGTACGATGCTTGTCATCTTTTACCATACCGCATACAGGGATATCTATGCCCAGACTCTTCAGCACTCTTTCCACAATACCCACCTGTCCTTTACCGCCGTCGATTAAGATCAGGTCCGGGAAAGTGGCGAATTTCCCTAAGGTTTCCACTTCTGAAAAATCCTCCAGGGACTGCAGCTCTTGAATCTCTTTTAAGCCCCGCATAAAGCGCCGCTCCAGTACTTCTTCCATACTCTTATAATCATCGGGGCCCTTAACCTTTCGGATTTTAAACCGGCGATATTCCTTGCGGTCCGGTATCGTATCGGTAAAAACCACCATGGAACCTACCGACTCCACCCCTTGAATATTGGAAATGTCATAGGCCTCCATCCGGAGGGGAGGCCCATCCAGGTTTAAAAGACTTTGCAGACCGGAAAGAACCTGATCCACTTTTTCTTCCTTTTGCTTTTCCACTTCCACTTTCTGATCCAGGAACAGTTTCGCATTTTCCTTAACCATGGAAAGCAGTTTTTTCTTTTCCCCGATTTTCGGAACCTGCAGCGTGACCTTCTCATTCTTTCTGGAGGAAAGCCAGCTTGCGATGATTTCCAGGTCCTCGAAGTCCTGTTCCACCAGCACTTCCTTGGGAATGAAATTCATGCCGCTGTAAAACTGTTTGATAAAGGAGGATAAAATCTCTTCCTCCTTTTCTTCCACATCATTCTCCAGAATAAAGTTTTCCCGCTGCACCAGTTTTCCTTTACGGATAAAGAAAACCTGTACGGAACTTTTGCTGTCTTTTTTGGCCATGGCGATTACGTCCTGGTCATACTCCTTCGTGGACACCACCTTCTGCCGCTGCAGGATTTCCTTTAAGGCCTGTACCTGGTCCCGATACTTTGCCGCCCCTTCAAAATTCATCCCTGCCGCCGCCTGATGCATCTTTCCCTCAATGTTTTTAATCAGTTCATCCTCCCGGCCTTCCAGAAACAGCAGGATCCCCTGAATCATTTCCTGATAGGCCTCTTTATTGACCCGGCCGGTGCAGGGACCGATGCATTTTTTAATATGGTAATTCAGACAGGGGCGAACCTTGCGCTCAATCAGTTTATTAACATCCTTATTGCACTGACGGATGGGATATAGACTCCGAAGAATACTCAGCGTCTCGTTTAGGGCCCATACATTGGTATAGGGGCCAAAGTATTTGGCCCCGTCCTTTCGGATTTTCCGGGTTTTCATCAGCCGGGGAAATTCCTCCTGCAGGGTTACCTTGATATAGGGGTAGGTTTTATCATCCCGAAGAAGCACATTGTACTTCGGTTTATTTTCCTTAATTAAATTATTCTCCAGAATCAGCGCTTCAATCTCCGAGTCCGTGACAATATACTCGAAGTGATGAATATGGGGGACCATGGCCCGCACCTTCGGCGTGTGATTTTTGTATGACTGAAAGTATTGACGGACTCTGCTTCTAAGATTAATCGCCTTTCCCACATAAATAATATGTTCCTTGGAATTTTTCATCAAATAAACGCCGGGACTTTTGGGTAAGTTCTCCAAGAGCTGCTGCAGCTGCTCTGAGATCTTCTCATTCATTTATTGTCCTCCTCCGGATGAACGTTTTTTCCTTTTCTCGGGAAACAGCATCGGTTTTAAATATTTTCCGGTATAGGATGCTTTGACTTTCGCAATTTCCTCCGGGGTGCCGGCGGCTAAAATTCCTCCGCCTTCCTGGCCCCCTTCCGGTCCTAAATCAATGATATGGTCCGCAATTTTAATAACGTCCAGATTGTGTTCAATCACCAGTACCGAGTTTCCGCCTTCCACCAGTCGCTGCAGCACACCGGTTAATTTATGGACATCGGCGGTATGAAGGCCGGTGGTGGGTTCGTCTAAAATATACAGGGTTTTCCCGGTACTCCGTTTGCTCAGTTCCGTGGCAAGCTTAATCCGCTGGGCTTCTCCGCCGGAGAGCTGGGTGGAGGGTTGACCCAGTTTGATATAGCTGAGGCCCACATCGGTTAAGGTTTGAATCTTCCGTTTGATTTTCGGAATGTTTTCAAAAAATTCCAGGGCGTTTTCCACGGTCATATCGAGGACATCGGCAATGGTTTTCCCTTTGTATAAAATATCCAGGGTTTCCCGGTTATACCGCTTTCCTTTACAAACTTCACAGGGGACGTAGACGTCGGGAAGAAAATGCATTTCAATTTTGATGATTCCATCCCCGTTACAAGCTTCGCATCGTCCGCCTTTTACATTGAAACTGAACCGTCCTTTTTTATAGCCCCGGGTTTTGGCCATTTGGGTTTTGGCAAAGGCCTCCCGAATTTCATCAAAGACCCCGGTATAGGTGGCGGGATTGGAACGGGGAGTTCTTCCGATGGGGGACTGATCAATTTCAATTACTTTATCAATATGTTCCATACCCTTTACATCATCATGGTCTCCCGGGATCACTTTTGCCCGGTTTAACGTGTAGGCCAGCTTTTTATATAATATTTCATTAATCAGCGTACTTTTCCCGGAACCGGACACCCCGGTCACGCAGGTGAATAACCCTAAGGGAACGCTTACATCAATATTTTTTAAGTTGTTTTCCCGGGCTCCCAGGATTTCAATATATTTTCCATTGGGCTTGCGCCGCTCCTGGGGAATCGGGATGAATTTCTTTCCACTGAGATACTGGCCGGTAACGGACTCCGGTACCTCTTCAATCTCCTTGGCGGTCCCCTGGGCAACAATATAGCCCCCAAGATTTCCGGCGCCCGGTCCTACATCAATCACGTGATCGGCCTTTCGTATGGTGTCTTCGTCGTGTTCCACCACCAGGACCGTGTTTCCGATATCCGATAAGTCTTTTAACGTCTTCAGCAGCTGGTCATTATCCCGCTGATGAAGGCCGATACTGGGTTCGTCCAGGACATAGAGCACCCCTACCAGTTTCGAGCCGATCTGGGTGGCTAGACGGATTCGCTGAGACTCTCCTCCCGATAAGGTGCCCGCATTTCGGGATAAGCTTAAATAGCCGAGTCCTACGTCAAACAGAAAGCTTAGCCGGGCCCGAATCTCTTTGATCACCTGATGGGCAATAAAGGTTTTCCGATCGTCCAGTTCCACTTCTTCAAAAAATTTCAATGCGTCCTTTACCGAGTAGTCGGTGATCTGCTGAATGTTTTTATTATCAAAGGTGACGGCCAGGGCCACATCCTTCAGTCGTCCGCCGTCACAGGTTTTACAGGTTTTTTCGCTCATAAAACCTTCGATTTTTTCCCGCATATAGTCGGAGTGGGTTTCCAAATACCGCCGCTCCAGATTATAAACCACCCCTTCGAATACGATGGAATGGGTTCTTCTGCCCCCATATTTCGAGTCGTACTGAAAGTTCACTAAAGTGCCGCCGGTGCCGTACAGAAGATCCTCAATAAAGGCTTCGGGAAGGTCTTTAATCGGCGTGTTAAGATCAACCCCGTATTTATCCGTTAAGGAGCGGGCCATTTTAAAGTAATAGGTTTCCTCGATATTGCCGGTGGCTTTACCCCAGGGGGCAACCCCGCCCTCTTTAATGCTCAGTTCCCGATTGGGAATAACCAGCTTCGGATCCACCACTTTTTTGTGACCGATCCCTCCACAGGTTTCGCAGGCCCCATAGGGACTGTTAAAGGAAAACATTCGGGGAGACAGTTCCTCCAGTCCGATTTCATGTTCCGGGCAGGAAAACTTTGTGGAAAGCAGCATTTCCTCCCCGCCGATCACATCCACTTTAACCAGGCCGTCGGAGAGTTTGATTACGGTCTCCAGGGAATCGCTGAGCCGACGCTCCACCCCTTCCTTTACCACGATCCGGTCCACCACCACATCAATATCATGTTTTTTATTCTTCTCCAGTTCGATGTCTTCGCTGATTTCCCGCATCTCTCCGTTTACCCGAAGACGGACAAACCCTTCCTTTTTTAAATCCTCCAGGTTTTTTTTATGCATCCCTTTTTTTCCCCGAATAATCGGAGCAAGGAGCTGTATTTTGGTGCCCTCTTTAAGCTCCAGGATTTTATCGGTAATCTCTTCGATGGTCTGCTGGCGTATTTCAATGCCGCATACGGGACAGTGAGGGGTCCCTACCCGGGCAAACAACAGTCGTAAGTAATCATAAATCTCCGTTACCGTACCCACGGTGGAACGGGGATTTTTATTGGTGGTTTTCTGATCAATGGAAATGGCCGGGGATAATCCTTCGATGGACTCCACATCGGGTTTTTCCATTTGACCCAGAAACTGTCTGGCATAGGCGGATAAACTCTCGATATAGCGACGCTGCCCTTCGGCATAAATCGTATCAAAGGCCAGGGAGGATTTCCCGGACCCGGAAATTCCGGTGATCACCACAAATTTGTCCCTGGGGATTTCCACGTTTATGTTTTGCAGGTTGTGTTCTTTACCGCCCTTTACTATTATTTTATCTCTTGTCATCTTTACACCTCTTTTAATTGTTCGATTTCATCACGAAGTTCCGCTGCCTTTTCAAATTCCAGAGCCTTAGCCGAGGCTTTCATTTCCTTTTCCAATACTTTGATGCGTTTTTCCCGCTGGCTTTTGGTCATCTGATCGATTCTCGGCTGTTTTTTCGCAAGTTCCAGCGTATATTCCACTTCATCCTCTGCCACTTTGGTGGCTTCAATGATTTCACTGATATTTTTCTTAATGGTAATCGGTTTAATATTGTGCTTTTCATTGTATTCAATCTGCACGCCCCGCCGTCTTTCCGTCTCGTCAATCGCCCGTTTCATGGACCCGGTAATCTTATCGGCATACATTACCACCCGGCCTTCGGTGTTCCTTGCGGCACGGCCGATGGTCTGCACCATGGAAGTCTCGGAGCGAAGAAAACCTTCTTTATCCGCATCCAGTATGGCAACCAGGGATACTTCCGGTAAATCCAGTCCTTCCCGCAACAGGTTGATTCCGATTAATACATCAAATTTACCCAGGCGAAGATCCCGAATGATTTCCATCCGTTCCATGGTATCAATGTCGGAGTGCAGATACCGGACTTTGATGCCCAGTTCTTCCAAATAATTGGTCAGATCCTCCGACATCTTTTTTGTCAGCGTGGTGACCAATACCCGGAATTTTTTCTCCACTTCTTTGTAAATCTCCCCTACCAAATCATCAATTTGCCCTTTTACCGGCCGTACATCGACCTTCGGGTCAATAATTCCCGTGGGCCGAATCAACTGCTCGGTAATCATTTGGCTGCGTTCACTTTCATAGGGTCCCGGCGTTGCGGAGACGTATACAATCTGATTAATCAAAGACTCAAACTCCTCAAAATTCAGGGGCCGGTTATCATAAGCCGAGGGCAGACGGAATCCGTACTCCACCAGGTTTTCCTTCCGGGAACGGTCCCCGCCGTACATCCCCCGGACTTGGGGAATACTTACATGGGATTCATCCGCAATCATTAAATAGTCATCGGGAAAATAATCCAGCAGGGTATAGGGACGACTCCCCGGCGCTCTACCCGATAAATGCCGGGAGTAGTTCTCTATTCCCTGACAGAAGCCGGTTTCTCTAAGCATTTCAATATCATACATGGTTCGTTGACGGATCCGCTGGGCTTCCAGCAGTTTTTCCTCCTGTTTGAAATAGGCCTCCCGTTCCACCAGTTCTTTTTCAATGGCGGTTATGGCGCTTTCCAGCTTATCCGATCCGGTAGCGTAGTGGGATGCGGGAAAGATGGAAATATGCACCCGTTCTCCTACAATTTCACCGGTTAAGGCATTTACTTCGGTAATCCGTTCAATTTCATCTCCGAAAAATTCTATCCGAACGGCCTGTTCCGATGAATTTGCCGGAAAAATTTCCAAAATGTCTCCCCTTACCCGAAAGGTACCCCGGACAAAGTTTATATCATTCCGTTCATACTGGATGTCTACCAGTTTTCTCAGGATTTCATCCCGGTCCCGTTCCATGCCCGGTCGGAGGGATAGTCCCAACTCCTTATACTCTTCGGGATTACCCAATCCATAAATACAGGATACACTGGCCACAATAATTACATCCCGGCGCTCAAACAGCGCAGAGGTGGCGGAGTGGCGGAGTTTGTCGATCTCATCGTTGATGGAGGCGTCTTTTTCAATAAACATATCATTATGGGCCACATAGGCCTCCGGCTGATAATAATCATAATAACTTACAAAATACTCCACGGCATTATCGGGAAAAAAATCCCGAAACTCACTGGCCAGTTGGGCCGCCAGGGTTTTATTATGGGCCAGGACCAAGGTCGGCCGTTGGACCTGCTGAATCACATTGGCCATGGTAAAGGTTTTTCCTGAACCGGTAACCCCTAATAAGGTTTGATCCCGGTGGCCTCTTTTCAGACTGTTTACCAGGTCCTCAATGGCCTTGGGCTGATCCCCTGTGGGTTGAAAATCCGACTTGATTTGAAAGCGTTCCTTCATTGAACCTCATCCTTTTTTATAATCTCTTTTTCGATAATCTCTTTTTCGATATTCCTTGGTAATTTCATTTCGGTAATTTCTTTGGTAATTTCTTTTCTCTAATTTATTTCCCGATGCCTCTTTAAACGGCTTTGATGCCGAAGCCGCCGGGTTCAGAACTTCAGTTCGTATAATTGTATGGTTTTTCCCCGGATTTGTCAACTATATACCCTGAAAACTTATCCTTTTATCATATCATTACCCGATAATGCCAGATCCAAGCCATATGTATAAACAAAATCACGGCATAGATCACAAGGCCGAATTTCGCAATCGGCTCTTTATATTTTTTTGTCCGACGGATAAGAAACAGCACCGCTAAAATCATCAGTATTCTAATAGATGCAGCCGCTAAAAGCGGGAGCTCGAAAAGCCAAACCATCAAAGGATTTCCTTCTTCGATGACATTGAGTTCCACCACACCGAAATAAGTCAGCAGAAAATCCAAAAACATCATATATCCCAGTACCCTTAATTTCTTTTTCATGGCTTTGTTCCTCCAGAGATTTCTTAATTAATAATCATTATTGACGAATAAACAAAAATAATGTGGCAGTTGACATAATCTCACTACCACATTATTATTATAGCACAATGCATCTTTTTATTCAATTAACTTCCATCGGGTTTTTTTAAGCCAGGGAGTACTAATCCTCCAGATTAAGGGCTTCTCTTAATACCTCAATTCCCCGCTGCAGCTGCAGGTCTTCTCCCTCTTCTATCAGTTCCACACTGACCGGTCCGTCCATTTCTACGATGATATCCGGCTCAATGCCTTCGTCCTGGATGTAGTTCCCGTCAGGGGTAAAATACTGGGAGACGGTATATCGAAAACCGGAACCGTCTTCCGCGTAATTACGGATTCCTTGAACCAATGCTTTTCCGAAAGTAGTCTCTCCGATGATGGTTCCCCGCTCCCCGTCTTGGACCGCACCGGCTAAAATTTCTGAAGCACTGGCACTTCCTTTATTGACAAGCACGGTTAAGGGGACATCCACATGACTGCTGGAAGAGGTTTCTTCCCGTCGAGTGCCATCCCGATCCTCAGTGAAAACGATAACCTGTTCATCCAATATCAGATCAGCAATTTCAATGGTCTGACTGAGGAGTCCGCCGGGATTGTTTCGAAGGTCCAGCACCAATCCCTGCATATCATTATCCACTAAATCATCCAGGGCTTCTCTGAAGTCCCGGGCGGTTTGCTGATTAAAGTTAGTGATGCGGATGTAGCCGATAGCATCCTCCAGCATTTCGTGATGAACGGTTTCAATTTTAATGGTATCCCGTACGATGTTGAGTTCGATCAGCTCCCGTTCCCCTTCTCTTCGAATGGTAACATTCACTTCTGTTCCCGGTTCACCCCGCATCAGTTCCACGGCTTTGTTAAGATTCGGACCCTGTACTTCCTGTCCGTCAACTTCTATGATACGGTCTCCCGTTTGAATTCCTGCCCGGAATCCCGGGGTGCTTTCGATAGGGGATACTACCGTTACATATCCGTCTTCTCCCGGGGTTACGATTATGCCGATCCCGCCAAAGGAGCCCTCGGTTTCCGACATGAAGTCTTCATACTCCTCGGTACTCATATAGGTGGTATAAGGGTCGCCCGTAGCCTCAAACATGCCCCGGACAGCCCCCTCCATTAATGCATCTTCGTCCAGTTCTTCATAATAATTTTCCATTAAGAAATCTCTCATGTAGGTCAGTTTCGAAAAATCCTCTTCCAAGTCCTGATAGTACTCCATATGATTATCAGATACTAAGTAATTTTCTCCCAGCCTTAGAGCGATATAGTTTCCCAAGGTCATCGTTACAATCACTGTGATTAATACTAAAACAAGAGCTCCGATTAATGCTTTCTTTTTGCTTATCATTCAGTACGCTCCTCTACCCTCTGCGTCATCCTGTTTATTAGGTTTTACTGTCTCAACCACTGAGAAGGATTAATGATTTTTGGATCTCCATTGACCCGTACCTCAAAGTGTAAGTGGGGTCCCGTAGAGTTCCCGGTACTTCCGATTCTTCCAATCACTTGTCCTTGTTCAACCCGTTGTCCTACCCTTACGTTGTTTTGTGAGTTATGGGCATATAGGGTTGAGATTCCTTGACCGTGGTAGACAATAATATAGTTTCCATAGCTTCCGCTGTAAGTGGATAATATTACTTCACCGGATAAGGCGGCTACAATAGGGGTGCCCATTGGTGCCGGAATATCGATTCCCCAGTGAGGTCTCAAACCTCCGAAAATCGGATGTATTCGATTGCCATAACCGGAAGAAATTCTCGTATAACCCGGTACCGGCCATGACCGGCTTTCACTTGGCTTTTCAGCAGCTTCTTTTTCTCGTTCCTTTTCCGCCTCACGCTCGGCCTGCTCTTTTGCAGCCCGTTCTGCTGCGGCCCGCTCTTCGGCGGCTCGTTGTTCGGCAGCCCGCTGTTCAGCGGCTCGTTGTTCGGCAGCTCGTTGTTCTGCGGCCCGCTCCTCTGCGGCTCGCTGTTCTGCAGCACGCTGTTCTGCGGCCCGTTCTTCTGCGGCTCTCGAAGCTTGTGCCGACTCTTCCTTAGCGGCTCGTTCCGAGGCTACTCTGGTAGCCTGTGCAGCCCGTTCTTCTTCTGCAGCCCGCTGATCTGCCGCTCGCTGATCCGCAGCACGCTGTTCTGCGGCCCGTTCTTCCGCAGCCCGTTCTTCTGCGGCTTTCCGTTCTGCTTCCGCAGCCCGTTCCGCCTCTGCCGCCCGTTCCGCTGCGGCTCGTTCTTCGGCTTCGATAGCTCTCCGCTCAGCTTCTGCGGCCCGCTCCGCTGCGGCCCGTTCTTCAGCTTCAATTCGCGCTTGGATTTCCTGCTCGATTCGTTGAATTTCCCCTTCCAGGAACTTTGATTCTTCCTCAGTTATGGAAAGGTCTTTTTCCATCCTTGCAATGGTACTGCGAATTTCCTGACGCAGCTGGAGCTGAGTACCCCGGGAAACCTGCAAGGTCTCTACCCGATTTTCAACATCCTGCTGGTAGGCCACCAATTGATTTTTTTGGGATTCCAAGGTTGCCTGTTTGTTTTTTACCAATTCCACCTGAGCTTCCAGTTCTTCAATCATTTCCACATCTTGATTTGCGATTTTTCGAATCATATCGAGATTGGACAACAACTCTGAAAAGTTGTTGGATTTAAACAAAACCTGGAAATAACTGATGCTTCCCTTTCGGTACATTGTGGATACCCGGGAACCCAACACCTCGTTTTTCTCTCCGATGCTGATGATCCCTTCAGAAATTTCCTGCTCGGTAATTACAATATTATCCAGGACATCATCAATTTTGGATTCGATGCCGCTGATTTCCGTTTCCGCTTCTACAATGTCCAATTCGATCTCTTCAATCTTTTCAATGATCTCCGAGGCTTCCATTTGACTTTGTCCGATCTTTGCTTCGATTTCTTCCTGCTGTCTTTCAGCTTCCTGAAGCTTATTTTGAACCTCGTTGATTTCTTCCCCAAAAGCAAAGAGGGTTGAGCTTATCAGTACCGATGATGCAATTATCAAAGATAAGATTCTTCTTTTTTCCATAGACTTTTCCCCTTTGTTTAAATAAATTTTAAAGATGGATTATATTAATTATATATATATATCGCTACTAACCATAATTTATTTTTCAGTAAGATTATCTCAACCAGCTGGTGGGGTTTGTGGTGCCTCCGTTTTGCCGTACTTCGAAATGCAAATGAGGTCCGGTGGACATTCCGGTGGAGCCGATTAATGCAATACGTTGACCGGCGGATACCTGCTGACCCACGCTTACCAGGTTTCTGGAGTTATGAGCGTATAACGTGGATACTCCGTTACCATGATCGATGGTAACCACATTTCCGTAACTTCCGCTATACTGAGACATAATTACTCTGCCTGATGCGGCAGCTACAATTGGAGTTCCCGATGGTGCAGGGATATCAATTCCTGAATGAAAACGAGTTCCTCCCAATACCGGATGGTTTCGGTTCCCGTAACCGGAAGAAATTCTAGTGTGTCCCGGTACCGGCCAATTCCGTTGGCTGGATGGCTGACTTGGTTGACTGGGTTGACTGGGTTGACTTGCCTGTTCCTTCGCTCTTTGCTCTGCAGCAGCGGCTTCCTGCGCTCTTCTTTCTGCGGCAGCGGCTTCCTGCGCTCTTCTCTCCGCAGCAGCGGACTCTTGAGCTCTTCGTTCAGATTCGATTCGGGCCTGTCGTTCCGCTTCGATTCGGGCCTGTCGCTCCGCTTCGATTCGGGCCTGCCGTTCCGCTTCGATTCGGGCTCTTTCTTCTTCCTGCAGTCGCTGAATCTCCTGCTCGAGGCTTTGAGACTCCTGTTCCATCTGAGTCAGTTCAACTTCCATGTTGCCGATGGTCTGCTGAACTTCTCTTCTAAGGCTTACCTGGGTTCCTCTTGAAACCTGGAGTACCTGTTTTTTCCCTTCCGCTTCCTGCTGATAGCTGACCAGCTGCGCTTGCTGGTTTTCCAATTGCTGTTTTTTCTTGGCGATTAAATTTCGCTGTTCTTCAAATTCTTCGATCAGTTCTACATCCTGATTTGCAATTTTGCGAATCATGTCGAGGTTTGTCAGTAATTCTGTGAAATCTCCGGAACCTAGCAGTACTTCTATGTATCCTATGTTGCCTTTTCGATACATGGCGTCTAATCGGGCTTCCAAGCTGTCATTTTGTTCTACAATGTTCTCTTCCGCTTCCCCTAAATCCTCCTGGGTCTTTTCAATTCTCCCCAGGGTTTCGGTAATCTGGGTTTCCAGGTGGTTAATTTCGTTTTCCGTCTCGATAATATCCATTTCCAAGGCTTCGATTTTTTGAATGATCTCCGACTCTTCCATCTGTTTGTTTCTGATTTGACTTTCCACTTGCTGCTGCTGTCTTTCCGTTTCCTGTAATGTTTGCTTTTTTTGTTCGATTTCATTGGCAAATACAAACATGCTTGAGGTGATCAGCAACAAAGCTGCAATGACCACCAGAAATTTCCTGCTTAATTTCACAACACATCCATCCTTTCAACTTTTGATTAAACTTTTAAGTGTTTTCTCATCGATATCAGGCTTCCTAATATTCCAACTCCAATTCCTATAACTATGAACATTACGGTGATTTGCTGCAGCATAGCCTCTGCTGAAACGATGTACTCCGCGAACAATGCATAGAAACGAGCGTAAACTAAATTATAAACATACTCATAGCCAAAGTATACCACGACTAAAGCAATTAAGGAACCGAAAAATCCTAAAAATATTCCTTCCACTACAAAGGGCCATCGGATGAACCAGTTGGTGGCTCCCACATATTTCATGATGGAAATTTCCTGTCTTCTTGCATTGAGCGTGAGTTTAATCGTATTGGAAATAATAAACATTGCGATCAGTCCCAAAATTCCGATTAAAATCAGTCCGGCCAGCTGTACGAAATCCGCGATATTCACAAGATTATCGATTACATCCTGATAGTACCGAACTTCGTCCACACCGGTAATTCTTTCGATGTTTCGAACCACTGCTTGAGAGGCCTCAAGTTCCTGAAAATATACCACATAGGAATCGGGCAGCGGATTGTTTTCCAGCGTCTCCAGTAAATAACCCTGTTCGCCCCAGCTTTCTTTCATTTTTTCCAACGCATCATCCTGGGACTCGTATTCCACATAGGATACCCCCTGAATGTTTTCCAGTTCGGCACCGATGTTGCTGATCTGTTCATTTTCCAACTCGTCTTCCAGATAGACCTGAATGTTGTCAAATTGGCTTTGACCCATTTCTGCGATATTGTTCATATTAAGGACTAGTATGATGATCATACCCAGCACCAGCAATGATGCCGTTACCGAAGCGATCGAGGCAAAAGACATCCCCCGGTTTCGCCAAAGTCCGATAAATCCCTGCTTAATCATATATCCCATGGTTTTAATCTTCATAACCATAAACTCCTTTCTTATCATCCCGAATCACTGAGCCCTTTTCTATGGCTATTACCCGCTGTTCCATTACATTCACAATATCCTTCGCATGGGTAGCCATAATGACTGTGGTTCCCCGTTCGTTGATATTGCGAAGGACCCGCATAATATCCCATGCGGTATCAGGATCAAGGTTTCCTGTGGGTTCATCAGCAATGACAATACTTGGATTGTTGATAATACTTCTTGCTATGGATACTCTTTGCATTTCGCCTCCGGATAATTCATTGGGATATTTCTTTGCTTTATCACTCAGTCCCACCAATCCCAAAACCGCCGGCACCTGACGCCGGATATCCTTGGTTTTTGCCTCTACTATTTCCATCGCAAATGCAATGTTTTCATATACGGTTTTATTGGGAAGCAAACGGAAATCCTGAAAAATTACTCCGATACTTCTTCTGAGTAAGGGAATTCTTCTATTGGAAACCTTCGTTATATCCTCATCATTCATCATAATCTTCCCGCTGGTTGCTTTTTCTTCATGAAGCAGTAATTTTATAAAGGTGGATTTCCCGGCCCCGCTGGGACCTACCAGGAATACAAACTCTCCTTTATTAATCTTGATATTAACATCCTGTAATGCAACCACTTGTTGTCGATAGGTCTTTCCCACATTTTGAAATTCGATCAAACTAAATCAACTCCTATTTTATAGATATTCGACATTAACCGATAATTTCCTTCTTTTAAACAGATTAAATTTTGATTAACATAAACTACTTCGTTTATTATAACAGCCTTTTTTTATAATTTCCAATTGAATTAACAATAATTATCCGATAAACTATAAAATAAGTCAAAAGGAGGAGTTTAAAATGAAAAATATTAAAAAAGAGATCCGTCAGAAGATGATTCAAAAACGAAAATCCCTATCTACCAACGATCTTAAAGATAAGAGCCTGCAAATTCTTAAACAATTACAGGGAGTAGAGTCCTATAAAAACGCAACCAGACTTATGACTTATGTTCCCTTCCAGGAAGAAATCCACACTACATTGATTATTGAAGATTTTCTCAGCAGAAACCGGGAAGTCTATATTCCTGTCACCCAGCCAAAGGAAAAGAAAATCATTGTTTCCCGGTTGCTGGATCTGGAAAAAGATCTGGAAACCGGGCATTTCGGTGTATTAGAACCCAAAGCCTTTGCCCTTCGGCCGACGGATCCGAAAGAAATTGATCTGATTATCGTGCCGGGACTTGCTTTTACAAAAAGCGGCTACCGTATAGGATATGGCGGCGGTTACTATGACCGTTTTCTGCCGACCTTGGCTCATAAACCCGCAACCATCGCCTTAGCCCTGGATTTTCAGGTTATGGATACCCTGCCCCTTAACGATTTTGATGTCCCCGTGGATATGATTATTACCGAAAGCCAGGTCATCGATTGTAAAAAACACCGTTGATGGCAGCGGAGAATACCAAACATAATAAGAAGCCCGGAAAAAGAAATCTCTTTTTCCGGGCTTTACTAATGAACCAGGGCCGACTTTTATAATTCTATCGACTTTTGATTCTCATCCTTCTGTTCCTGCGCTTCTTTGAGTCTTTCCCTTTTCCCTTTTTCTTCGCTGTCCTGCTTATTATTGGTATCTTCTTCATGGACTCTTTTCAGTTTTTCCGCTACCTTTTGATATATGGTTCCTTCAGGGTAGTTGCACTCCTCGTCACACTCTCCTGCAGGGATATCGGTAAGAATTTCTATTCCTTCGTCTACATGATTAATCGCATATATATGAAACTTCCCGTCTTTCACTGCATCAATGACTTCTTCCTTAAGCATAAGGTTTCTGACGTTCTTATCAGGAATCATCACCCCTTGTTCCCCGGTCAGTCCTTTAATTTTACAAACATCATAAAAGCCTTCGATTTTTTCATTCACCCCGCCGATGGGCTGGATTTCCCCCTTCTGATTTACCGAACCGGTTACGGCAATTCCCTGTTTAAGAGGGATGTCCGCGATACTGGAGAGAATCGCATAAAGTTCCGTACTGGATGCACTGTCCCCATCGATCGGTGAATAGGTCTGCTCAAAACTGATGCTTACCGATAGGGCCATGGGATTTTTCTGAGCAAATTTGGACCCTAAATACCCGCTAAGAATTAAAACCCCTTTATCGTGGATGCTTCCGCTTTGCTTTACTTCCCGCTCCACATTAATAATCCCGGATTTCCCTTTATAGGTGGAGGCCGTAATACGGCTGGGTCTTCCAAAGGAATGTTCCCCGGTACCCATTACCGCAAGACCGTTAATCTGACCGATTTTTTTCCCTTCCACATCAATTAACAGGGTCCCTTCTTCAAACATTTCATTCAGTTTTTCTTCATACTTGCTGTTTCGGTAGATTTTTTCCTGTATGGCTTTTTCCACATGCTTCTCTTTTACATGGGAAGCATTATCCGCCGCAGCCCAGGCATCGGCTTCATATAGGATTTCCACTATCTGATTAAATCGGGAACTGAGCTTTTTCTGATGGTCGGCAATCCGGGAACTGTATTCGATCACCCGTTTTACCGCATATTTGTCGAAGTCCAGCAAATCCTGTTCTTCACAATGGGAGGAAATGAAACTGGCCATTTTCATAATATGGTCCTGGGTTCTGTCCATCTCTACATCAAAGTCCGACATCACTTTAAAGAGCTTTTTAAAGTCTTCATCATAGGAAAAGAGCATTCGATAGATATAAGGATCTCCAATAAGAATAACCTTTATATCCAGGGGAATCGGTTCCGGCTTTATGCTGGAGGTTACCACCTGGCCCCACTGTTTGCCCATGTTTTCAATGTTGATTTCCCCGGTTTTGAGGGATCTCTTTAAGATTTGCCATGCGAAGGGTTCGGTTAAAATCTCCCTTGCCTGGATAATCAAAAATCCGCCATTGGCTTGATGGAGGGACCCGGGTTTAATCTGTGTAAAGTCTGTCCGCAGGGCACCCATCTCATTTTTGTATTCGATACTTCCCAGCAGATTATAATAACTGGGGTTGGTTTCCTGAATCATTGGAGCATGCTCTTTCTTTTCATTATCAATGAACAGGTTTACCTGGTAACGGTTCATAAAATTGCTTTTCGGCTTCATCTGGCTGAGAAGCATTTCCTGGGGACTCTGTCCTCCTTTGGATTTACCGTTTTTAAACTGTTTAAGATTTTCCAGAATATCCTGCTCCAGGCTGTTTAAATAGTCCACAATCTTTTCCCGTTTCCCGTATTGTCGGATAAGGTCCTTAATATACTCATTAATCACATAATAACTGACCCGCTTTTCCAACTTTTTGATTTCCTCCCGGGCGTTATCTTCAATCCGGCGAAGCTCGTTAAACAGATCTATGGTATCTAAATTCAATTCCTCGGATTTTTGCCGAAGCTCTTGAATTTCTTCCGTAGTAAGATTATCATATTCTTCCTGACTCATGGGTTTTCCGTCACTTAAGGGGGCGGTTACCAGGCCCTGCTCCGTTTCCCGAAAAACAAAACCGTGATCTTCAGCAATTTTATTCAGCTGCTGAATGATTTCTTTGTGCTGCTGCTGATACTGTTGATGAATCTCACTCTTTTGGGTTTCGTAATCCGTACCGGAAAAGACATTTGGGATCTCTTCCAGGAGTTTTTCAATGACCTCCTCTAAATCTTTTTTGAATTCTTTCGCCGTTCCCCTTTCCAGGGAAAGGGCCGTGGGTTTATCCGGTGTGGAAAAATTAAAGACGTAGACCCAATCATCGGGGGCTTTCATTTCTTTTGCGTGGGCTTCGGTAATGGCCCGGGCATAACTGTTTCTTCCCGTGCCGCTCAATCCTGAGATATAAACGTTATAGCCTTTTTTCTTTATGTTCAGAGAAAATTCCAAAGCCTTTGCTGCCCGCTCCTGGCCGATGATCCCCTTTAAGGGTTTCAAATCCGCCGTGGTTTCAAAGTCCAAACTCTCGATATTACAGCGACTGGTGAGTCTCTCCGGTTTCAGTTTCATTTTTTCAATCATACTTTCACATCCTTTTTAGAGTTTGTCTATTTATACCTCTTTTTCAGGATTTTAAAAGGTTTAATTCAAATTACTTTTACAGCAGCAGTCCTAAACGTATAACCAAAATACAGAGAATCACAAAAAGGAGGTTTTCCACTTTACCTCCGGTTCTGAAATAAAGGGGAAAGCGGATATTTTTTTCTAAGGGCCAGAGGAGCCGCACGCCCTGTTTGCTGAACATATCGGAAAAGATATGGGAAGCCATCCCGATCCCAAAAACAATGCTATAGTTGGGATAGTTATAAAAGCTTGTAATCTGGTGGGCTGCGAAAATCACTAGTCCCAGAAACAGTAAAGAGTGGGACATTCCCCGATGGGTGCTGAAGAGCAGCAGCAAAAGAATAAATCCGATCCATGCCAGGGGATACTGCTGATAATAGTAGGCGCCGAGAATACACAGCAGCGCCGCTAACCCGTGGGTAATGCTTCTTAAGGTGCGAAAACCTTTTTTGGCAAAGGATTTCGACATCACAAACCCCATAAATATGATGAATACAATTCCATGGAAAACCGGGGTATTTCCAAAGGAATGGTATCCCACAATCAGTAAAACCCCTAAAAATACGAACCAGATTTTTTCAATAATCTCCGTCTTTATTATTCCGAAACGCTTTGAAAGGGTGGAACCTCCCATATCCATATCGGGAAACAGGGATCCCAAGAGGGCCGCACCAATGGAGACCACCGTCAGTTCATGTTCAAAGAAGGTCAATCCGATGATTGTTCCGGTAAATAATACGGTGAATACACCAAAGGCTGCATGGGTTCTTCCCATCATAACGGATCCCTCCTTTATTAGTAGTACTCTCATTATATAACGAACGTCTGTTTTTATGCAAGGTTTTCAATGGTTTTAGCTGAATTTATTAAAAAACACACATCTATGGAGATATCTCACAGACGTGTGTTCTACTTTTTCCTATTCCCTATTCAATTTGACAGTTAAGTGGTCGTAACTAAATACAGATTTTTCCTTTCTCCCGGCTAACCGAAAAAAATCTACATATATATGGTATAAGTATCTGCCTATTATATATGGTATAAGTATCTGCCTATTATATATGATATAAGCATCTACCTATTATATATGATAAAAAAATCTACTAAATTATCTACCTATTATATAGGATAAAAGAATCTGCTATATAATGTAGGGTTTTATGGATTCATTATTTCCAACGGTTCAGCCACGGTAAAATCCGCCTCCGTTGCTTCTCTGATTTCCTCCAAGGTGACTTCCCTGGCCCGTTCCTTAAGAGTCAGTCCCTGATCAGTCACTTCAAATACGCCCATTTCCGTTACAATCAGATCCACTTCCTTTTCCGCGGTAAGGGGTAAATGACATTTTTTAAGGATTTTCGGGTTTCCCTTGGCGGTATGTTCCATCGCAACAATCACCTTTTTTGCCCCTACCACAAGGTCCATGGCGCCGCCCATCCCCGGCACCATTTTCCCCGGGATCATCCAGTTGGCAAGATTCCCTTCCTGGTCCACCTGAAGGGCTCCAAGGACCGTGGCATCCACATGCCCTCCCCGGATAATGGCAAAGGACATGGCACTGTCAAAGAAGGCCGCCCCTTTTTTCACGGTAACGTGCATCCCGCCTGCATTAACCAGATCCGGATCTTCCATGCCCGGCATCGGAGCTCCCCCCATGCCGATGTAGCCGTTTTCCGACTGAAAAATCACTTCCACATCCTCTTCAATATAATTGGCCACCTTGGTAGGCATGCCGATTCCAAGGTTTACGATATCTCCGTCCTTTAACTCCTTAGCCACCCGTTTGACAATTCGCTCTCTTACGTCCATTATACCGTCCTCCTTACAATATGATCCACAAAAATATGGGGGGTTGCCACATTGTTCGGATCGATCTCACCGATTTCCACCACTTCGTCCGTTTCTACAATTACCCGATCCGCAGCCATGGCCATGATGGGATTAAAGTTTCTGGTGGAATTCCGATACCAGACATTACCCTTTTTATCCACTCTGCTTCCCCGAATCAGGGCCAGATCCGCCTTTATCGGGAGCTCCAGCAAGTAATCCTTCCCGTCAATTTCCACAACTTTTTTACCTTCTTCCACTACGGTACCGATGCCGGTGGGAGTTAAAAAGCCCCCCAGGCCCGCTCCGGCGGAACGGATCTGCTCTACCAGGGTTCCCTGGGGTATCAGACGTACATCCATTTCTCCACTGTGCATTTGTTTTCCCGACTCCGGATTCGTACCGATATGGGAAGTCATCACTTTTTTAACCTGTTTATTGACAACAAGTTTCCCGATCCCCCGATCAGGAAAACCGGTATCATTGCAGATCAGCGTCAGGTTTTTAACCCCTTTTTGCAGCACGGCTTCAATCAACTGATCCGGGACCCCGTTGCCTAAAAATCCTCCGATCATAATGGTCATTCCGTCTTCCACATAGGCTATCGCCTGCTCCATATCTATAATTTTTTCCATAACTGATCACTCCCTGTTTCTTAAAATTGGGTTTTTCATTCTCTACTATTCTATTACAACCTATCGGTTTACACAACTGTTAAATCCCATAAAACCCCGTTATCCAAGAACTTCACCAATGATTCTAAGACCGTTTTTATGGGTGATATTTTCAATTTCCTTCGACGTGAAACCGGCCTTTTCCATAGCAGTGATTAACCGTTGAATTTCTCCGATATTTTCGATTTCCAACCGGCTGCTGATCCCGTCAAAATCCGTTCCGAAGACCAGAGCCTCGGAACCCGCTGCATTGATAATATGCCTCATATGTCTTAGCATCGGCTCAATTTTACTAGTGCCATCTCCGCTTAAAAAATCATGGGCGAAGTTCAGTCCCGTGACGCCTCCCGAATTGCCTAAAGCTTTTAACATTTCATCCGAGAGATTGCGGGGATGGGGCTGAATACTTCTGGCATTGGAATGAGAAGCAATAAAAGGCTTTTTTGATAGCTCCGCTACATCCCAAAAGCCCTGGTCGGATAAATGAGAGACGTCAATCAGCATCCCAAGATGATTCATCGTTTCAACGACTTCCTTCCCGAAGGGCTTTAACCCCCGGTCCCGGCTCCGGTATTGGATATTGGGAAAACCGATCTGATTTTCAAAGTTCCAGGTAAGAGTAATCAGACGCACCCCTTTCTGATAGAAGCGGAGTAACTTCTCAAGACTTCCCTCGATGGCTTCTCCTTCTTCAATGGTTAGGAATGCAGATATTTTATTTTCCTCTTCGTTTTTCTGAATTCCCTCTACTCCTGTGGCTAAAGCAATATGCTCCGAGTTTTTTCTCAGTTCATCTTCAAAACGCTCCAACATTTCCATAACCACATCGAAGGGACTTTTGTCTTTTTTTCCTGCAGGATCATGATCATAATACAGTGCAAAAAATTGAGCTAAAACCTGG
The DNA here is from genome assembly GCA_007120165.1 of Clostridiales bacterium. Classification (GTDB taxonomy): domain Bacteria; phylum Bacillota; class Clostridia; order Peptostreptococcales; family T1SED10-28; genus Isachenkonia. The sequence goes on from SKOH01000087.1 coordinate 77,060, forward strand.
CCCTGCTGCAGCTTTTTGATATCCACTTGAAAATCGTTTTCCTTTAGCCCCGCCCCTTTCCGGCTCTCATAAATTTTAAGCATCGTGTCACAATGAAAATCAATTGCCTTCATATCATCACCCTTCCAAGATCTCCATCATTTTATCCTCATCAAGATTTCCCCCGCTAAGAAGAAAACACACCTGGTCATTGTTACGGATTGTAAGTTTTCCGCTTATGGCCGCCGCGAGCCCCACAGCGGCGGAAGGCTCCACCACAAGCCTTCCCTCCAGGTAAAGAGCCTTTGCAGCCCTTCGAAGTTCCTCTTCCCCTACGGTGATTACCTCATCCACTAAGGCCCGGATGATTTCGAAGTTTCGTTTCCCCGGCTCCACCACCCTCAGTCCGTCGGCAAAGGTATCGCTGATCTTCACTGTAGTGGGGAAGCCGTTTTTCAGGCTTACCGTATACCGGGGGACGGCTTCGGTTTCCACTCCCACCACTTTAATGTTGGGATTTTTTCCTTTGATTGCACTTACCACTCCCGATAACAGTCCGCCGCCCCCCAGGGGGACAACCACTTGGTTCACCCCGGGCAGGGCCTCTTCAATTTCCAGGCCGATGGTTCCCTGTCCTGCCATTAACGCTTCATCATCATAGGAGTGGATCAGCGTATAACCGTGGGCTTGTATTAACTCCGCCGCCTTATCATAGCGCTCTTTGGAAGTGGTCCCGTGAAGAATCACCTCCGCTCCCAGGGCTTTGGCCTTTGTCTGTTTGATCCTCGGAGCATTAACCGGCATGACAATTACCGCTTGAGTATTTAAGGTTTTGGCAGCGTAACTGACCCCCAAAGCGTGATTTCCCGAAGAGGCGGCGATCACTCCTTTTTTCAAATCCTTCGGACTTAAGGACAGCAGTTTATTGGTCGCTCCCCGGATTTTAAAGGAACCTGTAATCTGCAGATTTTCCGGCTTTAAATAAACCCGGCCTCCTACTAATCCGTCCAGGGTTTCTGCCCGGAGAAGGGGGGTGATTTTTGCCCGGTCTTTTAGCCGTTCCCGGGCACTTTCCAGCTGCTCCATTGGTATTCCTCTTTCCTTCATATCGATCCCTCCGATTTTTCGCTGTTTTACCCAGCTTTTTTTCTCTTATGTTATATTTCGATGGATTCCCCGGTATGGAAAAAATGAATGATCGTCTCTTTTACTTCTTTTTGGGTAAGGGATTCCAGCGCTTCCCGGTACAAAATCAGCTGCGGTCTGTAGCTTTCAATTTTTTCGCTGCGATTGCCCTCCCATAAATAATCACTCTTATAATCAACCAGTACCCATTTTCCCTCTTCTTCAAAATAGCAGTCGATCATCCCCTGGATTAACACCTTATCCCTGCAGCCCTCCAGCTCTACCGACAGGTCCTCGGCTTTTTTCCAGATATTAAAGGGCTGTTCCCGGTAAACCTTTTGAGCCTCTTTCATACGAAGTCCCAGGGGGCTGTTTAAAAATTCTTCCACCTTATGCAGGTCAATGGCCTGGGCTTCCTCTTCCCTGAGAAGATCCCGGGCGACCATCTGATCTTTCTGCTTTTTAAGGGCCGAAAGATCCTTTGTATCCCCAAAATCCAGATGCTGCATATAAAAGTGCAGGAAGGTTCCCAGTTCCCTTCCTTCAAAGGATTTTGCCTCTTCCATAAAACGGGGTCGTTCCTGGAGACTGGGGGCCCGGTATTTTACCTGTTCCATCGATTCCCGGTTAAAGGCTTTCAGGTCCGTTACCGTAAGTTTTGAAGGGATGCTCTCACTGTTTTGATAGGGATAGACCCAGTCCAGTCTTTGATGAATCTCCTCGAAATGAGGGCTGTGAGCCTTGGTTTCCCCATTTTCCAATTCCTTGAACTTCTGCCGGTCCCGCTGTTGTTGTACCCGGATCTCCAGCATTTCCTCGGAGAAGCCTTTTCGGCTGATCAGGTCCAACCGCCAGGGGCTCGGGTCCCGGATCAGTTCAGCCTCGGGGGTCTCAACGGTTAGTAAATCCCTAAAGGCGGATCCCCCCTGATGTTTCATCAGCAGCGGGCCGATCCAATCCATCGGGCTTTGGGCCGAACGCAGGGCATAACTGCCCTTGGCCTTTGCCCATTTTTCCAGCTGTTTTTCAATTCCTGAAACCGAGGCAAATAGCACCAGCTTATCCTCCGCCCGGGTTAAGGCCACATAAAGAATCCGCATTTCCTCGGATAAATTTTCCCCTTCAATGACTTCCTTCATCGCCACTTTTCCCAGGGTATCCCGATAGGTTCGGGTGTTTAAATCCACAAATTTCGGTCCCAGACCCAGATCCTTATGCATCAGCATATTGCTTCGAATATCCATTTTATTGAACTGTTTTCCAAGGCCCGCTAAAAATACCACCGGAAACTCCAGACCTTTGCTTTTATGGATACTCATCAAACGAACCAGATTTTCCTTTTCCCCGAGGATTTTCGCCGCTCCGAAATCATCGCTGCCCTGCTTTATTTTTTCGATGAATTCGATAAACTGAAACAGTCCTTTAATTGAAGTCTGTTGAAACTCCGAGGCCCGGTCCAGGAGAATTCGTAGGTTTGCCTGGCGCTGTTTTCCCCCCGGCATGGCGCCGAGAAAATAGTAATACCCTGTATCCCTCAACAGTTTCCAGATAAACTCATCAATTTTATAAAGCCTGGCGTCTACTTTCCATTGCCTTAAATCCCCAAGGAATTTCCGGACTTTATCCCCCAGGGCGTCCCGCCGGTGAAGGGCCCCCTTTTCCAGGGCTTCAAAATAGGTTCCCGATGGATTTTCCAGCCGGATTTTAATCAGTTCCTCGGTGCTAAACCCTCCCATGGGAGAGCGCATCACACTGAGCAGCGGGATATCCTGGGCTTTGTTGTCGACGACCCGCAGCAGATCCAAAAACATCTGCACTTCCAGGGCTTCAAAGTAGCCGCTGTCGGAATCCGCATAGGCGGGAATCCCTTCCCGGGCCAGCTCCTCCTGGAAGATATGGGTGGCGTTTTTCGTTGAACGAAGGAGAATAACCATATCCCGGTAGGTAATCTTTCGAAGGGCTCCCAGGTCTTCGTCGAAGATCTCCATATTCCGGGACAGTTCCTTGATGCGCCTTACCACAGCCCTCGCTTCGAATTCCATCGCCTTTAATTCCTGCAGTTCCTCTTCCACCCCTTCAAGATCCTCCTCTTTCTTTTCAATCAGATGCAGTTCCAGGTCTGAGTCTTCAATGGGCTGGTGTTCTCTGCCAAGATAGAGATAGGCACTTTCGTCGTAATGGATTTCTCCTAGGTCCTTGGACATCAAATGACGAAACAGAAAATTCACGCCGTCAATAACGGAACTTCGGCTGCGGAAATTCTTTGATAAGTCAATCCTTCGGTTCCGTGCCCGGTGCTGATCTTCTTTTTCCTGTTGTTCCTTTTCTCCTTTTTTTTCAAAGGTCTCGTACTTTTTCAAAAACAGGGTGGGATCCGCCAGGCGGAAACGGTAAATGCTCTGTTTGACATCCCCCACCATAAAGAGATTGTTTTCTCTGCAAATCCGCTGAATCAGCGTTTCCTGTACGATATTGCTGTCCTGGTACTCATCGATGAAAATATATTCAAACTGGTCCCGATACATCTGCCGGGCCTTGGGATCTTTCAGAATGTCCAAGGCAAAATGCTCCAGATCATTAAAGTCCAGCACTCCCTGTTCCCTTTTTTTATCTGCATACTCCCGGTGATAGGACTTTACCAGCTGATAAAAGCAGTCCATCAGAGGGGCGATCCGCTGCAGGTCTTTAAAATACCGGGTGGGACTTTGCTGCAGCTGGTCATTTTTGATTTTATCGATCAGGTTTTTTCCGTCGTCCCGCAGGGTTTTCGCCTCAGCCTTCAAGCTTTCCTCACAGGTATCTTTCTTCACGGCCTTCAGCCGGGGATGCTTTAAGGCCTTTAATTCCTGATAAAACTCCTCTAGACTGCTGTCAATCAGGCCTTGAAGCTCCAAAACCGCGGACAGGTCTTCTTTTATCGCCCCTCCGTAGGGCTCCGGCCCTCCGGGGCTGAGGGAGACTTCCAGGGCCCGCTGGAACAGTTCCTCGGCACCCTTCAGTCTTCGTTTAATTCCTTTTTTCAGCTCCAGGGTCCAGGGATGGTTTTCTAACTCCTCTTCGTCCTCTACATAAAAGTTCTCGATCTGCTTTTCCAGCCACTCCATGGGCTCCGGCTGACTTTGGGTAAATCGGTAGCATTTCAAAATCAGCTCTCTTAACGGTTCGTCCTCTTTACTGCCCCCGAAACTTTCCACCAGTCGGTGAAAAATCGGATTTTGGCTTTCGTATTGAGCTTCAAAAACCTCGTCTAAGGCTTCCCGGCTGAAAAGACTGTTTTCCGTCTGGTCTCCGATACGAAAGGACGGATCTAAATGAATTAAATGAAAGTTTTTTCGGATCACATCAATACAAAAGGCATGAAGGGTGGTGATTTTTGCCCGGTTTAGCAGGGTCATTTGCCGCCTTAGATGATGGGGATTTCCCGACTTTTCCTCTAGGGCCTTCACCACCGCATTTCCGATTCTCTCCCGCATTTCTCCAGCGGCGGCCTTGGTAAAGGTTACAATTAGCAGACGGTCGATGTCCATTTCATCCTTGGTAATCATCTGAATAATCCGCTCCACCAGGACCGCAGTTTTTCCCGATCCCGCCGCTGCAGAAAGCAGCAGGTTTTCGCCTCTCGACTCGATGGCTTGTTGCTGTTCTACTGTCCATTTAGGCATCTTTCTCCCCCTCCTTTTTGTATTCCTTCCAATGGTTAATGGATTGCTCTTTTGACTGATCTAGGGCGTGGGTTTGAGCTTGATTTTGATCCGGTCTTTGATCCGGGCTTTTCCTTTGAAATCCGGATTTCTCCATGATCCGTTCCAGAACTTCCTCGGGCTTTCGGTCTTTTAAGTACCGGAACTGATTATCCTTCAGCTGCAGATCAAACTGGCAGATCCCTCCATAGTCGCAGTAGTCACAAGGGGCGCGGTCTCCCACTTTACAAGGGGATACCGTGATTTTTCCCTTCAGGATATCCTCGCCGGATTCCCGAAGAAGTCTTCGTACATATTGAATCATCCCTTGAAACTCCTCCTCCGAGGCCACGGAGGAGGATTTGTTAAATTCTCCGTCTTTTTTTATGCCCACGGGCAAAATCTCCGAGGCGCTGCCCAGATTCTTATCCATTTTTTTCAGAATCGATACATCCTTAAGGGCCAGTCCTTTCATTTTCAACTGCTTATTGATTTCCTTTTCCACGGCTCTTTCATAGGCTTCCCGCTCCTCTGCCCGGGGCTCGTCGGAACCGGGATCCTTTACCATGGGATCTTCAATTTTAAAATAAAATACCCCTGCGGGACGAAGGGTCCCCTGCTGTCCCAAGCTCTCGTAGGAAAGGGCGGCATCGAGATAAAGGAGCAGTTGAATTTTCAGGCCGTGATACAGAGCATTTAAATCAAACTCCGCATAACCGGACTTATAGTCCATCACCTTTAAATAACTGTTGCCCTCCTCCACTAAGCGGTCCAGCCGGTCAATCCGTCCTTCCAGATAGATCTTTTCCCCACCGGAGAGCTCAATGACAAAGGGAAGCTTATCGACCATCCCGCCCCCAAAGGCAAATTCATGCTTAAAGGGCATAAAATCTCCCTGCTGCACCTGTTCAATCAGGGTTTTTACGGTCTTTTTACTGATCCGCTTTAATCGCCGGGTCAGATACTGATAGCGGTAGCTGCTGGTCAGTACCCCATTGCCAAAGCTCGGTGCAAGTTCATCGATGACCGCCTCCACTAAGGCCTCTCCCTGTTTCGGATCCATGGTTTGCCAGTCCAGTTTCTGCTCTTCGGACTGTTTCGCAAACGTATCAATGGACTGGTGGAAAAGGTCTCCCATATCCACCGTCTGCACTTCATACTTTTTCCGTTCCTTGGGCCGTAGTCCATAGCTGACAAAATGGGCGAAGGGACAGTGGTGGTACTTTTCAAATCTTGAGGCGCTGGCCCTTACCGGTGTTTCATAAAGGGCTTTGGCCAGATCCCCGTCAATGCGTTCCTGCTGATTCTGATAAAAAAGACCCTGGACCATGGTTTTTCTCGGCTGCTGCCATTCTTTCTTTCCTACGTAAAAACCATATACGTCCCACCATAGGGGATTGATATCTTTTCCTTCCACATATTCCCGCATTTTATCGGTAAGGCCTTTAAAGGTTCCCGAGGCGGTGGAGATTTTCTCCAGCTCCTCTTGACGGTCAAACCGTTCGTCCCGGATCACCAGTTTTGGAAACAGACTTAAAAACCGTTCCACTAAAATCGACGGCCGAAGGGCCCGGCCTTCATTATCGGAAACCGCATAACTGAACCAGAGATAATGCCTGGGTTTTGATAATGCCAGATAAATGCCGTAATTTTGCTCAAAGAGCTTGGTTTCTCCATCCTCTTCAATTTCCAGACCTTTTTTCTTTAACAGAACCCGCTCATGATCCAAAAACAGTTCTTCCTTTTCTTCGATATAAGGAATCACTCCGTCGTTTCCTCCGATCAAAAACATGGCCTTGATGTCCTGGGCCCGGGACCGTTCCAAATTTCCCACCAGCACCTGATCAATGGTTGAGGGGATGACACCGACTTCCGCCGCTTCAAATCCGGACTCCAGGACTTTGATATACTCTTTTAAGGACAGCTTCTGACTGCCCAGGATTTCCACCAATTGATCAAAAATTTCCATTGTCTGGTTCCAGACCTGGGTATTTTCGCTATGGCTCTCAAAATGCCCCTGCTGTTTTAACTGCAGCAGCCAAAGATCCAGTTTTTCCTTTAACCCCTGGATCTCCATAAATCGGAAAAGGGATCGTGTTTTTTCCTCTACCTTCTTCTTTCCCTTTAACGGTTTTTCCAGGGAAAGAAAGGGGTCGATAAATCGTTTTCTTATCCCATTCAGTTCATCGAGGGTTTCCTCTTTTCCATACCGGAAGTCTTCCTTCCAGGCGCTGCCCCGGATTCCGTAGGCAAGGGCATAGTTTTCAAGACTCTCCACTTCCTCCAGGGTTAAGGTGTGCAGGCCGGTTTTAAGAAAGCGAAAAACCTGGTCATAGCGGTAATTGGACTCCACCGTCTTTAATGCGGAAAGAATCCATTCCATGGCCGGGCGGTCCATGGAGCTTCTCTTTTCATCCAAAAAGAAGGGAATGCCGTACTCTTCGAAGGCTCTTCGAATGAGCATGGTATAACCCTGGATATTTCCCGATACGATGGCGATATCCCGAAAACGGTAGTTCTTTTCCCGAACCAGGGAAATAATTCTACGGGCCATCTGTTCCACTTCTCCATAGGGGTTCGCCCCGGCATACAGTTCAATCCCCCCGGGGACCTCCGGGTATTTTCGGAAGGGGTAGGCATAAAATTCCTGTTCAATATGTTCCAGGGCCCCGGGAATATCGTGGTTTTTTTCTTGTTCCAAATAAATAAATTCCTCCCGGATCCCTTCTTTTTTTGCCATGGTTCGAAATTTCCTCAAGGCCTTTTCCGGAACGGCGAAGAGCTCCTGCTCTTCCTCCCGGGGATTATTATCCATCACAAAGGTAATGGTGATGTTTTTCGTCTGTTTTTCCAGGGTTTCGATCAGGCTCTCCATTTGGGGGGTGTACTGATAAAACCCGTGAATCCAGACCTCGGTATCTTTAATAAACTCCGCCCGGGGAAGGTACTCGATCATCTGATCCATTCGGTCTTCACTATCGAAATAATGATTCTCAAAGGTCTGATTCAGCTTTTCATAAATCATACTGATATCCCATAGTTTATAGTTAATCGGACTGTCTTCCTGCCCTTCATCTTCCAGCTGCCTGATGGTCTGGTGCAGTTCAATGGGAGTGATCCGGTGTCTTTTCAGCTCGGTAATCATCTCCGCCATTTTATTGGCAAAGCCCTGCTGATCGGAAATCTTCTCATACATCAGCAGCTTCTCCCGATGCTCCTGTAAAATTTTTTTGATCATCATATTCTTGCCCAGCTCATCAATTACAACAGATGTGATGCCCCCCACTTCGTTGAATATTCGATAGCCCAGCCGGGTAAAACTTAAGACTTCCACGTTTAAAATCCCCAACAGGTCCTGGGATTCGATTAATGCTCTTTCCGTCTGCAGGGTGAACTGTTCCGGTACAATTAAAAAAAAACGGCCTTCAGGATTTTCCCCCTTCCGTCGGCTGATTTCCTGAAATAAGGTTTCCTGAAGATTGGCATGGGCTCTGCCCATTAAATAGCGCAGTGGCATAGGACGTTCCTCCTTTACATCGGTTATCTAAATATTATATCATTTTTTTAGAGGATTTTTAAAATCTTTAGCGAATATTGTATAGGTAAGAAATTTGACCTATAGAGAGGATGATTGCATGAGAGCATCGAAGGGACGAATGTTTGTTGGAATTGTAGTCCTGTTTTCAGGAATTTTTATGTTACTGAATTATTTACAGTTTATTGAGTTTCGCTTTGCACTGATCTGGCCAATGTTTTTATTAATTCCAGGCCTTATTTTTGAGTTTGGTTATTTCTTCAGTCGGAGGAAAAATCACGCACAGCTGGTTCCTGGGGGTATTCTAACGGTCTACGGGCTGGTTTTTTTCCTGGAAGCCTATTATGGCTGGGCTATTTTATCCCCGGTTTGGCCTTTCCTTTTACTGGGAGTGGCCTTCGGCCTGTTCCAGCTTTATGCCTTCGGATATCAGGATCGGTCCTTATTACTGCCGATGGTCCTGCTTACGGTTTTAGGACTGTCGAATATTCTTCAAAATTATTACGATTTTGATTTTGAATTGGCAATTCCGGTAATACTGATCTTATCGGGCCTTTTCCTGATTATAAAAAAACGCTAGAGGGGCTGCAAAACCCTATTCTATTTCCATAGGACCCCCTCATATCATAAGGGCTGAAAGAGAGGTTGACATTCTCTGTTTCAGCCCTTATAATGTTTTATTGTACCCCCTCCCTAAGGGGGTTGAGTTTAGGAGGTGCCTTATGAAACAACCCTTTATCAAAAAAAATCGTACATTTACCTTATTACGCAGGTATGCCTGGATTTATACCCTTCTGGTTGCCTTTGGAGGCCTTTGGTTTCCCAGATTAGGACTGAGCGTACCTTTTATTATTCTTGGACTTACGGTTACTTCGTTATTTATGGGAAGATACTGGTGCGGAAATGTCTGTGCCCATGGAAGTCTTTTTGATGCAGTTCTGCTTCCCTTCAGTAAAAACAAAGCCTTTCCAAAAATCGTAAAAAATCCGTATTTTATCGGGCTGATCTTTGTCTTTTTCGGCTTTAATCTCTCCCGTCGGATGCTGGCCCTTTCGGAACTCTGGAACAGTGCTGATTTTTGGGATCAGCTGGGAATGATTTTTGTCGGAACCTACCTGATGGTTACGGTCCTGGGAAGTCTTTTAGGGATTTTCTTTGCCCCCAGAACCTGGTGCACCTTCTGTCCCATGGGCACCATTCAAAAGGCCATGCATTTTATCGGTGAAAAAACCGGAATCAATGAAAAAACCAATAAAGTGGTAACCCCAGAAGCGGATAAATGCAAGGCCTGCGGTCTATGCTCCAAGGCTTGTCCCGCTCAGCTGTCCCCCCATGAAACCTTCAGGGACGGAAAGCAGTTTAACCATCCCGAGTGTATTAAATGCTCCACTTGCGTCTACACCTGCCCCGCCAAAATCCTATCCTATGACTCCCTTCATAAAGATAAAGCACCAGAAACTTTCCCTTTACAGATTGATTTGGAGACACCGGATAAAAAAAGCAGGGCCAGCTGATTGCCGGCCCTGCTTTTTTTCATAGGTTAAAGATTTTTCCGGTCCCCGCTGGACCTTATTTTTTATAATATCCGGTCCCCATATTCCAAAGTTTCGGGGTAAAGGATTCCTCATCCCGGTTTTCCTCGATAAAGGATAGAATACTCTCCGTATCTCCCGACATTTTATCCGACTGATGAAGAATCTGAGCTTCAATGGTCTTCGGGAGCACAGGAGACCCATACTCCAGGGCCCCATGATGGCCCAGGAGACCGTTTAAAATAATCAGTTTGTCCTCTTCCTTAAATCCGTCAATCCCATTGATCACATTCAGCACTTCATGACTCCCCATAAAAATGTGACCCAGCATGATTCCTTCATCGGTCAAATCATTTTTCGGCAGCGGGGCGTACTCCTTGATCTTTGCCCAGTCATGAAGGAATGCCATCACGATTAAACGGTCCGTCTGCAGCTGCGTCAGCTTCTTCGTTGTGGCAACGGTAAAACTGTATTTCAGTACTTCCAGGGTATGCTGCAGGATGCCGTGGTAGAAATTATGATGCACTTTTTTTGCGGCGGGATAGGTCATAAACTTTTCATAATAGGCCTCGGAAAAAATCAGTTCGTCCAGCAGCTGCCGGAACTCCGGGGTTTCAATTTTTTCATAAAAGACCCGAAGCCCTTTTTCCATGACTTCATAATCCCAGGTGCTGGTGGGGATCAGGTCTCGAACATTGATTTCCCCCATGGGAAGCTTTCGTACTTCTTTTATCGTCAGCTGAAGCTGTCCGTTGTATTCGCCGATGACTCCTTTGATTTCCACGGGGTCGCCGGCGTCGATCCCTTCAAAAACCTGTTGGTACTTTTCATAATCCCAACATTTGACCTCCATGATCTTCGACGCATCCTGCACCGTGAGATCTGCATAGATTTTATCGGTTTTGGTCTTTTTCAGACGAATATCCGAAATCAATACCGCAAACGTTAACATTTCATTAAGATGTTCCTTGGTAATCCCGTTTAGCTGCAATGAACTCCCTCCTCCTGTACCGGCACGGTACTCAGTTTCCTTCCCGAAATTGCCTGCTGCAAAAAAATTTCTTATTGTATTAATAAACGGCATATTATATGAATGGATCCCTTACTGTACAAAATAATCGAAAAGTTCTACTACAAAAGCCGCCCCCATGACGATAAAGCCGCGGTAGATCCCGATATTTCGGAGTTTTCGAACTCTTTGTCCCTCCCGGCTCCGGGCTTCTTTTTCTTTTAGACTCCGGTCTTTTCTAATGATGCTCTCCAGTATTGCATAAATTCCCAGGGCCATCCCGATCATATATAAACTTCGATGGATCGTAAAGAGCAGAGGCCGACCGGTGATAAAGGCAAAAAATCCGGTGACTATGATTACCGAAAAAATCCAGACGCCGGCTTCCCTAAAGGTGGTTTTCGTGATCTCCCCAAAGCTTTGCTGGCTCTTGTACTGTTTTTTCCGTCCCTTTTTGTTTTTTTGCTTTTTACGGTTGTTCATTCTTTATCTCCTTTACATTATTACAATTTTCCAGTACCCTTTGGTTCTGCTGCTATTTGATAAAAATTTAATCTTTTTAAACATTTTCCTTATAAACTCTAATTATATCGGTTTTTCCATTGTTTGACTACCATGGATTCTATGATATAATTTTTTTACTTATACTTTTACCGTCATCAGCATAATTTTTCTGGTTATCCGATTGACCTTGGGGTATAAGTAGATTGTGTGTAAATTTGCATGCAAAATACATTGTAAATAAGGAGAGATGTTTTATGAATCCAATGACCGCTGATAATTTAAAATCCGCCTTTGGTGGAGAGTCCATGGCCCACATGCGTTATATCTACTGGGGAAAAGCTGCTAAAAAGGAAGGCTACCCCAATGTAGCAAATCTTTTTGACGCTGTAGCTTATGCCGAGCAGGTTCATGCAGGAAATCACTTCCGAGAGCTTCGTAAAGAAGTAGGCGACGCTTCCGTAACTGCTGGAGCAGGCTTCGGTATGACCAACACTTCGGAGAATCTTCAAGGTGCCATTGACGGCGAAAACCATGAAGTAGAGCAGATGTATCCTGCATTCATTTCCGTTGCCAACATGCAGGAGGAAAAGGGAAGCATCCGATCCTTTGAGTTTGCCCTGGAGGCGGAAAAAACCCATGCAGAGCTTTTCGGAAAAGCCAAGGAAGCCGTGGATGGAAATAAAGACTTTGACCAGAGCACCGTTCATGTCTGTGACATCTGTGGGTACACCATTACCGGTGCCCTAGAGGACGACTGTCCCATCTGTAAAGCCCGAACCGATATGTTTACAAGCTTTGAAACCAAGAACTAAAACTTCGGCTTTACAGTAGATTACAGTACTTATAAAAATTGTATGTAAAAGACGAAGAACTCTTAAGAGCTCTTCGTCTTTTTTTCTCCTATGGCTTCTCCCATGTAGACCTTCGTTTCCAATCCCTTAGCGGTGTTTTCCAGTAGATCTTTATGGATTTTTACGCTTCCCCGGGTGAAAAACAGGATAACGGTGGAGCCCCCAAAGGCAAAATACCCTTTTTCCTGGCCCTTCGCAACCCTCTGGTTTTTAGATACCGACTGACAGATCGTCCCTACGCAGGTGGCTCCGATCTCGATGTATAATATTTCTCCGAAGTTATCCGACATAAAATCAGTAATATCCCGTTTATTCTGCACATACAGCCGGATTACTTTTTCCAATGCCAGGGGATTTACCGAGTTGTAGCTTCCTTTAATCCTTCGGGTGCTTCCCGCCACTCCGCTGTCGGGAAAATGAAAGCGGTGATAATCACTGGGGGCCAGCCGGATAATTACCTTGCTGCCTCCTTGATAAACCTCTGCCAAAGCAGGATCGCCAATCAGCTCCCCTAGAGAGTAGTTTAGCCCTTTGACCTGAACCACCTGATTAATATCGATGTTTTCATAGGCCAAAAGCTTGCCGTCCGCCGGTGCTGTTAACGTATTTTTTTCCTGATTTATCGGTCTTGCCCCTTTTTTCAGCCTTCGGGTGAAAAAGTCATTAAAACTGTGATAATCCTCAGGGTTTTCCCGTTCTGCTTCCTTCATATTGATCTGCTGATTCTTAACGAAACCTTCGATTTTTTTTCTGCTGACGGTCCAGTCCTGGGTTTTTCCGTACAGGCCCGAGAACCATTTTCGCCGAACCAGGGCCCAAAGCGTAAGCTTTCCCAAGCGATTCCCGTAAATCCACTGAAGAAAAACCCTTCCCGGAACCTGCTCTTCCTTTAATTCCCCTGTTTTTCGCTCATAGTAAATAATCTGCATAAGTTCACTCCATTACCTGATATTTTA
>SKOH01000160.1 GCA_007120165.1 Clostridiales bacterium
AACTGTATTACCGCACAATGGATAAAAACCATGCGACGGATTTCTATTATTTTGATGAGGCTTATTTCTCAAAATTAATGGATCTTAACGGTTCAGCGGAGATTTTCAATGTAATACTGAATCATAAAACCATCGCGGGCATCATTGTTCTAAAGGGGGAGCAGTATATCCATTACCACCTTGGCGCCACGGATCCGGAGTACTACTCCCTGTCCCCGAATAATCTTTTGTTTTATGAAGTAGCCAAATGGGGCGTATCCCAAGGGTTCCAGCGTTTTCATCTGGGCGGCGGGTATTCGGATTTGGAGGACGGGCTGCTTCGATTCAAAAAAAACCTGAATCAAAACGGCGTTCTTAAACAGCACCTTGGAAAGAAAATCCAAAATCCCGGGATATACAGCCGTTTAACGGAAAACCACTTAAATAGAAGCAGCGTGCTAAAAGACCGTTCGTTTTTTCCCGCTTACCGTAAGTAATTACATACAGCAATGAATGCAGAATAGAGGAAAGGCTGGTATAATTTCGGTAAATCAGGAGGTTTGGTTATGGAAAAAATGGAAAAGAAGGCCTGTGCAAATTGTTTTATATCTTTTGAGGATCGCTTTATTAATGATACCGGAGATTGTGTAATCTGTGATGAACACGGAAAGAAGTGGGCAAATAAAAATTACAGGGAAGCGAAAAAAGAGTTGACCGGGATTTTTCACCATTATAAAAAACGGAATAAAGATAAGAAATATGACTGCATTGTGGCGTTCTCAGGAGGCAAAGACAGTACTTATGCTCTTTATCTGGCAAAGGAAGTGTATGGCATGCGGCCCTTGGCGGTAACCGGTGATAACGGCCTGCTGACCCCATGGGCGCTGAAAAACATGAAAACCATTGCGGATAAGCTGGAAGTGGATCATTTTATTCCCGGTAACGACAAAGAAGAACTGCAGTCGCTGTACAGAGCGTATTTCAAAAAGACCCAGAACTTCTGTGAAATATGCTATCTGACAATCTCCAAAGCCCTGGGCCGAGCAGCCCTGGAACATGATGTTCCGTTACTGATTACAGGCTTTGCCTTTAAGGTGGATTCCTCCCATTTTCGGGCCGACAACCGCTACTGTTTCGAGGATGCCTTTGTCAACATTGTCAAAGATACCATACCCGAAGAAGTATACAGCAGCTACCTGACCAAGGATATCCGGGCGAAGGAACCGTTTCATCTGCTCCACCTTTTTGACTATGTCAATCATGTGGAAAAAGATATCTACGAAGTTCTGGAAAATGAGCTGGACTGGGACAGCCGAAACAAAAATGACAAGCATTCCGATTGTCTGTTTCACGATATGGTAGGTTATCTCCGGTGGGTCAATAACGACTTCACTTCCCTGGCCCTTATGGGTCCCGCCGCCCTTTTAAGGGATGGACAAATCTCTAAGGACCGGTTTGATCAGATGCTGGCCAACGAAAAAGAACGGTTCGGCAATGTTGACCGAAAGCAGCTGGAGGATTTTCTGGAGTATTTCGATGTGGACGAATCCTTCCTGGGGAAAAACATGGATAAGCCCGTTCTTGCGGAACCGATTCTTCACGGGGATAGTTTTACACCGATTGTTGAGGCAAAAAAGGATCCGACGGTAAGTGAGGGACAGCTGCTGGAAATGCTGATTAATATCATCAAACCGGAAGTTCAGCGGGATGGAGGGGATATCGGCCTTGTGAGCTTTCAGGATAAGCATTTAAAGATCAAGCTTTCCGGAGCCTGCCGGGGATGTATGATTGCCGATCAGGTGATGATCCGGTATCTGGAGTATCTGGTTAGAAAATATATTTCCGACGACATCATCATTGAAAATACCAAAGAGCTGGTGCAGTAGTATCGAAAAACCGGGGGGAAGCCTCGGTTTGGCTAACAGTAAAGGGATGTGTTGATCATGCGACTGGGATTTTATATATCGGGAAAAGCCGGCCGATTTAATAAGATTTTAGGATTGGACAATGCTGAAATGCTGAACGCCGTCAAGGTTGTTTTTTCGGATGATAAAAAAACCGATTACCTCAAAGAAAAGCTCTCTGAGTTAGGTATTCCCTATATATTATTAAACTACAAAGATATACCGGAGAAGGGACAGGATAAAAATCTAATGTTATCCGATGCCTTATTGAAAGCACTAAAAAAATATGAAGCGGACTATTGCTTTTCTTTCGGGGATCATTTGTTAAAAGGAATGTTGCTTGAGGAGTATCGGAATAGAATCATCAATTTCCATCCCTCTCTGTTGCCGCTGTTTCCCGGTAGAAAAGCAATAGATCAGGCCCTGGAAGCGAACACCCATATCATTGGAAATACCGCACATTTTATCGATCAGGGGATCGACACCGGGCCGATAATCCTCCAAAGTGTACAGCCGGTAAAAGTCTTTTATCAGGAAGGCTATGACGGCATACTGGACATTCAATTACAAATGTATAAAGAGCTGTATCGCCTATTAAAAAATGACAGGATAAAAGTGCAGGACAATAACGTATATATTGAAGGCGCTGACTACGGCTCCTTTAAAATATTTCCGGGGATATAAAAATATAAACAGGGTACGTAGACTTCAGTAACGGAGGCTGCGTGCCTTCCGGGAACGGAAATGATTTTCTTCCCTATTTCGGTATTTGTTCGTGTAATTATTAACAATATGGGTATAAGTACCATTACTAAATAAGAATTATTGGAAAGGCCTATACCGGGAAAATAAAAGGAGGATGAAAGTTCGTTTCTTGACTTAAGATAACTGAATATTCAATAATATATGGACATTAAATATGGGTATTGCATTTCACGGATAAAAAATCGCCAGGAGTTACATATAACAGATATGGGAGAGCTTAACCGGTTTGTCGACTCTTCCTGTTAGGCAAAAGTCCTTATCCGAGGGTTTAGAAAGGATGCTGATTCCCATGAAGATGTCTTATCATGTCGCTGTTAATCTTTCCCTCTTTCCGGAATTTTATTACCGCTGCAAAGAAACGGTACCGGATCATCCGGGAAGGAGTATGCCCGGACGAGTTTTGGGATGACAGCGGTATTTTTGTTGCTCTAATACGAATATAGGATAAAGGCAAACTTATCGAAAGATAAGGACGCAAAGCCAAGAGTCTAATGCAGGGTTTACTCTGCTATGATCGTCCAGCTGCCATATAGTTTATGGCGGTTTTTTTATTTCAACAATCAGCAACAAAGAGGATTAGGAGGCCGGTTGCTATGAAAAGATCTATAGGTTTCAAGCCACTGCTGCATATGTTTTACGATATCATCGCTGTAAATTTTTCGTTATTTCTCGCTTTTTATTTCCGTTACGGGAAAACGGTGCTGGATAATCTGGGAGAGAATTATATCCGGATAAGTCTCGGCATGACCGGGATATTTCTGCTTTCTTTTATAATTTTCAAGTTCTACAGCATACTGTGGTATACCGCAGGCACCGATGAAGTATTTTACGGAATGGCGGCAAATTTATCTGCAGGCTTTGTATTTTTCCTTCTGCAGCTCTTTCTCGGACAGATTTTCTTGCCCCTGGTGCTCCTTGCCACCCTTCTGAGCGCCCTGTTTACCTTGGGGGGAAGGTCGATTTACCGAACGCTTAGACAGATGCTGTTAAGGCGGGAAAAGCGGAAAAATATCTCCGAGAAGGTCCTGGTAATCGGCGGCGGGAGCGGCGGGACGATTACGGTAAAAGAGATGATCAGTAATCCCCACAATCCCCTCTATCCTGTGGCGATCCTGGATGATGACCCGAAATTACTGGGGAAACGAAATGCCGGGGTTCCGATTCTCGGAAAGATCAACGACTTGGAGGCCGTAGCCAGGGAAATCGGAGCGAATACGATCCTGCTGGCAATCCCCTCCCTTTCCGATGAACGGAAAAGAGAAATCCTCAGCCGCTGTAAAAACACCGGTCTGCATATTAAAACCATGCCCACGGTGTATGAGGCGGAGTCGGAAGACGCCTTTGTGAAAAGTATTCGAAGTATTGCGACGGAAGAACTGCTGGGAAAACAGAAAGTGACCATCGATGATCAGAAAATCCGAAAGTGCTGCAGCGGAAAAACCGTCCTTGTCACCGGCGCCGGCGGTATGATGGGAAAAGAAATCAGTCAGGTGCTTGCGGAGCACGATCCGAAAACCCTCGTGGTGGTCGATTCCAATGAAAACAGTCTGATCGAACTTCATAAAAGCTTGGAAGCCCGGTATCCCGGGGTCACCATCGCACCGATGATTGCCACCGTTAAGCATGAAAGCAATATCCAAAGAATATTTAATCATTACCGGCCGGAAGTGGTCCTTCACTGTGCCTTCCTCAATAAGACCGTTACGATGAATAACGGCCCGTCGGAAATTCTTTTTAATAACGTATTTGGAACACTGAATGTCGCCAAAGCCGCCCATGAGTACCAGACGGAAAAATTTATTATGCTGTCCACCGATAAAGCCCTGCGTCCCAACCACTTAGTGAATGCTACCCAGCGCATTGCCGAGATGATCATCCAGTCGATGGATCAGACATCAAATACAAAGTTTTCCGCCGTCCGCTTCGGGAACGTAGCCGACAATGCCCATTATTATATTGAACGATTCAAGCGGGAAATTCGGCAGGGAGGGCCGCTGACACTGGAAGATCAGGCCCTGACCCGGTACTTTTTAGCCCCGGAGGATGCAGCCAAACTGATCGTGGAAGCGGGAAGCATAATGAAAGGCGGAGAAGTCTTCGCCCTGGATATGGGTCCGCCGCTGTCCATGTACAACCTGGCCAAAGACTTTATCACGCTGTCCGGTTATAAACCGGGAAAAGATATTCAGATTTCCATTACCGGGAATATTAAGCCACTGGACATCAAAGAGGAAGTCCTGACCGATGAGCATGGGCTGAATAAAACAGCCCATCGAAAAATCCTACAAACCCGTGCGGTGTTTGACAATTATCTGGAGCTGAAAGAAAAGCTCGATCAGCTGGAGCTGATTCTCGGGAAAGCCAATGACGAGACCATCACCCGGACGGTGATTAAAACCGTAAAGGAACTGATTCCCTCGGCCCGGCATTTAACCTTTCAGGAAGCCATGCTTGCCAGAGAGGAAACGTACCCCCAGGCCGTCTTCGGAAAATCCCGGCCCATCTGGCTGGCCTCTCCCCATATGGGAGGGCTGGAGCAGCATTATGTCAAGGAAGCTTTTGATACCAACTGGATAGCTCCGGTAGGGCCAAATGTCAATGCCTTTGAAAAGGAAATGGAAGAGTATATCGGCGTTAAAAGTGCCGCCGCGATGGTTTCCGGCACCGGTGCGATTCATATTGCCCTCAGGCTGTTGGATATGCATGAGGGAGACTATGTATTCTGTTCCACATTAACGTTTTCCGGATCGGCTAACCCGATTATTTACGAGAAGGCCACCCCGGTGTTTATCGACTCCGAGCCGGACACATGGAATATGTCACCGAAGGCTCTGGAAAAAGCGCTGAGAAAGCACGCCGAAATGGATAAGCTGCCGAAAGCGGTAATTGTGGTAAACCTCTACGGTCAAAGTGCCGATTACGACGCCATACAGGGGCTTTGCGGTAAATACCGGGTTCCGATTATTGAAGACGCCGCAGAATCCGTCGGGGCCACCTATAAAGGAAAACAGACCGGTACCTTTGGAGAATTCGGCGTCTTCAGCTTCAACGGCAATAAAATCATCACCACCTCCGGCGGGGGTATGCTGGTCTCCGATGATGAAGGGGCCATTAAAAAGTCGAAGTTTTTAATCACCCAGGCAAGGGACCCTGCCCGGCATTATCAGCACTCGGAACTGGGCTTTAACTACCGTATGAGCAATGTGGTCGCCGGAATCGGCCGAGGGCAGCTGAAAGTCCTGGAGATACGAGTCGACAAGAAGAAAGATATATACCATTACTACAAGGATGCCTTTGAGGATATAAAAGACATTACCATGATGCCGATCGCCGAAACCGGCGAACCGAACTACTGGCTGAGTGCTTTGACTATTGCCAAGGACAGCCCTGTAAAACCCCTTGATATTATCCTGGCGCTGGAAAAGGAAGAAATTGAAAGCCGCCCGGTGTGGAAGCCGATGCATATGCAGCCCTTTTATGTGAAGTATCCCTACTATCGTCACGAGGATAACTTCAGTGTATCGGAGGATCTGTTTAGACGGGGGCTCTGTATGCCCAGTGATACCAAAATGACCGAAGAAGACCTGGATAAAGTGATTGATATTGTCAGAGGTCTTTGGATGCTTGAACCTAAAAAAACGAAAAGAAGAAAAGTAGCGGTTCTTAGGAAGGGCCCCGTAATGGAAGACAAACAATCCGTAAAGGAGGTGTAGGCATGCTTACAATTATCACATTAGAAGAAGCCGAAAAGTGGGATTCCATCGTTAAAAGTTTTGAAAATTTCGATGTATACTACCTGTCCGGCTATACAAAAGCATTTGAGATTCACGGGGATGGACAACCGATGCTCATTTACTACGAGGATGAAGATATACGGGCGATCAATGTCGTTATGAAAAGAGACATCGGGATGGATAAAAATTTCAAAGAGAAAATTGCACCCCAGACTTATTTTGATCTCAGTACACCCTATGGCTATGGAGGGTTACTTATTGAAGGGAGGGTAAAGCAACGCAGTTTGGCTCGATTTGATGAGATGTACTCCAGGTATTGTCTTGAGAACAATGTGATTAGTGAAATTGTGCGATTTCATCCGATTCTGGGGAATGCTCAGCGCAGTACAGAGGTTTACGAAGTAGTGGAGCTTGGGAAAACAATTACCATTAATGTAACTTCCAAGGACCAGCTCTTGAGTGATATGGGCAGTGAAAACAGGCGCTGTATAAGAAAGGCAATAAAAGAGGGAGTGGAAGTTTATTGGGGGAGAAGCCCACAATTAATCGACAGCTTTATTCCTCTTTATAATGCTACCATGCATCACGCCGCAGCAGCGGAGTATTACTATTTTGGCAGTGAATTTTACAACAGTATCCTCCATGATTTAAAAAATAACTCTTTGCTCTTTTATGCGGTATTTGAAAACAAAGTAATCGCAAGTACGATCATTTTGCTGGGCACGGACCAGATGCATGGACATTTATTCGGGTCTGATAAAGAATACCAAAAGCTTAAGATACTCAACTTGCTGGTATATGAAACCTCACGCTGGGGGTGCGAGAACGGTTATAAGACCTTTCACTTAGGTGGCGGCCTTGGGGCGAAAGAAGACGGTATATTCAAGTGTAAAAAACAGTTCAATAAGAATTCTGACACAATCTTTTCAATCGGAAAGAAGATATTTAACCCAGAGAAGTATGATGAGTTAAGAACGATAAGAGATAACGATAACCCTGAAATTAACGATAGTGACTTTTTTCCGGAATATAGAAAATAATTTCAGTGTTATCCATGGAGGGGGATCGAGATGATAAAAAAGGATGAAGTAAACCGTACTGCGGGTCGGCAAGCAGGAATATACGCCGAATATTTTAAAAGACCGATGGATATTATTTTATCCCTGATCGGACTGATTGTTCTGTTCCCGGTTTTATTACTGGCAGCCATTTTGGTTAGAGTGAAACTTGGCAGTCCTATCCTGTTTAAGCAGAAAAGACCGGGTCTGAATGAGAAGGTTTTCACGATGTATAAATTCAGAACCATGACAGAGGAAAAGGATGAAAATGGTGCGCTGCTGCCGGACTCCATCAGGCTTACGAAGTTTGGCGCGCTGCTTCGCAGCACTTCCCTGGACGAGCTGCCGGAACTGATTAATATTTTGAAAGGGGATATGAGTGTGGTGGGGCCGAGACCCCTACGGGTGGAGTATATCCCATATTATACGGAAGCTGAAAGAAAAAGGCATTCTGTAAGACCGGGGTTATCGGGTCTGGCACAGATTAATGGAAGGAATACCGCCACATGGGAACAGCGCTTTCATTTTGATATCCTCTATGTTGAAGAGATCACTCTGATGAAAGATATTGTTATCATACTCAAAACCTTTGAAACGGCAATGAAACGGACCGATATAGAGGGTTCCGGGCTGGATTCAGCAATGGCCCTGCATAATTATAGGAAAGGTTTGAGTACCGAAGAGGAAACCATGGATATTTAGCGGAAAGTGGTGAGATAATTGAGGAGTGAAATCGGAAGCGAATTCTGGGAAACCGATATAGCAAAAGGTGAAGAACGGGAAATAGGCAGCGCCCATCAATATTTGCTATCGGGAAGAACTGCATTGGATCTTATTATTAAAGATATTCAAGCTTCTGAACCTATAGGTTCTGTAGCTATGCCCTCCTACTGTTGTCATACCATGATTCAGCCTTTTATGGACAATGGTATAGATGTTGAGTTTTATAATGTCCGGCTGCAAAAAGGCAGATATACCTATGAAGTAGACGTTGAAACTTCCTGTGACGTGATATTGATTATGAAGTATTTTGGATTTGCTAGCGAAATAGCGGATCAGTCCATAGAGGAATTCAGAAAACGGGGGAAAATCATTATTGAAGATGCCACTCACTCCTGGTTTTCGGATCCTCCAAATCATAGGAAGTCGAATTATGTATACAGCAGTTTAAGGAAGTGGACGGGAGTAACGGGTGGGGCGATTGCATTAAAGAGTAGCGGACCCTTTGAAATCAATGGGCCTGACAGACTGAACCTGAGGTATATTGAGCTCCGCAGGAAAGCGGCCAGGTTGAAAAAACAGTTTATTGAAGAGGGAATCGGAGAAAAGAAAATATTCTTAACAATGTTTAATAAAGCGGAAGAGTTACTGGATAAAGATTATAAAGGCTGCGGGGTCCCTGCATCTGTGGAGACTGGTATTAAATCCCTGGATCGGGAAAAGATAATAAAAGCAAGAAAGGAAAATTCCAAGATATTAATTGAAGGACTGAAGGATATCAAAGGAGTGGAAAGCGTTGCATTGTCCGATAAAGATGTGCCTTTATTCGTACCGATACGGATCGCAAAGGGAAAGAGGAACGAACTGCAGCAATATCTGATTGATAACAGCATATACTGTCCTATCCATTGGCCGTTAACCGATGTGCATGCCATAAAGGAAAGGGACTTATATAATAACTGTCTGTCCCTTATTTGCGATCAGAGATATAACAGCGAAGACATGGGGAGAATTGTCGGCTTGATTAAGGCTTTTTATAAACAAGCAGGTAGGGGGAGGAGAGTCCATTGATGAATGTATTGTTTTTAACGCTGATAGACTTTTCAACCATTGACGAATACGGGTTATATACGGACTTAATGCGGGAGTTTGTCAAAGACGGTCATAATCTGTATATTATCTCTCCCACGGAAAAATGGAAAAATGAACCGACAAAAATCATGGATTATGGCAAAACTCAAATATTAAAACTTCAAATCGGCAATACCCAGAAAACCACCCTATTGGAAAAAGGAATCTCCACCGTAACCCTGGAATCAAAATTCAAATCGGCAATTAAGAAATATTTTAATGACATTCGATTTGATCTGGTGCTTTATTCCACGCCTCCCATTACTCTGCAAAAAGCCGTAGAGTTTGTTAAGACCAGAGATCAGGCTAAGTCCTATCTGCTGCTGAAAGATATTTTCCCTCAAAATGCAGTGGATTTGGGCATGTTAAAGACTGATGGGGTTAAGGGGATAATTTATAAGTATTTTCGGAGCAAAGAAGAGCGTCTGTATGCAATTTCCGATTATATCGGCTGTATGTCCGATGCAAATATTGAATTTCTTTTAGACAACAACCGGTCCCTGAAACGGAGCAGCCTGGAGGTGTGTCCCAACTGTATTGATCCGATGGATATCGCAATTTCAGAGGACCGGAAAAGAGAAATCAAGCAAAAATACGAAATCCCTCTTGATAAGACCCTTTTTATCTATGGCGGCAATTTAGGCAAACCTCAAGGGATCCATTTTCTTCTTGAATGCATTAAAAATAATGAGACCAGCCCCCATGCGTTTTTCCTGATTGTGGGATCGGGAACGGAGTTCACAAAACTCCAGCAATACTTCCATCAAGGACGCCCTGAAAATGCGAAACTTCTCAGTCAGTTGCCCAGGAGCGATTACGAAGTATTAGCCAACGCCTCGGATGTAGGGTTGATATTTCTTGACCCTCGATTCACAGTCCCGAATTTTCCCTCCAGAATGCTTTCCTATATGCAGGCCTCGATGCCGGTTTTAGCAGCTACGGATGTAAACACCGATATTAATGAGGTGCTGAAAAAGGGAAACTTCGGTTACTGGTGTGAAAGCGGCAATCTGAAGGAGTTCAATCTGTTGGTGAATAAATTATGTGACGAAAGTCTGCGAGCTGAAATCGGGAAAAATGCACGGACTTATTTAGAAAATCATTATACCGCAAAGCATTCATACGAGATTATTATGAGGCATTTCAACGAGGGGAAATGAGGTGGGGAAATGTTTACCGATAAAGTCCTATTAATAACCGGAGGAACCGGATCCTTTGGAAATGCAGTTATGGAAAGGTTCCTTGATACGGGGATCAAGGAAATTCGGATATTTTCCAGAGATGAGAAAAAACAGGATGATATGAGAAATAAATACAAAAATGATAAATTGAAGTTTTATATCGGGGATGTACGGGATCTCGGCAGCGTGAAAAATGCGATGCATCAGGTGGATTACATTTTTCATGCGGCAGCTCTTAAACAGGTACCCTCCTGTGAGTTTTTTCCGATTGAAGCGGTAAAAACCAACGTTCTCGGTACTGATAATGTGCTGACCGCCGCAGTGGAGATGGGAGTTTCCAAAGTGATCTGCCTGTCTACCGATAAAGCGGCGTACCCGATCAATGCCATGGGGATCTCCAAAGCCATGATGGAAAAGGTATTTGTGGCGAAATCCCTGAAAGTGGATCCTGAAAAGACGTTGATTTGCGGCACCCGGTATGGAAATGTGATGGCTTCCAGAGGCTCCGTCATTCCGCTGTTTATCAGCCAGATAAAGAATGACGAGCCGTTAACCATTACCGATCCCAATATGACCCGTTTTCTAATGTGTCTTCAGGAAGCGGTGGAACTGGTGGTATTTGCCTTTCAGCACGGAAAAGCGGGGGATATTATGGTACAGAAGTCACCGGCCGCCACCGTGGGGGATTTGGCCCAGGCTCTTAAAGAACTGTTTAATGCGGAGAACGAAATAAAAGTGATCGGCTCCAGGCATGGGGAAAAACTCTATGAGACGCTTCTAACAAAAGAAGAACATTTAGTAGCCCAGGACTTAGGCGGGTTTTATCGTGTGCCTGCGGATACCAGGGACTTGAACTATGACAAGTACTTTACAGAAGGGGATCAGCAGCGGCTATACGAAGAGGAGTACAATTCCCATAATACCAGGCGGTTAAATGTAGAAGAGATAAAAGAAAAACTCCTTACGTTAAACTACGTAACAAAGGAGCTGGAAAGGTGGTCGGGTTATGAGAATTATGATTACTGGCGCAAACGGCTTTATTGGAAAAAACTTGATAAGCGAACTTACAAACCGCGAATACAAAGAAATAATGGCATATACCCGAGAGACCAATATTACTAAACTGGAGGAATTCTGCAGTAAAGCGGATTTTGTTTTCCATCTGGCCGGGGTAAACCGTCCAAGGGAGGAAAAGGAGTATATGATAGGGAACCGGGGGTTTACTGCGGCATTACTGGAGACGCTGAAAAAGCAGAATAACCGTTGTCCGGTTATGTTTTCTTCTTCTATTCATGCTGCGGGGGACCACCCCTACGGACAAAGTAAAAAAGCCGGAGAGGATTTGATCTTTGCCTACGGCAAGGAAACCGGTGCAAAAACTTTCGTATATCGGTTCCCAAATGTCTTCGGGAAATGGTGCAAGCCCAACTACAACAGTGCGGTTGCCACCTTCTGTCACAACATTGCCCGGGAGCTTCCGGTGCAGGTAAACGACCCGGAAACCCTGATGAAGCTGGTCTATATCGATGATGTGGTAGAAGAACTCATCGGCGCCATGGAGGGGCAGGAAAACCGAAAGAACCCCTTCTGTGAAGTCCCCACAGTTCATCAAGAAAAACTCGGGGAAATTGTTGAACTTCTTTATTCATTTAAAATGACCCGGCAGGATAAATCTATACCCAATATGACGGATCCCTTTATAAAGCAATTGTACAGTACTTATCTTAGTTACGTGCCGGAAGATAATTTCAGTTATGACCTTCCGATGAACGTGGACCACCGGGGTTCCTTTACGGAGATCATCCGGACCAGTGATAGGGGACAGATTTCCGTGAATGTATCCCGGCCCGGAATTACCAAAGGGAATCACTGGCACCATACAAAAAATGAGAAATTTTTAGTGGTAAGCGGAAAAGGGGTTATCCGTTTTAGAAAAATCGGTGAAAATGCAGTGATTGAATATCCTGTAAGCGATGAAAAAATGGAAGTGGTTGATATCCCCCCGGGCTATACCCACAATATTGAAAACCTGGGAGAACGGGATATGGTAACGCTGATGTGGGTAAACGAGCCCTTTGATCCGGATAAACCGGATACCTACTACTTGGAGGTATAGCTTATGAAGAAACTGAAAATTATGACAGTGGTGGGCACAAGGCCGGAGATTATTCGCTTATCTGCAGTAATCAATAGACTCGAAGAATCCGAAGTCATTGAGCATACCCTCGTGCATACCGGGCAAAATTATGACTATGAACTTAATGAAGTGTTTTTTAAGGATTTTGACTTGAAGAAACCGGATTATTTTTTAAATGCAGCAGGGAAGACTCCAGTGGAGACCATCGGGCATATTCTGTTGAAAATCGATCCGATATTGGAAGAAGTTAAACCCGAGGCATTTTTAATCCTGGGAGATACCAACAGCTGTCTATGTGCCCTGGCAGCGAAAAGAAAGCAGATTCCGATTTTTCATATGGAAGCGGGGAATCGATGTTTTGATCAGCGGGTACCGGAAGAGACCAATCGAAAAATTGCGGATCATATTGCCGACATTAATCTTACCTATAGTGATATTGCCAGGGAATATCTACTCAGAGAAGGAATCCCGGCAGACCGAATTATCAAAACCGGAAGTCCGATGTTTGAAGTTCTTGAATCACGAAAAGAGGATATCGAAAAGTCCGAGGTTTTAAAAAAACTGAACCTGGTAAAAGGGAATTATTTTGTAGTGTCTGCCCACAGGGAAGAAAATATTAATTCGGAAAAGAACTTTATGGATCTGGTCGAGACGTTAAATACCATCGCGGAAAAATACCGGATACCGTTAATTTTAAGTACTCATCCCAGAACGAGAAACATGATTGAAGCTAAAGAAATTTCATTCAATCCGTTAATAAAGGCAATGAAGCCCTTAGGTTTTAACGACTATGTGAAGCTCCAGAAGGGTGCCAAGGCGGTCCTTAGTGATAGCGGTACGATCAGTGAAGAATCATCAATTTTAGGGTTTAGAGCGCTGAATATCAGACAGGCTCATGAAAGACCGGAAGCGATGGAAGAGGCTTCGGTAATGATGGTGGGCCTTAAGAAAGAGAGAGTACTGCAAGGGTTGGAAGTTTTGGAAAGGCAGGAAGAAAACATGAAACCGGTAGCGGATTATACTATGGCTAATGTGTCCGTAAAGGTGCTGAGGATAATACTTTCTTATACGGATTATGTAAACAGGGTTGTCTGGAGCAAATAACGAAGCCTTTCCGGGATGTTTTGCCGTAGGAATCGATCGCGGACCGTAATAAAAATAAATGAAGAATGGTGATGGGAATGAAGTATATAATTGGAATTCTATCGCTTTTTAGCATTATCGTGTATTTTTCCATTTCCGGATTGCTGGGTATGGAATATCAGGGAATCGACAGCTCCAACAGCTATTTGATGTACAATATTTTAATTGCCCTGTCAGCCCTGATTTTCTTTGTAGGTTATCTGATTTTAGAAAACCCCAAGTTCAGAAGAAAAGATCTCAAGCTGCTGGGCTTGCCGCTGGTCTTTGTATTTGGATATTTATTTAATATACTGCTTTTGGGAGAGTCAAGCACCGATGAATCAAGATGGTTTACGTTCTTTTTGCTATGGTCTTTACCCTCTTACTATCTGGCATTTACTTACGCTAATGCCCATCGGGTGGAAGAGCTTACCAAATGGATAGAAGTCATAGTATTACTAATAAGTCTGTCAACTATTTTTGTACTGGTGATTCCGATGATGTCCGATATCCGTGTTACCGGTATCGGTGGAGCATCCTATCAAACGGCTTCGTACATCTCCGCCATCGCCTTTGGGCTGACCTTATATTTCTTATTGTTCGGCAGCCGCCACAAAAGGTTTAAGTTCACACAGTACAGATTATATAAGGGGGCTCTTTATTTATTCGTACTAACCAATTTTATTGGCGCTGTTTTATCGGGGGGAAGAGGTGCTTTTGTTCTGGTTATTGTTTATTTGCTTTTCTTTCTGATTCAACTGATCAAACAGCGGAAGCGAAACAGCATGTTGAAATTATCCGTTGTTTTACTGGCCATTATGCTGTTATTCCAGATGCTGGGTTCTAATAATGCTTTTATGGTAGGCTACAACAGAGCCATTGCGTTTATTAATCCGGAAATCGGTATCGACTGGTCCGGTTCTTCAGGAAGAGATGATGTATATTTAAATGCGTTAGATTTAATTCAGAAAAAACCGATACTGGGATATGGATATTTTTCTTACTGGAGGGTTTCGTCAAACCCCCATAATATCTTATTGGAAATATTGTTAAGCGGCGGCATTATTTATTTAAGCATATTTCTCCTTTTTACGCTAAGCATAATACGGAAAATCAAACGTATGGTTAAGTACGATACAAGAAATAGAATATGGGTTGTCATCATTTTATACCCCTTCACGATGCTGATGTTTAGCGGCAGTTATTTAGTATCTACCGAATTATGGTTTAGTCTTTCCATAGTGTTGTTTTACAAGTTCAGATAGGGGACTACTATAGCAATTACATTGATTTGAACAAACTAAATAAATATAGAAAGAAGGATCAGGATGAAACCCTTAGTAAGCATATGCTGTATAACCTATAATCATGAAAAATATATTAAAGATGCCCTGGATAGTTTCATTATGCAGGAAACGCCCTTTCCCTTTGAAATACTGGTACATGATGATGCTTCTACGGATAAGACAGCAGAAATAATTAGGGCGTATCATAGAAAATACCCAGATATAGTAAAACCCATTTATCAGAAAGAAAATCAGTTCTCGAAGGGTAAAAAACCGCTGCATGATTTTATGATGCCCTTAGTGACCGGTAAATATATTGCGACTTGTGAGGGGGATGACTTCTGGACTGAAAAGGATAAATTGAAAAAGCAGGTGGAGTTTCTTGAGAAGAATATGGATTTTACTATGTGTATTCATAAAGTAAAAATTGTGGATACGAATAAAAAACCCCTGGGCAGCTATCTTGGATTAAGAAGCAAGGGCTCTAAAAAAATAAGTATTAAAGAATCCGCCATAGGGGGAATCGTGCATGTCTCTTCCAGGGTAATACGAACGGATTTTTTTAGGAAACCTCTTCCCGAGTGGATCCTAAATGCCAGACATGACGACTATGCTTTATCATTATATACCGCAGCGGAAGGGCAGATTTATTATATTGATGAGGCGATGTCCGCCTACCGAATCGGTGTAGAGAACTCCATGATGACAAATCTTATGATCAATTATAACAAGGAAAAGGATATTAGAATAAATTTAAACCGGATTGAAACGCTGAAAAAGGCGGATAAGTATTACAATTACCAATACAGGGATGAAATTGAGAAAGTGAATTTAATATATTATGTTATTATCTCTCTTTTAAAAAATGATTTTTCCGGGACCGCCAGGGAAAAGTATAGATATTATATCAGCGAAAATGGTTTAACGGAGTTTTTAAAGATAATCCTGCTTAAAAAATATCCTACTATCGCTGGATTATTAGTAGCGCTGAAGGGGAAGATTTCCATCGCAAGAACACTGTAGGCAGAGGATTTATAGTACAAATTATCATAGCAGGCGTATACTCGGCCTGGAGAAAAGCAGGGAACTACAACGGAAAGTCAGGTGCATATAAATGAGCAGCGATAAAACATTAACAGATAAAACCATCGGAGGTATGATTTGGAGTTTTATAGAGAAAGCCGGAAACAACGGGTTTCAGCTATTGATCCAAATTATCCTTGCCAGGTTATTACTGCCGGAAGACTTCGGAATTATCGGTATGGTAATTATTTTCACCTCATTAGCCCAGGTATTTATCGACTCAGGCTTTACCCAAGGGCTCATCCGGGAGAAAGAGCCTACAGATGTGGATTTTTCTACAGTTTTTTATTTCAACTTAATCATTTCAATTATTCTTTACGCTGTACTATTTACATCCCGAGGGCTGATCAGCTCATTCTTTAATGAACCTCAGCTTTTACAGATCATTCCGGTGTTAGGGCTGGTCCTGATTATCAATGCCGTCAGTCTAATCCCCCGAACGATGCTCATTAAGCAGTTGAACTTTAAGGTGCAGGCTAAGGTCAGTCTGGCATCCAGCCTGATTTCGGGAATGATCGGGATTCTTTTGGCCTCCCTGGGATACGGCGTATGGAGCTTGGTGATGCGTTTGCTTATTATGTATTCCTTACAATCAGTCCTTTTTATGTTTGCTAACCGGTGGTTACCCCAGCTTACCTTCAGTACGGAATCCTTTAAATATCTTTTTAAA
>SKOH01000223.1 GCA_007120165.1 Clostridiales bacterium
GTAGAGCAGTTGCTGGATGAAAACGGGGATCTGAACTTAAATATTCATTTGGATGAGCCCCAAATTCAACTGCGTTAACAAAAATATTTGGACATCGATTAAACCCTTTATCCCAATCTCAGGCAGCGCAGCACTCTACAATATTTTTATTTTTCAAACGTGGTTAAAGGGTTGGGGATTCCGGTATATAATCAATGAGATTAATAATAAAAAAACTGCACCGATCAACCCCTAGCGGATAAAAAGTGCAACCGAAAGCAAAGGGGTTTCGTAGTAAGAAGTATCAGATAAGAGGTGAAACTATGGAGCGCTCCATAAAGAAGGATACTGCAGAAGAGTATAAAAACAGCATACTCTTTCAGGAGCTGTATAATACTTATTATAACAAGCTGAAAGGGTATCTTTATAAACGACTGCAAAACAAAGAAGAGGCCGAGGAACTGACCCAGGAGGTTTTCTACCGGTTTTATCGGCAATGCCAAAAAGGGCAGATTGATTTTGGAAAAAGCGAACCCTATCTTTACCGGAGTGCCCAGAATGCTTTGTATGACCTTTGGAGAAAACGGGGAAGAAACCCCAGAATTATAACCATGGAACCCTTCGAAGAAAGGGGGAAAGCTTTTTCCCGGGAAGAGGAAAAATTAGATGATCTGTTAGTAACGGAATTAATGGAGGAACTATCGGAGCAGGAGGAAAAAATCCTTCGACTGAGGGTCCTGGAAGGGTATTCGGTGAAGGAAACCGCAGGAATTATGAAAATGCCGGAAGGAACGATCAAAAGTATTCAATATCGAGCGTTAAAGAAACTAAAAGAGATCGTTGTAGGAGGTCTATAGATGAACTCAAAAGACAGCAATTCCCCAAATGATAAAAAATCCTTTCAGGATAAACAAAAGGAAGAATGGGTCTCCCAGTGGATTGATGATTTAAACCGGGAAGAAAAACCCGGGGAGGAGGCTGTGGAAAACAGCAATATTCCCGAAGATGAAAAAAGAGAGCTGTATGAAGTATTGGATACCCTGCGGAGGGTTAAAAGCCTCAGACCCGGGGAGCAAGAGGAAAAAGAAGGGGTATCGGATAAGGAAAAAGGGTTTCCCTGGAGAAAACGCCGATGGATCCTCGCAGTTGCTCTTATCCTGGTATTAGTAACAAGCCTCAGCCCGATGCTTACGGGGAACAATGGAAGTTCCGTGGTACATGCCATGGAAGAGGCGTTGGAGCACCTTCGGAATTACAAAGGAACCGTCAGCTTTACCATGGAGATCAATGATCAGGCAATGCAGGAATCGATTACCGAACTCACCGTTGGAGAAAATCAGGCATTTCGAACGGTCACCCAAGTGGCGGGAAGAGAAATTACCCGGATTTATCCCGGAGAGGACCGGATGTACACGTTGTATAGTGACCGGGAAAATTATGTGGAAATTTCCCATGTCGGAGAGGAAAGTCTCAGTTTTTATCAGGAAATTTTTCTGATGGAATCCATCCTGGAAGAGATTCAGGAGGCTGTGGAAATAACAGAGATAGGACAGGAAACACTGCATGGAATAGAAACGACCAAGTATCAGTATCGATATCATGAAGATGCTCCTTATCATGAGTTATGGGTCGATGAATCCACGGATCTTCCGATTAAGGTGGCCCATCACTCCGAACACGGCGATCGTTCGGTCCGGACAATGGAAAATCTAGAGCTGAATGCATCGGAGATCTCTGAGGATTTATTCATCTATGAAATTTCGGAAGACACCGAAATTCATTATACTTCACCGGAGGCGGAGGAGTAAGAACAAGTAATGAGTAAGAAAAAGCATAGGGTATGAAAAGGAATACCGTGAAAAACTGCCGTTACAGGGGGAGAATACTTTAGTGAGGCAGTAAAAGAGGTGGTGAAAACAACAGTTTTTACTGCCTTTTTTATTGGAGCTGATTTTTCTCCATCTTAAGGCGGAAATAAACTCTGACCGACGGGGTAGAGAAAAAGGTTCTTAAGACTGTTCTAAAAAGTGATGATTTCCGATACCCTGAACCTAACCTAGAGGCCTGTCCGATATAAAATGAAATCCAATAGCGATTTTTTTATCGAAAGCGTTCAAAGTCAACGTTCAAGGTATCTGTTAAAAAGGAGAGAATACAATGATTTGTAAATCCCAATATGGAGCTATCTATTACGAATTTACCGGACCCAAAGGAGCACCGGTGGTGGTATTGTGCCATGGGGTAGGTATGGATCACCAAACTTTTGAAAAACAGGTGAGTGCCCTGGAGAAAGAATACCAGGTTATTGTTTGGGATATGCCGGGGCATGGGCGCTCAACCCTGGAAAAGCATAACATCCGTTTTTCGTTGATGGCAGCCGAGTGTCTGGTGGAATTGCTGGATGAAACCGGAACGGACCGTGCAGTATTAGGAGGGCTTTCCCTTGGGAGCTTTGTCATTCAGCATGTGTTGCATCAATACCCCGAACGGGTTCTGGCCACCATTCATATTGGAGGAATACCGCTGCACCCTAAATACAGCAGACTGCTGAAACCGGCCTTTCACATGGCAGGAACCTTGAGACTGATGCCGGATAAGATGTTTTATCGTTCCTTTGCCAAACATAGAGCCAATGCTTCAGAAACCCGGAAATACATGGAGGAAACAGCCGCGAAAACAGGAAAAAATCTGATGATGAAGATCACCGGAGATATGGGTGAGGATATGATTGAGGGTATTTCCCAGCCGGCCCTTCGACCGATGCTGATCACGTACGGAGCAGACGATATATATACCAGAAGGCTTTCAGATAAATGGCATAATCGGGTCCTGGGAAGTCATCGGGCGGTGGTAAGCAGCGCCAACCATATTGCGAACCAGGACAACTGGGAAGCGTTTAATCAATCGATGCTCTCCTTTCTAAGAACATTATAGACCCTTCGGTTCTCCCCAGCAGCACTCATCCGTTACGATTTCTGATGGACCAACAAATCCTGCAGCGGCTTGAAAACCTTTGAAGTAAACCCTCTCCCTTTGAGGGGTTTATTTTTTTGCCCTAAAGCCTCGTGGAGGATATTGTAAAAAGGCAGCAGGAGACATAAAAATGCATAAGGAGCATAACTGAAGGTGCTGACGCCAATGATCGATACAATGGCAATGGCGTTTACATTCCAAGGGATCAGCGGCACGGTTACCACACCGGTATCCCCCAGGGTCCTGGAAAGATTCAGCCGGGTCAGACCTTTTTCCTCAAAGGTTCCCGGTAAAAACCTTCCGGGAATAATCAGTGAAAGGCTTTGGTTGCAGGTAACGAGATTGATCGAAAAGGCCAGCAGGGAAGTTTTTCCAACCAGCTGACCGGGGCGTTTCACCCTGTTGGAAAACCTTTCAATCAGCGGCTTTATGCCGCCGGAATGCTCGAGGATTCCGCTGAATCCGGTGGAAAAAACAATGACGAGAATTACATTGATCATTGATAAAAATCCGCCGCCGGAGATGACCTCGTTAAGTGCCGGGTTTTCCGGATGAAAGCCGTAGACCATAATGGAAAACAGTTCGGTAAATCCGGTATTTCCGCCTGCCAGAATCAGCAGAACCGTTGAGAGAATACTGATCATCATCCCATAGACAATTTTTACTTTCATCACTGCAAGCAGGGTTAGTAAAAGCACCGGGACCAAACTGATCAGACTTAAATGAAAATGGGTGGATAACAGATCTTTTATCACCGATATTTTCTCAATGTGGGCATTTCCGGCGACGTAGCCTCGGCCGATGACGCCGTAAAGAATGGCAGAAAAAAGAATTACCGGGCCGATGGTTTTAAAGCCGGTTTTGATATTATCAATTACCAGCGTCCCGGTCATCGAGGCATTGAGATTTAAACTGCTGGATATCGGTGAGATCCGGTCGCCGATATAAATGCCGGAAACCAGGGCGCCGCCGATAATCCCCGGAGGGATGCCCAGGGCCGTACCGATCTCCATTAAAGGAATCCCAAGAACACTTAAAGTACCGATGGAAGTACCGAGGATCAGCGAAAAAACTCCGGTAATTACAAAAATCGAGAGGACCAGATTGAAGTTCAACAGATGACTGAATCCATAATCCATTAAGGTAGCCATTGTGCCGCTGGCCATCCAAAGGGCGGAAAGGACCCCGATTAACGACATGATCATCACAATAATCTTCGCGTTTTGAATCCCCAGAAAAATCATTTTTAACGATTCTTTCATTGTAAATCCGGATTTTAGACAGAATACCAGGGACAGGACACTGCCGAAAAATAAACCGATCAGGGCCGTGTTTAAAAAATACACCCCGAGGCCGATTAAGAGAAAAGTGGTAATTAAAATCATCATTGTATAATTTGGTTTTATGGTTTTTTTGTTAATGGTTTTTTCATTTGTGTTTCTCACTCTTTAGTAGCCCCTTTACCTATAATAGCTTTAGTTACTTAAAGAATAGTATGTTCCCGGTTTGTTTGTCAAGGGTGAGAAGGAATAGGGATAATTCATTGCTATTCCAGATAATAGTAATTGTTAAAAAACGTAAAACACAGTATAATAATATAGAGTGAATTTTTTGAATATCCGGATAAAAAAAGGAGGGATTTTGTTGAAACGTGTGGAAACGACTTGTGGATACTGCGGCTGCGGCTGCGGGATTTACGTAAATGTAGCAGATGATGATACGATTTTAGGGATCGCCCCGAGTTATAACCATGTGGTCAGTCAGGGAAAACTCTGTTCCAAAGGATGGCACGGCTTTGCCTTTGTAAGGGATTCCCGACGGCTGAAGACTCCGTTGATACGTCAAAAGGACGGAAACTTCAGAGAGGCCGGCTGGGACGAGGCCCTGGATCTGGTCGCAGCAAAATTTAAAGAGGCAATGACCGAAGAGGACAATACGGACCGAATCGGCCTGATTTCCTCCGCCCGATGTACCAACGAGGAGAATTTCCTGATGGCGAAAATGGCAAGAGCCGGGCTGAAAACCAGCAGTATTGATCACTGCGCCCGCCTCTGACACAGCCCTACGGTAGAAGGTCTTTCTACCTCATTTGGAACCGGAGGCGCAACCAACACGATGAATGACATCAGCGATGCGGAGTTTATTATGGTGATCGGCTCCAACACCACCGAGCAGCACCCCTTAGCCAGTACCCGAATTTTTGAGGCCCTGGAAAAAGGTGCAGAGTTGTACGTGGTGGATCCTAGAAAAATTCGATTGACGGATTTTGCCCACGCTCATGCCCCTATTGAGCCGGGAACGAATTTACCAATGATCAATGCAATGATCCACGTTATTATTAAAGAAGGTCTGGTGGATGAGGAATTTATTAAAAACCGAACGGAAAATTACGAAGAAATGAAAAAATCCGTAGAGGACTGTACTCCGGAATGGGCGGAGTCCATTTCAAGAGTAAAAGCGGATATGATTCGGCAGTTTGCGAGAAAGTACGCGACTACCGATAAAGCAATGATTCTCTTTACCATGGGCGTTACCCAGCAAACCACCGGTGTAAAAAGCATTCGGGCCCTGGCAAATCTGGCGATGATTACCGGGCATGTGGGTAGACCCTCTACCGGGATTAATCCCCTCAGAGGACAAAACAACGTACAGGGCGCCGGAGATATGGGCGCACTTCCGGACTTTTTACCGGGCTATCAGCGTCCGGAGTGGCCGGAAACCAAGGAACGCTTCAACAAAGTATGGGGAGATTTTTCCTGTCTTCGGGGCAGAAACATTATTGAAATGTTTGACCTGATGGAGGAAGGAAAGATGAAGGTCGCCTATATTGTCGGAGAAAATCCGGTGCTGTCGGACCCTGATCAGATTCATACCCTGAAGTGTCTGGAAAAGCTTCCATTTTTGGTGGTGCAGGACATCTTTTTAACCGAGACCGCGAAGTTTGCCGATGTGGTACTTCCGGCGGGCAGCTTTTTAGAAAGAGAAGGCACCTATACCAATACCGATCGACGGGTGCAGATGATTCATAAAGTCATCGAACCCCTTGGGGATGCGAAGCCGGACTGGGAAATTATGACCGAGATCATGAAACGGATCGGCATGGACGTCGACTATCAGAGCCCTTCGGATATTATGGACGAAATTAATGAAGCCACCGAGATCTATGGAGGGATCAGCCACGACCGGATCCAGGAAGTGGGCATTCAGTGGCCCTGTCCTGACAAGGAGCATCCGGGAACCCCGATTCTACACGTGGATGAATTTAAAAGAGGCAAAGGTCTTTTTACCGTAAATGATTTTGAATTTATCGGCGACCAGCGAAGTGAGGAATATCCATTCCTGGTCACCACGGGAAGAGTAACCCATCAGTACCATACCGGTACCATGACCCGGAAAGTCTGGACCCTTGCCCTGGAATATCCGGAAGGCTTTGTGGAAATTCACACCAAGGATGCGGAAGAGCTGGGCGTTAAAAACCATCAGCCGATTCGAATTACCTCGGCAAGAGGCAGCATCGTGGCCCCGGCCATGGTGACCAACCGCATCAACGAAAAAACCCTGTTCGTTCCGTTCCATTTTGCGGAATCTCCAGCCAACCGGCTGACGGGTAGAAATCTGGATCCGATTATTAATATACCGGCGCTGAAGGTTTCAGCGGTAAGAATTGAGGTGGAGTAATGTCGACAAATAAGTTGTATACCCTAGATAGAGATCAATTAGACCAGGTGCTTGGACTATGGAATGAAAAAAGCACGGTGTATGTTCCTGTTGGAAAAGGCAAAGACATTAATTTGACGCCCCTCGGTGAAGGGGTAAGAACGGA
Source organism: Clostridiales bacterium (assembly GCA_007120165.1). Classification (GTDB taxonomy): domain Bacteria; phylum Bacillota; class Clostridia; order Peptostreptococcales; family T1SED10-28; genus Isachenkonia. The sequence goes on from SKOH01000223.1 coordinate 6,776, forward strand.
GGATTATATTAATCTGACGCTGCCGGTTAAGGAAATGGTCTTTGAACAGAAAGAAGCCCTGTTCAGCTGGAAACGAAGGGAAGAAGGAATTGAGGTAAAAGGCCTTTCCAAGCAGCACGCGAAAAACAGAATTCTCTATGGTATCCGAGCCTGTGATACCTATGGAATTGATTACAAAGACCGGTTCTTTCAGCGGGAGTTTCCCGATCCCAATTATAAATCCAGAAGACCGGAAAATACCATAATCGCGGTAAACTGTCTTCGGGCCGGAGAGCACTGTTTCTGTACTTCCATTGGAACCGGTGTATTCTCTACGGTGGGGTATGATCTGTCTTTTACGCCTTTTGATTCCTTCTTTTTAGTAGAGGTGGGAACCATAAAAGGACAGGCACTGATTAATGACGCGGAGTCTTTCTTTACGGAAACGGATGAACGTCTGTTGAAGGATAAAAACGACTTGCGGGAAGCCGTGGAAGAAAGTTTTCCATTAAAAATGGATCTGTCCAACCTGTGGGATGACATGGCAAAGACCTTCAATGCAGACTTTTGGGTTGACGAAGCGAATGCCTGTATCGGCTGTACCGGATGTACCAACGTATGCCCCACCTGCACCTGTTTTAACGTGGTGGAGGAAAAGGTCGATCAGAATGAGGGGAAAAGGGTCCGCTACTGGGATTCCTGTCAAAGTGAGCATTTTACCAGAAATGCCGAGTACCACAATCCAAGAGACGCAATTTCCCGGGTTCGTTACAGAATCTACGACAAACTGAAGTATATTGAGGAACGCTTCGGCCACAAGGGCTGTTCCGGCTGCGGAAGATGTACCGATGTATGTCCGACGTATATCAGCATCATCGATATCATGAGGGCCATGCGAAAGGCGGCAACGGAAAATCCAGAGCCACCGGCGGTGCATCAGACGACGGAAATCCGTCATATCATCAAGGATCGTGAGCTGAAAAACCGTCATGGCCTTTATACGCCGGATGTTGCAACAATTACCGGAATCAAGCAGGAAACTCCTGAAATCAAGCGTATTTTCATGAAATACGATGATCCGGAACTTCACAAAAATTATGAACACAAAGGACAGTTTTTCCAGTTAACGGTGTTTGGTAAAGGCGAAATTCCGCTTTCCATCCCCTTTGGTCCGGGCCAGTCCGACGAATTGGTATTTGACTTTAAAGACGTAGGATCCGTTACCGATGTGCTCTTTGATATGAAGGTTAAAGACAAGGTAGGCCTTCGAGGACCCTATGGTCATGCATACCCGTATAATTCGCTGAAAGGGCGCAACCTGATTTTCATCGGATCCGGTGTAGCCATGGCTCCTCTTAGAACCGTGATTGAACCGGTAATTAAAAATACGGAGGATTTTAAAAAGATATTTATTCTGGGCAGTGCCCTTCGTTATGAAAAACTGATTTATAAAGAGGAAATGGTCGAGTGGTCGAAAATTCCGAATTTCAATGTAAAGTATGCCTTTAAAGATCCAACGGACAAAGTGGATGCGATTCAGGGGCATGTAAACGACCTGCTGCCGGACCTGGATGTGGACTGGTCCAATACCACCGCGCTGATCTGTGCATCTCCGGAAAGAATCCGGAAAGTGGCGGGAGATTTATTGGATTTAGGCCTCCGTTCAAAGGATATCCTTGTGACGCTGGAGACCCATATGCGCTGCGGTGCAGGGAAATGCGGCCACTGTAAAGTGGGAAGTCATTATATGTGTGTGGATGGACCGGTGTTTAATTATGAAGAAATGCTGGCCCTGCCACCGGAGTTTTAACTATAGGAAACGAAAAAGCCCGGCTGCTCATGATGAGTGCAGCCGGGCTTAATAAAATTCAGTTGCCGGAAAATCTCCGCAAAACAGTAAGGGGGGGAAGACAATGATACAAAAGAAATGTATGGTTTTACTGCTATTAGTATTGCTGCTGATGGTTGGATGTAGTGAGGGCACCCAAGAAAGCGAAGAGCCCGGTTATGAAGGGGACAGTCAAGGGCTGCTGTATGAAGGGACCATTGAAGGTTCGAAAATCCATATTTATGGGGGAACGACTCCGCTTACAGAAGACCATTATCCTCTGGCAGAAGGGGTAATGGAGGCTTTTGATCAGGCGGAGGTATACGCAGAAACCTATTATCACCGATTGTATACCGAAGCAGAACGTCAAGAGAGCGATGAGATGGTGGCGGTTTATACTCCGGGAGAAGGCAGTATGGATGAGGATCTATCGGAAGAAGTTTTTAAAGAAATGTCGGATATTGCCGTGCAAAACGGGGTATCCCCCCAGTGGCTTAGTCGGTACAAGCCCTGGGCCGGGAGGAACTTCATTCTTTCAATGAGTTATAAAAATGGCCCTCTTAATTATCCTCATGGTACCAGTGACTTCTTTAGCCTACAAGTAGAAGAATCGGATATGGAAATTCGGAGTCTCTATACCCTCGAAGAAACTGCAGAGCTTCACAACGAAATTTACAATCAGATTCCATTAGAGTCCCAGGAGCAAATGATTAAAGAGACCTTAGAGGAGATCAAAGCCGGATACCCAAAGGAAAAAGAATTGGTTCATGCCTGGAAACAAGGGGATATCGAGGCGCTGAATGCGATATTGGAGGCGCGGCTAAACCATGAGGACAGCGGAGTTAGAGACTATTATCAACGGAGTAAAAATCAAAATCAAGAGACCGCAAAGCGTATCGAGCAATTGGTAATGGAAGAAAACAACGAAAGTTACTTTTTTCATATTTCTGTGCTGAATACCTTAGGCGAAAAGAGTCTTATAGAAGAGCTGGGAAATTTAGGCTTTGAGTTTCGTCCTGTGGAGCTGTAAAACCCAATAAATAATCGCTGAGAGAGTTTGTTTGAGCTCCTTCGGCGATTTCTTTTTTTTATTTTTTAGCATCATTAACAATTGCTTTGTTGTTGATTGTTTCGTAGGAAGAAATATATCCGCTGTTATCCAGCGATTTCTCTCCGCCTTAAGACGGAGGCATACTCTGGCGGAAGGTGTAGGGGAAAAGGACCTTAGGACGGTTCTTGAAAAGGAGCGCTTTCTATATCATAAAGTTAGGAAAAATTCAGCTATAAATAAGTTTTCGAGGACGCTGGATTTGAAAATTAATACATACAAGGGGATGGATGTATGAGGAGAAAAGCTGTGTTATTTCTGGTGTTACTATTTTTTATTCCATTAGTTGCCTGTAACGAAGCCGCTACGGATCACGATGAAACAAAAGATTTTACTTTTGAAGAACTTTTTTCTTCAGAAGAAGCCTTTGCCCATATTGAGGCACTCACCGCTGAGGAAATGGAAGGCAGAAGAGCCGGCACCGAAGGGAACCGAAAGGCAAAAGAATATATTATGAATCACTTTTCGTCTTTGGGTCTTACTCCTGCCGGAGACGAAGACAGCTACTATCAGTGGTATGACCAGGAAACCCTTACCTTTACCCAAGAGGCTTCTTTGGTTTTGCTGGATGAAGAAGGAGCGGTCCATAAAGAATTTACCAACCGTGAAGATTTTGTGCTGCTCAGAAGGTCGATTGCTGATGATCGAAGGGACATCTTTGGACGCATTTCCATGGACTCGGATTTTTCCCTGGAGTCATCCATCACGCATATCGGGAAATGGGATCTTAACGAAAATTTAAGCATCGGAGATGATTCTCCGATTATTCTGGGAGAAACGGCGGATATGCATTACGCCCTACTAAAGGACCACCGGGAACAAATCGAAGGACTTATTCTTCTCCCCCAGGACCCCATCAGTCATTTTAGCGGGGAGCCTCTTCCGATGTACGGAAAACCGGCTTTTATTAATATCGATAAAGAAGTTATGGACGAAAACACCCCGGATGTGATGTACATTACCGGCAGTACCTATGATGAAATTCTAGCCTTAAAGGATGAAAATTTCACGCTGCAGGCAAAAGGCGGATTCAGTCATCAGGAAGTCTCGGTAGCCAATGTTATTGGCAGTTACGAGAGCATGGAGGATACCAAAGAGACACTGTTGCTGATGGCACACTTCGATCATTTAGGCGAGGATTCTGACGGCGCCATTAATCCCGGGGCCCTGGACAATGCCTCAGGTACGGCGATGATGATGGAAATGGCAAGAGTTATTACGGAAAACAGCCTGGAGTTCCCTTTTCATATAGAGTTTATTGCCTTTAACGGAGAAGAGGACGGTCTGCTCGGTTCTTTTTACTACGCCGACATCATGGGTCATGATCCTGAGGATATCAAAGTGATCAATTTAGACATGGTGGGCTCTAAACACGTCGATCATCTTTTCGTTGACTATAATGACCGAGGTTCGGAGGGAAGCTTCTCTTTTCTTGTAAGGAGCATTCTCAAGGAAAAAGAGATCGAATACCGGATGGAAAGAGTTTCGGGAGGGAGCGACCACACGCCTTTTTCCTTAAAAGGTGCGGATGTCATCATGTTTTTGGATTACTCCGAAAAGATATTTGATAATTATTACCATAACCACTACGACACAGTGGATATTATTGATCAGACACGCTTAGAACTTCTGGGCAATATACTGCTGGAGACGATTCAGCGTATGGGAGACCAAGGGTCATTTTGATCATATAAAAAACACTCACTCCCTTACGTTACTATTTGGGGGAGTTTTTAAAGAAAGTAGGGAGAAACATGTTTGAATTATCATTAAAGGGCGTAAAAAAATATCTGGATGGAAATCTGATCCTAAAAAATATCTCCTTTGAAGTATATGAAGGGGAAAAGGTCGGAATTGTGGGAGAAAACGGCGGAGGGAAAACCACCATTTTAAAACTGATTGCAGGGATCGAGGAGATGCACTACTGGCCGGGATACCCCCGGGCCTCCAACCCGGGTTATGATGAGGGGCTGATTCATCTGCCGAAGGAGGCGAGCTGTGCTTATCTTCAGCAAATCCCCGATTATCCGAAGGGCGTTACGGTTTTGGATGTACTGCACATGGCTTTTGAGGAAGTCGAGAAAATTGAAACCGAAATGCGCCAGTTGGAAGCGGCGATGAAAGGGCTGGCCGAGGAGGAGCTGAAAAGAGCTTTTAAACGGTACAGTTCATTAATGGAAGCCTTTGACGCAAAGGGCGGCTATGATACCGAAGAAAAACTAGGCAGAATTATTACCGGCCTTCAATTTGATCAGGATTTTCTTCAAAAAGACTTCAGTATCTTAAGCGGCGGGGAAAAAACCACGGTGGCATTAGGAAAGCTTTTGATGGATCAACCGGACATCCTGCTGCTGGACGAGCCGACCAATCATTTGGACCTTGAAGCCATTCAGTGGCTAGAAGGGTATTTGAAGAGTTACGACGGTATTGTGATTGTGGTTTCCCACGATCGCTATTTTCTCGATAATGTGGTTACCAAGATCGTCGAGGTGGAAAAAAAGGAAGCCGTCACCTATAGGGGGAACTACTCTTCCTATGCAGACCAGCGGGCGGAAAATCTCAGAATCCGATACGAACAGTACTGTGAACAGCAAAAAAAGATTGAGGCCATGGAAAAACAGGTAAAGGAGCTTAGAGACTGGGCCCAAAGGGCGGATAATAATAAATTCTTTAAACGGGCGGCGAGCATTGAGAATAAGCTTGAGAGAATGGAGCGGATCGAAAAACCGGTACTGAATAAAAGAAATATGAGATTTGCTATTAAGGGAGACGCAAGAACCGGAAAACAGACCCTATTGGCCGAAGGCCTTTGTAAAAACTTTTTCGATAAACGGATTTTCAGCGATGCCGATCTGATGATATCCTATGGAGAAAGAGTGGCGCTGATCGGACCGAATGGCAGCTGGAAAACCACTTTTTTAAAAATGCTGCTGGGGGAAGAACAACCGGACCGGGGAGCGGCAAAAGTAGCGGAGGGGGTGACGGCCGCTTATCTGCCCCAGTATATTACCTTTAACAATGAAGAGCTTACCGTGGTCCAGTGTTTTCGGGAAGAACTTTTTATCCCCGAGGGAGAAGCGAGGGAGTATCTGGCGAAGTTTATGTTCTGTGGGGACAGTGTCTTTAAAAAAGTAAAGCATTTATCCGGGGGTGAGAAAATCCGGCTGAAACTTGCCCGGATGTTATACGATGAGGTTAATCTGATCATTCTCGATGAGCCCACCAATCATCTGGACATTGCCTCCATTGAAAAATTTGAGGAAGTATTGAGAGACTTTGACGGGACCGTGTTTTTTATTTCCCATGACCGATATTTTATCAATCGAATAGCCGAAAGAGTCGTCGCCATTGAGGACTTGGCTTTTAAAAACTATCTAGGAAATTACGAGGAGTATAAAAGGGTAAAAGACCAGGCAACACAGAAAATCATTAAAGAGACCGAAGTAAAGGCGAAGAAAGTAAAAAAGCCGCAGTCATTTGATAACAGGAAGAAAGAAGAGGCTGAAAAGATTAAACTGGAAGCCAGGATCGAGGGAATTGAAAAGGAAATAGCGGAAATTGAAGAGGCCATGACAAGCAGCGCTTATGATTATCAAAAGCTTTCAGACCTGCACGGTAAAAAAGAGACGCTAAACCAAACATTAGAGGAGACGATGGAACAGTGGGCAGCCTTTTAATTGTACTTCCGCAATTTGCTAGTAAAATGACACCCTATATCAAAGGGCTTTATTAAAAATTGTTTTGATTTATTAGAGCAAACACTATTAGAGAAATATGCATTAAGTTGAATTTATATCTGATACATGGAGGATGATGGAATAATGAACTGGGAACATATAAAAATACCAAATGGAGTTACAAGCATTTTTTGCAATGTATATATTACAAATAAAAATGCAATGAATATTATTGTTACACATACCCCAATTGTATCTACCCTGGAAATGCAACAAGCCTATGAACCTCTTATTGAATTGGGAGTAAATGTTTTTGCCTTCGATTTTTCCGGCACAGGAAAAAGTGGTGGGAAGGAAAAAGATTTTTCCCGTGATTCTATTGTAAAAGATATGGACGCTGTTGTTGATTATATTGAGACTAACTATTCTTCCAATATTCACGTTTTCGGGAACACCGGGATCGGAGGGATGTTTGCACAGTACTACGTATCTTCGAGTAATCGCATCAAGAGTTTTGCACAGTTTGCTTGCGTGGATTATAAGAATACTGCGGGAATTGGTTATCCTTATGCTGTTGTAAAAGCGTTGTGTTCCGGCCTAGGTTTACTACCCAATCTGCATTTTACTATGAAACCTCCAAAATACCGGGGCTATAACGAGGACAAAGATAATAATTTTTATAAAGTGCTTGAGCAGAGATACCCTGATATTTGGAAAACCAGTTCAAAAATCCTTCAGGCAATGCTGGAATGCTTTGTCGCATCGGATAGCACAATTAAGAATGGGGTTAATGTTCCAACGCTTGTTTTTAAAACAATGCATGACAGATATTTTAAACCTGAATATTTTGACGCCTACTACAACTCTCTTACTTGTAAGAAAAAACTTGTTCAAATCGATGATACTCATAATAGCTATTACTTCGATAGTATAACATTTTGCACAACGGTTTATCAGTGGTTTAAAGAAAATCAATAGCTTCCAAAATAAGCATTATCCGAGGTAAACTTATTATAAAGTTTAGACATATTTTTGTATAATGTGAAATAAAGAAATGAGATAGTGGTGGGGCACCCTTTAACCTAGGCTTAGCTGCCATCGGAAAGTGAATATTGAGAGACAGTCCGACGTTGCTAAGCCTAGGAAACGTTCTCTACAACCCGTAAGGGCAATGCAGCCTGTTCTCGTGACACTGGAATTATTCATATATCATCAGATAAACAGGAATTTGCAAATTGGTTTTTGATATAAGGCAAAGCAAATTACAAGAGGGGAAACACATGAGAAAAACGCTTCAGGATGTGCATGTCAAGGTGTGTAGCAGAAGCTACCAGAGGAGGTGCTGTAATGATAGTTTTACTTATATTTGCTTTGATTCTAGTAATTTTAGAATATGTAATAACTAAAGAAAAAGGATTGAGGGGTTTAGCTTTAATAGTAGGCTTTCTAATAACATTCATTTTTTTGATTCCTGCAGATTTCATAATAATTGTCGGAATGAGTTTATGTTTATTGTTAACATTTTGTATAACTTATTATTTAAAATGGTTTATAAAGAAAAGGTCAGTGCAAAATACAGAAGTTTAGTTTTAATATTATTTACGAAGAATAAGAGGAGCCATGCCATTTTTAATATCGAAAGAAACGTATGAGAGTATTCCGCAGTTGAAGTCACTGGGCCAGCAAATAACCCAATGTTAGCAAGCTACGATTGAGGAATGAAAATCCGCTCAGGTGCCGCTAACCCTAGAAACGGTAGGGGTATAGAATAGGTACGGGTAAATAATAGTTATAAAAATAGAAAGGAAGGCTTTTAATAATGAAGAAGGAAGTCTTGACGCTTTCGAGCATGATAAGAAGTTCCAAGTATGTGGTGGTGCTGACCGGAGCCGGTATGGACACTGATAGCAATATCCCGGACTTTCGAGGGAAGGAAGGATGGTGGCGAAATATCGATCCCAGAACCGTGGCAACCATTGATTCTTTTCATCACAACTATTCGCTGTTTCATCAGTTTTATTCCATGCGTTTAAGGATGTTGGACGGGATCACGCCCCACAAAGGACACTACGTGTTATCGGAATTAGAAAGTAAGGGATTGATCAAGAGTATTGTCACCCAAAACGTAGCAGGCTTGCACAAAATGGCGGGAAGTCGTAAGGTTTATGAACTTCATGGTAATATTAGAAGTATTCGGTGCAATAGCTGTAACCATACGGCAGCAGTAGAAAACTTCTTAAAAAAGGAACATTGCAAGCATTGTGGAAATAAAGCACTAAGACCCGGCGTCGTGTTGTTCGGTGAAATGCTGCCCTCGGATACTTGGGAGGCGGCTCTTAAAGAGGTTGAAAAAAGTGATCTGTTAATTGTCATCGGAACCAGCCTCGAGGTATATCCGGTAAATCAGCTTCCGATGATGACCAAGGGAAAGACCGTATTAATCAATAAGCAAGCCCGGGGTAGTGAGGGTTTATTTGACGTTATAATTCTAGGGAAAGCCCGGGAAGTATTAGAGGCATTAGATAACAGCCTAGCGGAGTAATAGGAGTTCACTAAATTCATTGAGATTTTGAATAAAGTCAAAACTCCCTTTTCACCCATGGGCAGATGGTTAATGATCGAGGTCCAGGATAAAGAAATTTTAGAGGATGTGAAAACTCTAATCAGAATTAGAACCGCCAAGTAGAATCCCGTCGGTTTATATTTTTTTTAACAGCATATTCGCTTAGAATTAGAACAGAGACCGATAACGGTCTCTTTTTTTATAGTAAAACTTTCTCGACTATGCCCAAAAGATCCATGACATGTTCAATCAGTTGCTGTAGTGGGATTGATTCGAAGCGTTGATGATTTTTACTTCCGTAACCCGACTTCAATCGGGATGTAATATTATTCTTATGGATGTATAGTATATTATATAGAAGGTTCTATACATTTACTAACATCGGAATACGGGGTACAAATGAGGATTTAAGAAAATGTCCAAATACAGAGTTTAAAAAGTGAAATCCTTCAAAATTCAACAAAGTAGGAGTGTAACCAATCAGTAGACGTGAATGTGATGTTAATCTGCGTTGTAGGATTTTACAACCAGCCGCCATTATAAAACAAAGGGGGGATTAATAATGATGCATAATTGGATAGCATTTTTTACATGACCCAACGAATAACAATGGACTGAAAGACGGGAACGAATATAGGTCGGTATATACCTGGAGTTGGTTATGTATAAGGGGGAAAAACAAATGAATAAAAAGATTATGGTATTTGCTTTAATCGCTGCAATGTTACTCTCA
>SKOH01000174.1 GCA_007120165.1 Clostridiales bacterium
ATTGCCGTTACCATCATTATTCCTCTGGGCGTCCTGCTTTACTGGTCGGGGATCGGGCTCAGCCAAGGGGCCGTTGATGGAAGGTTCTGGGGGTATTTACTGAACAGCCTTCAGGTGTCTTTACTGGCAGGAGGATTATCGATGGCATTTGCCTTCCCCATCGTTTACTTAAAATCCCGGTATCCTTCGAAATTCACAAGGCTCCTGCAGCAGTTGAGCTACTCCGGCTATGCGTTACCGGGAGTCATTGTGGCACTGGGAATAATCTTTTTGTTTAATCAGTATATTCCTGTGCTGTATGGAAGTTCCTTTGTCATCGTCATTGCCTATCTGATTCGATTTTTGCCTCAGTCCATGCAGTCCAGCAGTGCTTCCCTGGAAATGATCCCTCCACGGATTGATGAAGCCGCCAGAAACCTGGGGGAGCCTTTTTGGAAAGTAATTTTCAAGGTAATCCTTCCGCTGATGCTGCCGGGTCTGTTCGCTGGAGGAGCCCTGGTCTTTGTCAGTTCCATGAAGGAACTGCCCGCCACCCTGCTGCTTCGGCCCCCGAACTTTGATACCCTGGCGGTGCGGGTCTGGGTGGAAGCCAGTGAGGCCGTATATCATATGGCGGCCCCGGCAGCAATAATTATTATTATCGTATCAATTATACCGATCAAATTTTTATTGGATAAATATTAAAGTAGAGGTGGAAAAAATGGAAACAGCCATTGAATTGAAAGGGATTACTAAGACCTACAGCGGAGAAGATCAGGCAGCGGTCTGTAATGTCAGTTTAAAGGTTAAGCGGGGAAGTATTGTCACCCTCCTTGGGCCCAGCGGCTGCGGGAAGACCACAACCCTACGATTGATCGCCGGCTTTGAACGCCCGGAATCGGGAGAACTTTACGTGGGGGGAAAATTAATGGCGGGAGACAAGACGTGGGTTTCCGCAGAAAAACGGAAAATCGGAATGGTTTTTCAGGACTATGCCCTGTTCCCCCATTTGAATGTGGAGGAAAATATCGGCTTCGGATATAAGGGAAAGGATAAAAAACAGCGGGTAAAAGAGGTGCTGGAGATGGTGAATCTCCATGGGTTTGAACACAAAGGGGTCCATCATCTGTCCGGAGGCCAGCAGCAGCGGGTAGCCCTTGCCCGGGCCTTGGCAAAACGGCCGGAGGTCATTTTACTGGACGAGCCCTTTAGCAACCTGGATACCAATCTTAAACAGACCATGCGTAATGAAGTGAAAAGAATTCTTAAAAAAGCCAATGCCACCGGAGTTTTGGTAAGTCATGATCAAAAGGACGCCTTGGCCATATCCGATGAAATAATTGTGATGAAAGACGGCATTATCCAGCAAAAAGGCAGTCCCAAGAAAATCTATCAGTTCCCTAAAAATGCTTTTGTTGCAGGATTTGTAGGAGAATCGAATATGATGAAGGGAACGGTGCTGCCGGGAAAACGGTGGATCGATACGGATATTGGTAAAATTCCCTGCAACCAGTATCATATTCTATCCGAAGGGGAGAAAGTTTTACTCTCCCTGCGGCCCAATGGTTTTGGAATCGCAGCGGATGGAGAAATTGAAGGAGTGGTGGAGTCCTTTAGTTATGTAGGAGAGTACCTGGAAGTCAGAGTAGCGGTAGTGAACCGGTTAAAGGAGACGATCTCTCTGCTGGTATACCTTCATCCCAATGAAATTATCCAGCAGGGAGATCCTCTAAGACTTCGGGTTTCTGCAAATTTTGTTTCCGTGGTGAAAAACTAAGACGCTCCCCCAGGTGATTCCCGCTTTTCAGCTAGAAACGGAGGGAGTCACCGGGCTTTAGAATTTTACCCAGGGCTTTTTCCACCCCCTCAACAAAAGCTGCGGGGGATGCTTCTATTACCGGAAAAGTATTATAGTGCATAGGGATGGCGATTTTCGGTTCAATAAAGTCCACCGCCCGGAGGGCATCCTCGACGTCCATTGTGAAGTTTCCGCCAATGGGCAGCAAGGCCACGTCCACTTCTTCGATCTGCAGCAGTTTCATATCATAGGTAAGTCCCGTATCCCCGGCATGATAAAGTTTCTTGCCTGCGGCTTCAATCAAAAACCCTCCGGGATTTCCGCCGTTGATCACCCCCTCCTCGGTTTGGATGCCGGAGCCGTGAAGGGCCGGGGTCATCTTCACTTTGCCGAAGGGAAAACCGGTGCGTCCGCCGATGTGCATGGGATGGCATTTGATTTCAAATTCGGAGAGGTATAGGCAAATTTCGTGGTTTGCCACAACCGTTGCCCCCGATTTTTTTGCAAGTTCCACGGTACTGCCTAAATGGTCCCCGTGACCATGGGTAAGGAAAATATAGTTTAACGCTTCCACCTTAAAGTCCTGCTTTACATCCTCCTCCAAAAATGGATCGATTAATGCCTTTAGACCTTCCGCTTCCACATAAAAAGCGGAATGCCCCAAAAATTGAATTTTCATTGAGATACCCTCCTTTATCGTGTTTAATACGTGTTTAACAACTGTCTTTAGGCGTCCTATCATAAAATGGTCTTTCCAACAACGCTCTTATTGTAATTTATATCGTAAATTGCCTTTATTAATCAGAAAATTATGATACAATGGATAATTAATTCGTTTAAGTCATCGATAATTGGGAGGAATTCTATGAAACGGGAAGAGGCATTAGTTATTTTTAATGAATACGTAAACAGCGTGCAGCTGCGTAAGCATACCCTGGCGGTGGAAGCCGGCATGCGGGGCTATGCAGATAAGTTTCAGGAAGATGTGGAAAAATGGTCAGTGGCAGCCCTGCTCCACGACCTGGATTATGAAAAATATCCGGAGGAACACCCAAGAAAAGCCGTGGAAATTTTACAGCGTAAAGGATTATCCCCGGATATTATTGAAGCCGTTAAAGGGCATGCGGACTATATGGATACGCCCCGGGAATCCTTAATGGCAAAAGCCCTTTATGCCAGTGACGAATTGGCAAGCTTCATTGTGGCCTGTGTCCTGGTGCGTCCCTCTAAAAGCTTTGAAGACTTGAAATACAAGTCGGTAAAAAAGAAAATCAGCGATAAGGCCTTTGCCAAAGGGGTAGACCGGGAAATGCTTAAAAAAGGGGCGGAGGAATTAGGACTCCCGCTGGAGGAACATGTGAAAAATATGATAGAATTTTTACGGCTTCGGGAAAAAGAACTCCAGGCCGGTCATGAAACTTTACTGTAGTAAATATTTTAAACTAGGAAAGTTACACTCAAAAAGCAATAGCCGTTACTAATCAATAATTGTTGTGTTTTACGTTTAAAAATTAACTAAGCTGTGCTATAATATGTTGAGAAGAAAATATTGAATCTTGAATTATAAACAGAGAAAGGATGAGACAGATGGATAAAAAACAAATCATTGCGATTGCAGCAATGGTCATCATTGCCCTGGGTACCCTTTTCGGATACGATGCACTTCGGGAGGATGTTACCGCCGGTGCGGAAAGTTATGAAGTATCAGCCCAAGGATATGGTGGAGAAGTTCGGCTGGAAGTATTTATAAGCGGGGAAGAAATCGTGGAAATCCGGGTCCTGGAGCAAAGTGAAACAGAAGGCCTGGGAGATATTGCAATTGATGAGGTTATTGCTGAAATTCTCGAAGCAAATTCCACCGATGTGGAAGCGGTTTCCGGAGCAACAGTATCTGCCAACGCAGCCATTGCTGCCGTCAACGACGCATTAGCCCAAGCCGGTTTAGTGACCGGGGACGTTTATAATGTAGTAGTTCAGGGTTACGGCGGAGACATTGTACTGGATGTAATTATCCATGAGGGGGAAATTGTAGCGATTAATATTACAGAAGACAATGAAACCCAAGGCATAGGAGACACCGCCATGGATGTAGTAGTAGCGGATATTTTAACTGCCCAATCCACAGATGTAGATACCGTAGCCGGCGCGACCGTATCCAGTGAAGCGGTGATCAGCGGGGTAGAGCAGGCATTGGAAGATGCAGGAGTTGAACTGGGCGGCGGAGCTCATGAGCAGCAGGGAGTTCTTGGTACCGGATCCGGATATGGTGGAGACATTGTATTGGATGTTGTAGTGGAAAATGGAGAAATCATAGAAATATTTTTAGTGGAAGAAAGTGAAACTCCTGGAATCGGAGACACCGCCATCGCGGAAATGATTGAAAAAATCGTAGAGGCGGGGTCCACCGATGTGGATGTAATCTCCGGAGCGACGGTCTCCAGTAATGGAACCATTAATGCTGTGGAAGATGCTTTGGAAAATGGAGAAGGTGAGAGTGCTTCGGAAGGGGACGATTCCGAGGAAGAGGAAGCGGCTGAGGAGTACGAACCTCAAGGAACGCTAGGCACGGCTAGAGGTTATGGCGGAGATATCGTTCTCGATGTAATAACCGATGGAGATGAAATTGTTGATATCGTTGTTGTGGAAGAAAGTGAAACCCCGCGGATTGGCGATACTGCCATTGCGGAGATTATTGAAGCGGTATTGGCAGCCCAGTCTACCGATGTTGATATCGTATCCGGCGCAACACTGTCCAGTGAAGGTGCGATTAACGCCATCGAAGACGGTTTAGGCCAGTAACGAAGACCCCGTCTTATCAGTAGCTGACCGGAAAAGAGAATCCTTTAAGGATGCTTAATAAATCAATATCTGTATAAAGAAAACCCCCGATGGTTCATCGGGGGTTTGTTGTTTATAAAATAAACAAGCGGATGCAGGGTGCCGTCTTAAGATTAAGCCTTTTGACCTTCCGGCTCATACTCTTCCAGCTTTTGGATTTTAAATCCGATGAATCCGAATACGACATTGACCACCGGAACCAATAAGTTAAAGAAGGTGTAGGGCAGGTAGGTAAAGGGATGCACGCCGAGCATCTGCCACATGAATGCGCCACAGGTGTTCCATGGGATAAAGGGCGAGGTTACGGTACCGCCGCCTTCCAGTGCCCGGGAAAGTACTACCGGCGAGAGGCCCTTACTTCGGTACGTGTCCTTAAACATTCTACCCGGTACCACAATAGCCAGGTACTGGTCTCCCGAGA
>SKOH01000042.1 GCA_007120165.1 Clostridiales bacterium
AACGTACCACGGAAGACACCTATACCATGGTCACAAATTTACTGGACTGGGTTTCGGTGAATATGGAGAATATCTCCATGGATTTCCAACCGGTTTTATTGCAGGAAGAATTAGCTTCTTCGGCTAAAAATCATTACCACCTTGCACAAGACAAAAATATTACTTTTAACATCCTTGGTGATAAAAACCCAGTAATTCATGCTGACCGCAACTCTATTCAGATCATCCTTCACAACCTGCTTTCCAATGCCATAAAGTTTTCTCATAAAGGAGGCGTTATTGAAGGAATTGTTGAGGAGAACAACAAGGGGGCTTCTATTATTATTAAAGACCATGGAGTGGGCATGTCCAAGGATCACATAATGCAGTTGATGTCATCAGAGCTCAATGTTTCTACTCCGGGGACTATGAATGAAAAAGGTACCGGTCTTGGAGTAAATATTATTAAAGAGTTTGTCGAAAAGAACCATGGGGAAATGAAAATTGAAAGTGCCAAAAATGAAGGAACAACCATAACTCTGAACTTTCAAAAACATGAACCCTCAGATTACAAACCTAACGGATAATATCTGATCTTAGTTGAAAGCTGAGATACCCCCCACTAAATGTTCTAAAGGACATTTAATGAGGGGTATGGTGATTATCTCATTGGATACTATAATACGGTTATTTAGTCAATTCCTGAATTTCACTTTGTACTACTTTTAATTCTGCTTCATCATATTTTTCCTTTTCAATTTTTCGTATGATAAAACTACTAAATTCTATAATTTTTTGATGATTATTATAAGATGAATTTTCATTGATTACCTGTAAAGCCTTGATGACTGCCTTTATCACCATCATATCACCGGATCCGTAATGTACCAATTGCTGAAAAGTTTTGGTCAGAAGAATTTCAAAGTCAATGGCCTCAGCACAAACCATTACCCGGGTCATATTGATACTTTCTTCCTCTTCAATCTTTTCCATTATCAAGTATCCTTTAGAAAGAGGCGACAGTTCCCTAAGCATTAAGGACAATATTTGAATGCACTGTATGGCTGTATTCGGATCATTAATTCCCGGCGAAAGACCCCTCATTCCCACTTCCACTACTTTTTGTATGCTGTAATCAAAGTCCTGGGCTTCTGTACGTTCCTTTCCGATAAATATGTATTTTCGGATCTCCAGCAATAAAGTTTCCTGTTGTTTTTCGGTTAAGGGTTGAGCGATTTCTCTATAAGATCCGATTTTTGTTTTCTTTGTAACAAATTGCCCTGTCACTTTTAAAAAGAAGAGTTCTATCCTATAGTCTTTAGCAATTATAATCATTTTACTATAATCAATTTCTTGAAAATATCCGTCTTCTTCCGCATAAAAAGACGTTCCCTGTTTAATCTTCCCTTTTGCAATATCTGTTAAAACTTCCTTGCCTTCAATGGCTTTTTTATAAGCTCCTATGGATGCATAGGCATTTTCTTTCAGTCGATCCAGCAAATTTCCCGTCTGAATATAAGACGCAACATTATTAACGAAACGGAAAAAGAACACAAGTCCCACAAGAATATAAGCAATCCCAACGGTAGATGATGCAATATCCGCTCCTTCTTCATAATTACTAAGAAAAAGCAATGCGATCATTGCGTATAAAAAACCGCTGACAAAAATCCCGAAGGCTTGAAGGGTTTCCTTTTGGGAAAGAAAGTTTTTTATTACTCTCGGAGTGTATTGGGAAGTGTACATGGTCAAAACCACCATGGTCGTGGAAAAGGTAAAAGTGGTAATAGTAATAAATGCCCCGGCAATTATCCCCAATATTGATTCTCCCATATCTATGGACGTAAGAAAAATCGTTGGAATTTCAAAGGATAAAGACTTCATAGTTCCCAAATCGTAAGAAATCACAAAAAATGCTAGTGTTATGGCAACGACACAAAATATCGAAGGATAAAACCAGATTTTTTCCTTCATCCATCGGTAAAAGCTTTTTAGTCGAATCATTAATTTACCCTCTCTTTCCTAAATCGAGGTCCTATAGACCACGTCTTCTCGGAGTAATTACTTCTCCTCGGTCTGCCCATCGATCCTGCTTTAAATATCCATTTTCTACTTTATACTGAGTATTGTTTTGCAGGATACACCCCCGGTCCCGTTCGGCGCAACCTTTACATTCGAAGCATTGCATGGATTCAAACCCGTAGGTAAATGGACAAACAGCAATGCAGTTGGCGCAGCTGGCCCCATTTGCTTGCCAAAAAGTTAAACACTTTTCAGCTTCTACATACCACTTTTTCACACCTGAATTTCCTGTCAATAGATTGGTCTCTACGGTTTGCTTATTACTGCTGATCGCTACAGACGGACAAGCCTCGGCACAGATAAAACAATTTTCACAGAACTCGGTGACACCAAAGTCCACAGGTTGATCAATATTTAGCGGCATATCCGTAAGAACTTTTGCTAATCTTACATTGGAACCGTACTCCGGAGTGATGAGTAGACCGTGTCGCCCTAATTGTCCAAGGCCTGCATCAACAGCAAGAGGGATACTCAAGGCTGTATCATTCATAGTTGGGATTGCCCGATAGCCTAAAGCACGAATATACTCCGCTAAGGATACCGCCGTAATTCCCATTCTGGAGTAACCAAAAGAGGTGGCTACACTGGCATCAAGCTCCGGAGATTCAGAAATCATCTCCTCGTCCATTAAAAAAGCTAAAACGATTGCCCTGTTCATGGTTTTTGGAATATAAAAACCATCTTCCTTTTCCTCCGCATCCCCTTCATCTATTAGAATAAAGGGCTTTTCCATATCTTTGGCATAAATCCATTTTTCGTCCAGCACCGTAATTCCTGCGAGGTCTGCACCATAAAGTTTCGCCGTATTTTTCACCATAGCAGTTAATTCTTTGGGAGAGTTTTTTACTGGTTGTTTTGTAAGGTGCTCCGGAACGATCATCGACTTCCATTGTAAAAACTGATGATTGGGAAAGCCGTAGGAGCCCAGTATTAAATTCATTGCATTAGCCCCTAAATCCCTGGCGTTTTCTTCCCTTGAAAAACCAATGTCACCTTGTTGCATACGCTTACCTAAATTTAGGTGCATCTTATCGAGAAAGCCTAAGTAGCTGGGTACGCCCATATCTCTCGTACTGACAATGGCAAATGCCTGGTTCGTTACGGGAAATCGTCGATATATATCGTCATGAATCTCATAGGGTTTTCGATCGGTTTTCATATCATCTCTTGTAAGCACAATGATTCCTCCTTTAACATTCCTCTTCAGAAATATCCTTTGTATATATGGGACTCCAATTACTATTACTTAAATCATAAAATAGGAATCTCGATTTCGGTTACGCACTTATTTTTAATTTCACCAACCAAAAATTGCAGTGCATCAATAACTCTCGGGCGAATGTCTCCACCTATGAGGACATACATAATATCATCCCCCACTTCTAAAATCCCTTCATTTAACCAAACTTTCACGTGAAAAATCCCTTCCAGTCCTTTTGTTTTTTCAATTAACTCCATAACTTTTTTCTCATCATAAGAAAACTCCAATTTCCCAACCAAAGTTCCATCATCAATGCCCTGTCGCACCTTAGCCTTGGGGGTTTTGCGAACCACACCGTTATGGACAAGGTACATCCCTTCTTCAGTAGCCTCCGGATCTCTTTTCGCTTCTTTTAGCCAATCGTCCATGGATGGTGGGGTCTTTGGTTTTTTTTCATTGATCAACAGAATTCCTCCTAGCTTTAAATGTTACCTATTCTCTTTTTCCGGTTGACATTTTCACTAATGATTTTATAAAACTCTCGTATCAAATTTCTCGTTAGGTTCCTCGAATGATCTCCACTTCGTATCCGTCAGGATCCGTAACAAAATAATATCTTGGAGGTGAACCGGGCAGTCCCATTAATTCCGTAACTTCATAGCCCATTTCCTTGTGTCTTTGCTGAGAAGCTTCCAAATCATCCACCGCTAGAGCCATATGACTAAATCCATCACCAATAGTGTAAGGCTTTTCTTGATCATAATTATAAGTTAGTTCTATCTCATGATTTTCCTCTTCGTCAGCTAAAAAAACCAAGGTAAATTTGTGCTTGGGAAAGTCTTTTCTCCGAGTTTCTTTTAATCCTAAAGCCTTCGTGTAAAATTCCAGAGATTTTTCAAGATCCATCACCCGTAAGCAGGTATGCAACATTTTATATTTCATTTTTTTACGCCTCCTATAAATTTCAATATTCTTCTTTTCTTATATATCCTATATTCTGTTCCATAATCATTTAGAATTCATAGTATCTATCAGAAAAATTAATATTTATTAAATTTTCAGGCAAACCTTGACTTGCATAGATCTACTATGTATAATTTAAGCATAGATACTCTATGCATGTTTGTTATTATACTAAAAAACCTTATTTTGATAGTCAAACCAAGGGAGGCAAACCATGAAATATGATAAAGGTTTAATCGGAGGAAGCACGGTACTATTGCTTTTAAGTCTTCTCAAAGAGCAGGACCGCTACGGCTATGAAATTATTAAGGAACTGGAACTTCGATCGGAAAAAGCTTTTCAGTTTAAGGAAGGAACTCTCTATCCCGTACTTCATCGTCTGGAGGCTAAAGGCTTTGTGAAGTCCTATAAAGCTCAGGGTGATACGGGGAAAACCCGTAAATATTATAAAATCACAAAATCCGGTCTTGAAGAACTGGAAGTTGAAACCGAAACCTGGAAGTCTTTTTCTGAAAATGTGCAGAAAGTAATTGCGGGAAGCAAAGAAAAAAGCCTGAATACCTACGGCTAATGGAGGTGAATACGGATGGCAACTAAGGATCCTGAAATAAATGAATTTATGAAAAAACTTTTAAAAGAAATTCGTTTTTTCCCTGCAAAGAAGGAAATAGAACAGGAGTACAATAATCATATTGAAGATAAGATTCAGGATTTAATCATCGAAGAAAGAATTACCCGAGAAGAAGCTCTTTCCTTAATCCTGGGAGAAATGGGGGATCCTTGTGAAATCGGCAAAATACTTAA
>SKOH01000186.1 GCA_007120165.1 Clostridiales bacterium
CCTCAGATGCCCACCGTCCGGAAGATGTGGGAAGATTTATAAAAGAAGCCAGTGATATTATAGAGAATATGTAGTCACTCAAGCCGGAAACCTTGACCGTTATTTCTCCAGGGAAAAATAAAAGGAGCAGAAAAAATGGCTGAAATTAAAATTTTCGCAGGCAGCAGCGGCAAAGTTTTTGCCGAGAAGATCTGCAGCTATTTAGGCGTAGTACCGGGAAAATCCAAAGTCATTACCTTTACCGAAGGAAATACCTATGTAAAGATTGAAGAGACCGTCAGAGAAAAGGAAGTCTATCTGGTCCAGTCCATTGGTCTTTTTCCCAATAGTGAATTTACGGAAATTCTTTTTTGGCTGGACGCTTTTAAAAGAGCCAGTGCCAGCCGGGTAACCCTGATTATGCCTTACTTCTCCTATGCCAAAGGGGATAAGAAAGATGAACCCCGAGTGTCTATTAGGGGAAGGGTTTGTGCAGAGTGCATTGAGCTGGCCGGGGCGGATAGAATTGTTGCAATGGATTTACACAGTCCCCAGGTTCAGGGTTTTTTTAAAAAACCCGTAGACCATTTATTTGCCTTGCCGATCATCGGGGAATACATTAAAACACTGGATATCGATAATCAGGTAATCGTCTCTCCGGACTCCGGCTTTGCCAAGGAAGCGAGGAAGTACGGCAAGTATTTAAATTTGCCCGTGGCCATTGCCGATAAGGAACGGATGGGTCACGACGAAAAAGCAAAGATTATCGATGTGATTGGCGAGGTGGAGGGAAAAAATGCCATCATCGTTGATGATTTCAGTATATCCGGAGGTACCCTGATCGACTTGGCCCATAATCTGCAGGCCCGGGGGGTCAATCGTATCTTTGCCTGTCTATCCCATACCTTACTGAATCATGCCGCCGTTAAAAAACTGGAAGAGAGCCCCATTGAATTGCTGATAACTACGGATTCGGTGAACAATCCCTATATTAAAAACTCCGCAAAAATTAAGATCTTATCGGTGGCTCCATTGTTTGCGGAAACCATCGCAAGGATCGATCGACGGGAATCCGTAAGTCCTTTATTTGAGCAGGTACCTAGAAAAGTGCTGAACAGTATGTTGATTACTTCGGAGAATCCGGAGGAGAAGGACCGGAAATCCAGCCAAAGCACGGCCGGCAAAATGCTCTTTAATATCAGAAAAATAGTTAAGAAAAGGAGAGGATGATTATTTACAAAATAGCGGTTATGTCCGATGTACACGCCAACCTGCCGGCAATTAAAAGTGTACTGGAAGACGTACAAAGAGAAAAGTGTCACCGAATTTACCATATAGGGGATGCGATCGGGATCGGAGCCTTTCCGAAGGAAACCCTGGACTTAATGTTAAAAGAAAAAATCATCATGGTTATGGGTAATCATGAAAAATACTACTTAGCAAAAGAGCCGAAGTTTCCGGAGAACACCTCTAAAGGGGAAATAGAGCATCATCAATGGGTAAAAAGCACGCTTTCTTCCACTTATAAAAAAGCGGTATCAGCCTTCCCGGTTCTTTCACATGAACAGCTGAACGGCTTAAATCTCGGGTTTATGCACTATGTACTGGATCCCAAGACCACCGATTCCTCAGACTATAAAGAAGTTAAGAAGGATCTGGATGAAAACAACATTGACTCCTTTTTCCAACTGGAGGGTTACGATATTATATTTTACGGACATCAACACCACCCGGTCTTTGAATGCCGTGGTGCAGATAAAGGGATTCATTACGTCAATCCCAGTGCTTTGGGCTGTCAAACAGGAAGTTTTGCCAGTTACTGTATTGTGGAGATAAGTAAAAAGGATTATACCATTACCCACAAAAAGGTAGCCTATGATAAACAGGCAGCTGTAAACGCGTTGGATACCAGAAATGTTCCGGCAAAAGACTATATCAAAAAAGTTTTTTACGGCGCAGGATAGGAGAGGGCATTTACACCCAAACCTGGTCAGGCAATGAACGGGTCATCGGTCTTATGAGGAAAGTCGGTTATGAAGAATGCAACCGAAATTATGGTACCCGGAGGGTAAAGGGTAACGTGTATGACCTTTAAGTTGAATTTGGCTAAATTCATGGAAATGGTCGGTGATACAGATGACGGAATTTAATTTTAATACTGTTGATTTAAATAAAAAAGCCTTGGATATCCTGCAGAAAAACGGGAAGGAATCCAGGAGGATTAAGCAGCTGCTTAATAATAACTGCGTATTTGTTACTCATGATGATTTACTGCCGTTGATGATTAAATTTGTACCGTTAAATGAGCGGGAAAAATTAGAGGTCGAAATCGCCATGTTTGATTTTCTCAAGGCAAAAACCAGTCTTGAGGTTCCAAGGGTGCTTAGCTATGGGGAAAACGATGCCTTATTTTATCTTTTAAGAGAAATGATCAAAGGAGAAACCCTGGGAGCTTTTCTTGAGAAACATCGGAACACCAAAGACGGAAACATCGGTGAAATCTTTTTCGAAGCAGGGGTGACTCTGGGAACATTACATAGCATTGCATTAAATGAGAAAGGGATTTTCAATCCGGATTTATCGATACAGCCCTATGATTTGTTTTCAAAAAAAGAATACACCGGTTTTATTGATAGCTTACTGGACAAAGGGGTAATATCCAAACCGGAGCACCGCAGTTTAAGTAAAATTGATGTGGATTACTACTATTCAGGAAAACCGAATGTTTTGTGTCACTGTGATTATAATCCCAATAATATCCTGGTCCGGGAGAAAAGGGTGGTTGGGGTAATCGATTATGAGTGGGTTTCTTCTGCACCTTATATGGACGACCTTGCAACCTTTGATCTGTTTTCCGAACTCCTGGGCTGTCACGATAAAATTCCCTGTTTTTATCGGGGGTATCAATCGATTAAAACCATTGATGATTTTTATTTTAACGGAAAAGATTTTTATAAGTTTTACCGTTTGCTGACGATGCTATCCTATCAAAGCAGCGCAGCAAATGGGAGGTTTCATGGAGATTTCTTTCAGAAAATGCAGCATAAATTAAGGAGAACAATACTGAGCGTTCACAATTTTGTTAAGGAATAATGGAAAAAACCCATAAAGTTAAACCTTTAAGCATAGGCGCCTCAAAGGGCACACTATGTTTTTTTTGTTTTTAATAAAAAAAGCCCTTGTGAAATAAAATACTACTTGCAAACGATTATCGTTTGCGCTATACTATTCAAGAAGAAACTTTTGAGCAAAAGGTACCTTGCTTGAAAAAAAATAATAAACATACTAAAAGGAGTGGCAAAATGGACTTATTGAAAAACAGGAAAAAAATAATACTGATGGGATTACTTATCGCAATACTTGCTTTGGCAGGATGTAACGACGCAGCAGGGGGCGAAGAAGAAGGCGCACTGGTAGTATACTCTGCAAGAAATGAAAACTTCGTAGACGATCTTCTAAATAAATTCGAAGAGGATACCGGAATTCAGGTGCAGGCCCTTCATGGCGGAGAAACCATTGTGAACCGGGTTAAGGAAGAAGCCAACAACGTACAGGCAGATGTTTTTATTTCCAACGATATTGGTGCCTTGGAGCATTTAAGAATCGATGGACTATTGGAACCTATTGAGCGGGATGATTTTGGCGGCATTGAAGAACAATACCGGGGAGAAGACAATTCCTGGATTGCTCTTTCTGCAAGAACCCGGGTATTGATGTATAACAAGGATTTAATCACCGAAGAGGAAATGCCTAAAAATATCTGGGACCTTACGGATCCCCAGTATCAAGATGAATTTGCCATTACCCGTGGCGGTAACGGTGGTATGATCGGTCATGTATCGGCGCTTCGGAATGAGTGGGGCGACGAGCAGACCATGGAATGGATTGAAGGAGTAAAGGACAATGCCGGAGCAATCCTTCAAGGACATGGAGATATTCGACGGGCAGTAGGTGCCGGAGAATTTAAGTTCGGCCTGGTAAACAACTATTACTATCACCAGCAGCTGCGGGAGCCTTCCAATAATAATGTGGATGTCATTTATCCCGATCAGGGTGAAGGTGAAATGGGAGCGGTACTGAACGCCGCCGGAGTCGGGCGCATTAAAGATGGTCCGAATGATGAATCTGTAAACGCTTTTATGGACTGGATCTTAGAACCGGAGAATCAACAAATGTTCTCCAATGAATCCTTAGAGGTCCCCATCAATCCCGAGTTGGAAGTCGTGGAGGGTGCTGTACCGATTTCGGAATATAAAGTACAGGGAATGTCCCTTCGGGAGCTTGGAAATGTTTGGGAATATACCCGAAGATTAATTGAAGAATCCGGACTTGATTTGGAAATTCGATAACAATAAACATAAAGATGAGTCGTGATCATACAGCGCCTCATCTTTTTTTTGCGCTAAAGTTTCCGATAATTCACAAAAAATAGAGGATTTATACACTAACGTATAGAATTAATAAAGGATATCAATACTAATTACCCTAGGAGTGAAATTTATGGCGAATCGAAACAAAGATCATTACTATCTGAGTTTGGGCATCGGATTTGGGTTGCTGGCCGGCGCTTTCCTTGGGGTGATGACGGAAAACTTCTTCCGCTGGCCCGGTATCGGCATGCTTTTAGGAATGGGTATCGGGGCCTTGATGGATTATCATAAAAGTAAGGGTTAACAGCAGCCACCCAATCGGATGAATTTACAGCGCACGTAGCAGTCTAATGATACAAACGATAAAGGAGGAATCAGTATGGCGGTAAGGGAAATCCTGTTATTAGGCAATGAAAATCTTTATAGAGTTTCCAAAGAAATCTCCAGAGACGAACTGGGCAAAGCGAGACAAATCGTAAAGGATTTAGAAGATACCATTATGAACTTTAAAAATACTTACGGATTCGGAAGAGCCATTGCAGCGCCTCAAATTAATGAAGCCTACCGAATAATCTACTTAAACGTTGACGGTGAAGCCAACGCCCTTATTAATCCCCGACTGGAATTTATCGGGGATGAGAAATTTGAAGTATGGGATGACTGCATGAGCTTTCCC
>SKOH01000200.1 GCA_007120165.1 Clostridiales bacterium
CTTCCAAATAATCCGTTGGATTTACTAATCGACGAGGATCTTTGTAAGGAAGATGAGACAGAGGACCAGGAGCTTTTGGAGGTAACCGTCTTGGAAGACGGTGAAGAAGACCCGTTAGCAGAAGGCGAAGAGGTTTCGAAAACCTTTGAGTTTTAAATTATACAACATTGAAGGGAGGTGAGAGAATGAATCGAAAGCGAATGAGACTGCAGGTAATTGCCGGTATGGACCCGGAGGGAAATGATATCCTTCGGTCCCGAACCATCAGCAACCTAAGGTTTGAAGCCCAGGATGAAAACATCATGACGGCAGCCAGTGCCCTGGGAAGTCTGATCGTAACACCAATCCGGCAAGTGACCCGGATTGAAGAAGTGGAGCTGTAAAAAGAGGAATTGGAAATTGTGATTAACAGGGAAAAATTAACAGAGAGGAGGAGAAACTTATGCCAAGACTTGAAATGAACTTTATCAACGCCGAAGGAACCCGTACCCGGCTTTCGATGAACGATGCCCGGGAAGACTTGACCGGACTTGATGTCAAAAGTGCGATGGAGACCATCATTGCCCAAAACGTCTTTGATTTTGCCCAGGCCCAGTCCGCAAGGCTGGTTCGTACAACCTTTGAAGATATTGAGCTGCCGGTGGAATAGGTAAATAACAAAAGGGACTCTTTGAGAGTCCCTTTTACCGCATCATCCTATACATATTTTATAACATGATTTCAATCCTGATAATGCTTATGGGCGTAGTAATAATTGGTCTGATCCAGCGGAATATTATTCAGCACCACTCCGAGGATATTGGCCTTCGCATTGACCAGCAGCTCCTTCGCCCGCTTGACCTGTTCAATCGTCGCGTAGCCCGCTTCACATACCAGCACCACCCCGTCCATCCGGTTGGCAATTAACAGGCCGTCGGTTACCACATTGACCGGGGGAATATCCACTAATACATAGTCAAACTTTCCCCGGAGATTTTTCAGTATACTGTGCATCCGGCTGGAACCCAAAAGTTCTGCCGGGTTCGGCGGAATCCTCCCGGTGGGAAGGACCCACAGGTTCTCCACGAAGGTTTCCTGAATAAAGCGCTCGGGTTTTACCATTTCAATTAAAAGCTCCGTCAGGCCTTCGGTATTATTCAGCTCAAAAATCCGGTGAATCTTCGGCCGGCGTAGATCCGCATCCACAATCAGCACCCGTTTGTTCTGCTGTGCGAGAGTTACCGCGAGGTTTGCAAGGGTGGTGGTTTTCCCTTCCCCTTCCAAAGAGCTGGTGACCGTTATGGTTTTCAGCTCCTTGTCAAAACTGCTGAACTGGATATTGGTACGTATGGTCCGGTAAATCTCCGATACCGGGGACTTCGGGTCGTTAAAGACCACCAGTTTGTTATGATTCAGAGTCTCTGACTTTTTTCTGCGGGCTGAGTATCTTCTGGACATGGATTTTCCCTCCCCGGGTCGGCTTGTCTTCGATTAACGGAATGCTTCCGATGACCGGAAGCTCTAAATGCCGGGCTACATCTTCTTTGGTATGGATGGTATTATCAAAGTATTCCCGCAAAAATATGACAAATACTCCGGTCATAATCCCAAGGATCCCGCCGATCCCTACATTTAACGGCTTATTGGGGCTTACGGGACTGGCAGATTCCACCGCTTCATCCAGTATCGAAACATTGTCTACGTTCATAATTTCCACAATATTGTCTTGAAAGGCTGCGGCAATGTTATTGGCTATGGAGGCTGCCAGGGTCGGATCCGGGTCGGTTACTGATATCTGAATGAACTCCGTTTCCCGAACCTGGGTGACCTGCACTTTATTATTCAGCGCTTCCGGGGTTATAGGAAGGTTCATCTCTGTGATCACCTGGGTGGCCACTCTTCTGCTTCTGACAATCTCTCCATAGGTTTCTGCCAGCCGTCGGTTGAGATTGAGCTCATTCACATCCAGGGCACGGTTTTGGGAGAGGACCGGATTACTGACCATAATCGTCGTGGAGGATTCATAAAGGGGGGTGATCACAAAAAAGGTGTAGAGGGCAGCAAGAACCACGATGCCCAAGGTAATAAGGGCAATCACCCACCAATATCGTTTAAAAATAGATAAATATTCCCTTAAATCAACTTCCTGTGCATGGATATTCATTTCCATATATACCCTCCCCTCAAGGAATTAAAAGAAAATTTATTTCTTTTTTATTCTAATTGTATATAAAAAAACCATTAAAAGCAATGTAATTTTAGGGTTACGGTCACTACGGGCTATCAGGGGACGGCAGGGCGGGTAAATGCACCCTACAGAGATTGATCGACAAAAAATGCGTAAATTGTCGAACGATTTTTTCAAACATTGAATATTTATCCGAGTAAAAATTAACAGTATAGGGTATAATTACTACTATATCTCCGCGTTCCCCCTTTTGCTTAAAATTATCTGAATATTCACTAAATTATAAACCGGGGTTCCAAGATTTATCAAGAGAAACTTTGAAGGTCGTCGAAGATATAGAAAAAAGTGATATGGGCCTAGGAATAGGAGGGACGGGTTGCATGAAACTATCATACTTGGTTTCCAAAATGATGAAAAAAGCTTATTTGCCCGCACTCAGAAACTCAAAAATCAATGAAAAATCGAAGGTCTCTTCCGGCTCCCATATCGTACAGTCGGCCCTGAACCGATACTCCTATGTCGGAAGTTATTGTACCATCATAAATACTGAAATCGGTCAATTCTGCTCAATTGCGGACAACTGTATAATCGGAGGTGCATCACATCCGATAAACTGGGTATCTTCATCACCGGCCTTCCATCATGGGAAAAATATTCTAAGACAAAATTTTGCGAAGCACGAGTTTAACACCACCGAAAGGACAAAAATCGGTAATGACGTGTGGATCGGCAATAACTGTCTGATAAAAAGCGGTGTCGTAATTTCTGATGGGGCTGTAATCGGGATGGGCTCCGTAGTTACCAAAAATGTCGGAGCGTATGAAATATGGGCGGGAAATCCGGCCAGAATGATCAGAAAAAGATTTACCGATGAAATGATTGACAAGCTTTTGAATATTCAATGGTGGGATTTTCCTGAGGAGAGGCTGCGGAATTATGGCAGATACTTCAATGATCCGAAAGGTTTTATCGATTCATTTGAGAGAGGATAATAGCCGATGAAAATTTTACATTTATGCCTGGCAAGTTTTTATATTGATCATTACTCATACCAGGAAAATCTGCTTCCCCTTTATCATAAAAAAATGGGCCTGGACGTGGAGATCATAGCCTCCTTAATAACTTTTGATGCCGACGGAAAAGGCTGCCTGTTGGAAAACAGCGGCAGCTACATTAATGAAAACCAGATCCCGGTAACAAGACTGGACTATAAAAAAACAAAATTCAGCCAACGGTTACGTCGCTATGAAGGGACGTATGAAGCAATTTTCCGAGCAAATCCGGATATAATTTTTATCCATGGCTGCCAGTTCCTTGATATAAAACAGGTAGTAAAGTACGTAAAGCAAAGGCCGGAAGTAAAGATCTATGTAGATAATCATGCGGATTTTTCCAACAGCGCCAGAAGTTTTTTGTCCAAGAATGTACTGCATAAAATAGTATGGAAAAACTGTGCCCGTATAATAGAACCCTATACTGACAAATTCTATGGAGTATTGCCGGCCCGGGTAGATTTCTTGAAAGATATTTACAAACTGCCGGGGGATAAAACCGATCTGTTAGTTATGGGCGCTGCGGATGAAAAGGTAAAGGAAGCAAAAAACGAGGGCATCAGAAGGGCTCTAAGGGATAAATATAAGATCAAGGCAACGGATTTTTTATTAATGACCGGGGGGAAAATTGATCAAGCCAAGAAACAGACCCTTACGTTAATGAAAGCGGTAAAAGAAATTGACAGCAGTGAAGTTAAACTGATCGTTTTCGGGTGGGTGGTCGAGGAGTTAAAAAGCGAGATAGACCACTTAGCGGATGGAAAAAAAGTACAGTATATCGGATGGATTGATGCAGCGGACAGCTACCGCTACTTTGAAGCCGCGGACCTGGTTGTTTTTCCCGGAAGACACTCGGTTTTCTGGGAACAGGTAGTTGCGCTAGGCAAACCGATGGTGGTCAAATACTGGGAAGGCACCACGCATATAGATATAGGCGGGAATGTTAAATTCTTGTATAATGACAGTTTGGATGAATTACGATCCCTCCTTTACGAAATAATTAATAATAAACCGGTATTTGAAAAAATGAAACTCGATGCTGCAAAAAAGAAAAGTACAGACTTTCTATATTCCGTAATAGCAAAGAAAAGTATTGGGAGTATACCGAAAACGATTGAGGTTGAAAGGGAGTGCATTAAATGGGGTAAATGATGTGTATTTATCAAAAGGCTATGCACAGTTGTATATCAATGATGAAAGGGATGAGGCAGTAGAATACCGTTACAAGTCCCAATGGGGGGAAGTAAAGTATATTTTTATTAAAAGGGAAATACCCGATCGAATAGAGGGAAAGGCTTACTATGATTTAATAACCCCCTATGGCTACGGCGGTCCGGTTCTGGAAAATGTTGCGGATCCTGGTAAAACGGGGCATATTGTGCAGGCATTTGCCGAGGATTTCCAAAATTACTGCGTATCCCACGATATTGTCTCCGAACTTATTGTATTTCATCCGCTGCTGCAGAATAATAACATTTTCGGAGAGATTTATGACGTTTCATTTTATAAAGAGACGGTCTTTATGGACTTACAGAATGAAGAAGCAGTCTGGAACAATATGAAAGCTGCCTGTAAAAATCGTATCCGAAAAGCTGCAAAGCAGGGATTGAAAGTTACTAAAGATTCTTCAAAGGAAAGCCTGGAAAAATTTATCGAACTGTATTACCGCACAATGGATAAAAACCATGCGACGGATTTCTATTATTTTGATGAGGCTTATTTCTCAAAATTAATGGATCTTAACGGTTCAGCGGAGATTTTCAATGTAATACTGAA
>SKOH01000082.1 GCA_007120165.1 Clostridiales bacterium
TTCCCAGCCCCGTTTGGTCCGATGAAGCCGAAAATCTCCCCTTCTTTTACCGTAAAATTGACATTTTCAATCCCTTTCGATTTCCCATAATACTTTGTAAGATCGTTCGTTTCAATGACGTTCATGGTTATTTCCCCCTTCCGATCAGCAATTTGAATCTACTCAACTTAAGTACTAATACCCAAGTTTTTCAATTGTTCACAGGAAAACATACTCTTTTTTCAAAAATAAACGGAGCCTATGATTTTAAAATTACCATCATAAGCTCCGAAGCAGTATTCATTTCCTCTTATTTAGCCAAGAAATTGCTCCATGTCTTCTTCTACCGTCTGCACACCATTAATACCGAATTTCTCTACCAGGACATTGGCAACATTTTCTGACAGGAAGGCCGGCAGCGTGGGGCCGAGTTTAATGTTTTTTACCCCTAAGGATAACAATGCCAGAAGTACAATAACCGCCTTTTGTTCGTACCATGCAATATTGAAGGAAATGGGAAGGTCATTGATATCTTCCAGTTCAAAGACTTCCTTCAGTTTTAATGCAATTACCGCTAAGGAGTAAGAGTCATTACACTGACCTGCATCCAGAACTCTTGGAATTCCACCGATGTCTCCGAGGTCTAATTTATTGTAGCGGTATTTTGCACATCCCGCCGTCAGGATTACGGTATCTTCAGGCAGCGCCTTGGCGAAGTCTGTATAATACTCACGATTTTTCATTCTGCCGTCGCAACCTGCCATAACAAAAAACTGTTTGATTGCACCGGAGTTTACAGCGTCCACCACTTTATCCGCCAGTTGCATTACCTGGTTATGGGCGAATCCGCCAACAAGTTTACCCTGTTCAATTTCCGTTGGAGAGGAAAGTCTTTTCGCATGTTTAATAATCTCACTGAAGTTTTTCTCGCCCCCTTCTTCTCTGTTGGGGATATGCTTAAAGCCTGGATATCCCGCTGCCCCGGTGGTATAGATTCGATCGGTGTAGCTTTCTTTAGGAGGCACGATACAGTTTGTCGTAAACAGTACCGGACCATTGAAGGTTTCGAATTCCTCTTTTTGTTTCCACCAGGAATTCCCGTAGTTTCCTGCGAAGTGGTCGTATTTTTTAAAGGCAGGATAATACTGGGCAGGCAGCATTTCAGAGTGAGTATAAATATCTACTCCCTGGTCTTTGGACTGCTCCAACAACTCTTCGAAATCCCTTAAATCATGACCACTTACCAAAATACCCGGATTACTTCGAACGCCAAGGTCAACTTCGGTAATTTCCGGATTTCCATAGGCGGAGGTGTTGGCTTCATCGAGAAGCGACATTACATCGACACCATGGGATCCTGTTTCCAACACTAAGTTGGTTAGTTCATCGGCTCCTAAGGAATCATCACTTGTGGCGAGCAGCGCTTTTTCAATAAATTCGTTCAGTTCCGGCTTATGCTTGCCAAGGGTATAAGCATGTTCTCCATAGGCACATATACCTTTTAGACCAAAGAGAACCAATGAGCGAAGACTCCGTATATCCTCATTGTCGTCCCGAAGAATTCCCACGTGTTTTTTTGTGGATTCGTCTTCATAATCCTTTCGGTTAGCTTCCCAGCTGGCATAATCTTTATACTGCTTATCTTCAAGCTTTCCCTGGTTTTCTAAAGTCTTTTTAATTTCGTCCCGGGTAAATACCGCTCGATCAATTCGGTCCTTAATCGCTTCCGGATCGAAATTCGCATTGGTAATTGTGGAAAACATCCCATCAAACATCTGTTCATCGGTCTCCGCTTTGTTCAGTCCGTGTTTTCTGGCCTGCAAATTGAATTCTGCAACCCCTTTTAAAGCGTAAATTAATAAATCGTGCAGATTTGCTACCCGGGCAGATTTACCGCATACACCGGCTTTTCCGCTACATCCCACATTTCGGGCAGCTTCTTGACATTGATGACAAAACATACTCATTTTTTTTCCTCCTTTAGTATTATTTTTCCTTCAAATCTCTATCTATATACCCTATTTAGTAAAAATAAAACTAATTATGCAAATATCCTGAATAATAAAAAAACCCTGTTAACCGAGTTAACAGGGTCGTATTTAAATTAATTTGATTATCTGTTGATATGATTAATGAAGTCTTTTCCAAAAGCGATGCCTTCCTCTACCGATTCCTTATCTGGAGTCCACAGGGCTTTGTAATTTTTCTCCATTACTTGAAAACCGGAAGCATCCAATCCTTCATTAATGATTTTGGGGGACTCTCCGCTCCAGCCATAACTGCCAAAAGCAGCCCCGGCTTTTCTTTTAAACTTCAACCCTTTGATCATCTCCAGTAACCCTGCAGTGTTGGATAAGATTCCGTTATTTATCGTAGAAGAACCCATTAATACTCCTTTGGACTTAAATATCTCTGTCAGTACGTCGTTTTTGTCTGTTTTTCCGACATTGATATACTTTAGCTTTACGGCAGGGTCCTGCTGTGCGATTCCTTCCCCGATGGCTTCCGCCATTTTGCGGGTATTTTCCCACATTGTTTCATAGGTAATGGTAATTTGATTTTCCTGATAATCCTTTGCCCATTCCATGTATTGCTCCACAATTTGCAGGGGATTTTTTTTCCAGATTACTCCATGACTGGGACAGATCATATCCACGGGAATACCCAGTTCCAAAAGTTCATTAATCTTTTTTTCCACAAGTTTACTAAAAGGGGTTAATATATTTGCATAGTATTTGATCGCTTCCTGAAACAACTCGCTCTGATCCACAGTATCATTATACATTCCACTGGAGGCATAATGCTGGCCGAAGGCATCATTACTGAACAAAATATTTTCCTGATCCATATAGGTCATCATGCTGTCAGGCCAGTGAAGCATTCTGGCTTCCACAAATGTTAAAGTTCTTTTCCCAAGACTCAGGGTGTCACCGGTTTTTACTTTTATAAAATTCCAATCCTGATGATACTGTCCTTTAATGGACTTTACTGCATTTGCGGTACAGTAAATAGGGGTTCCGGGGATTTCTTTCATTAACGCGATCAAACCGCCGCTATGGTCGACTTCTCCGTGGTTGATGATAATATAATCGATTTTTTTCAGATCGATTTCCTCTTTCAGATTTTGTACAAACTCCTCACTAAAAGGGGACCATACGGTGTCTATCAGGGCGGTTTTCTCGTCTTCCACTAAATAAGAGTTGTAGGATGAACCGCGATGAGCCGAATACTCTTCCCCGTGGAATTTACGAAGATCCCAATCAATATTTCCTACCCATTTTACATGCTCGTTGATTTTAAATCCCATGATCAAACCTCCTTAAAATTGTTATTGCGATTTAGAATTTGAACAGAATATTGTTTTCCAAATGAATATGCTGGAATAAATCCTTTTCCATTTCTTCCAGTTTTTCAAAAGCGAAAACGAAGGTGTTGCATCCCCCGGCGGGGACCGTGTATCCGCTGGTCATTTTTCTAAGACCCTTTAGGATGTCTCCTGCGGCATCATGTTCACTTTCCAGTTCTTCGATGGTATTTTCCAGTTCGCTTTTTTCCAAAAGTCCTTTTTCGTATTGCTCAACCTTTGGAAAAAGTATGGTTTCTTCTTTTTCTAAATGGTCTTCCAATTCTTTTTTTAATGCTTTAAAACTCTCATTGACAAAATTCAGCATTTCATAATGATTTTCCCCATGAACCCGATAAATTGTTTCCGTAAGACTTTCAATTCTCGGTAAATTATTTCGAAGGTACTCATGATGGGTTTTAATGATGTGCTCGATCAAGGCCGTCTTTGAAAGATTATTAAAGTCCTGAATTTCCGTGCCTTCCGCTACATCTTTTTCATATTGATTTTGAATATCTTTCAGCACTGCCTGGGTGTTATAATTTTTTTCCTGTAAAGCTTCCTCTAGGGACCGGTTGCCGCCGCAGCAAAAATCGATATCTAAATCCATAAAGATATTAATTGCTCCCGGATAAATGATTGCCACCTCTCCTAAACTCATCTCTTTTTTCAGCATTTTTACTTCCCGTTCAATACTTTTCATCATTAGCCACTCCTTTTTATATTATCTTCAACTCTTTAACTTTGCTGTGTCCTCAACAGGATTAATTAGATTTCTTAAACCCATTATAACGGCAAAAACGATTGGTCGCTGTGATTGGAATCACGTTATCATTTTCCCGTATAATTTTTCGAGAAAGTTATGATATGATATAGTTAAAGAGCAACCCCACGCATATCCAGAAAGGAAGATAATCATGAATAAAGATTTGGAAATGATGTCTAACCGTTGTGCAACGTGTAATGAAACCTATTGTGTCAGTAAAATTTCTCTTTTTTCCCATCTAGACCGGGAGGATATGGAAACCGTAATCCGTAAAATCCACCGCCAGTCATATCAGAAAGGCGAATTTTTATTTCAAGCAGGAGATGCGGCCGAACGATTATGGATTGTCAATGAAGGCAGCATTAAGGTATTTACTTATACCCCGGAAGGGAAAGAGCAAATCCTTTATCTGCTCAGTTCCGGCGATTTTCTTGGGGATTTGAATTTATTTAAAAAAAACGCCTATCCCTATTATGCTGCGGCATTAGAACCCACCCGGTTATGTACTTTGACTCGGGAGAACTTCCAGGAGATTTTAAGAGAAGTTCCCGATATTAGCGAAAAGGTGCTCACCTATGCCTATGACCGAATAACCAATTTGGAAGAATTGGTACAAACGGTTACTTCTAAAAACATCGGAAAACGGATCGCGAAACTGCTGATTCACTTTTTAGAACATTTTGGTTTGGAACGAAACGGGGTACTGGAAATTACCTTCCCCGTAAGTCGGGAGGATATGGCGAATTATCTAGGTCTTACCCGGGAAACCGTCAGTCGGCAATTATCCCAGTTTCAATCGGAGGGCATCATTGATATGAAAGGCAATCGCCAAATTCTGATCCGAAACAGAAAAGCCCTGGAAGACCACACCCTGTAGCGTTGGTTAGCATGAGGAGAGTCTATCAGGGCTTTTCCCATTTGATTTATTATTGTACAGTATTGTTTATAGTAAGTTTACCGCATCATCACTGGTATATAGTTTTAGGCGCAAGTTATTTCCGGAAGGGTCTATGGTTTTCAGATCCGAACCTTCACCGACGGGCTCGATGGAATACCCCTTATTTTTCAGCCGCTCCACCGCTGCCTGCCTTTTCCATTCATTGGGAAAATTCATTGTGAAATGCCGCAGTCCTACCTGTTTTTCTTCCGGAAGCTTTGCATTTTTTGTTCCCCAGGTATTAATGGCTACGTGATGATGGTACCCGCCACTGGAGAAAAACAACGCCTGATTGGGATATTCCATTACCAGATTCAGTCCCAGCAAGTCACAATAAAATTCCTTCGATTCCTGGAGATCTTTTACGGATAAGTGAATATGGCCAATAACAGTCTCATCCGGCATTTTTTTCCATTCCTGACCCTTCGCTTCTTTAATTAACTGCTTTGAATTCAGCCGTTCGGTTTTCTCTATGATTTTTCCGTATTCCCATTTCCAGGTCTCCGGCGGGGTATCTTTATAAATTTCGATGCCATTTTCATCGGGATCCTCTACATAAATGGCTTTACTGATTCCATGGTCCGAAGCGCCGATGATTATAGGAGAATCAAATTTATTAATATGTTCCAATAGCGAACCTAAGGCCTTACGCCCGGGCAGTAAAACGGCAAAGTGATATAGTCCTATGGTTTTTTTCTTTTTTTGCCGGGCCCCTTTTACTTCTTCCAGCACAATTAAGGCTTTTTTTCCATCGGCTGTCAGACTGACCAGGTTATTCTTTCTTTCCAACACTTGAAATCCCAGAACTTCTTCGTAAAACTCCAGGGATAGTTCCAGACTGCTTACTTTTATTTGAACCTGCTCCACATAAATATTCGGTGGTTGATGAAATTTTGACATGGTTACCCTCCTCTGATTTTGCTCATGTATTTGTTGCGTTATATTCTTATTTTAAAAATCAGAATATTTTAATTTTTTGCCTAAAAATATTCTA
This sequence comes from Clostridiales bacterium, assembly GCA_007120165.1. Lineage (GTDB taxonomy): Bacteria > Bacillota > Clostridia > Peptostreptococcales > T1SED10-28 > Isachenkonia. The sequence continues at coordinate 6,020 of SKOH01000082.1, forward strand.
ACAGGTTTTTATCCCAGATACAATTCTTTTTATCATTTAATCGGGAATCATTATTGTTATTTTTACAAAGTTTTTGCTATCAATCAATTGCGACAGCGTAGTTGAAGGTAAAATCCACTAAAACCTTTTTTATTTGGCTGATTCCTAAGGGAGGGTATTGATCAGTTGTACCCTTTAGAGCCGTAATAGGTTCTATGCTTAAGACCCAACTCTCCTAGGAAAATAGTAGCATTTTTTTAAATAAAATGGTATAATAATATCCTATTTGGGAGGTGATTTAATGCATTACATCATCGTCGGCGTGTTTGGTTTTATCTTGTATTTTTTATACGATTATAATAGTGTTACTTGGAAAAACCCTGGTATCCACCGTTTCTTTTTCAGCGGCTCTGTTATCCTGGTAATAGCAACCTTTAAATTGATTTTTGACTTAAGACAATACATAAAAATCGGTGTCCAGGCCGCTCCCCATTGGCTATTCAGTTTTATTTTATTTGCTGGACTTTTAATTTATACACTCTTTTTCTCTCTTCCCTTTGATACTACATATGTACAAAAATCCGAAAAACGAAAGGTATACACCAAAGGAATGTATGCTATTTGCCGCCACCCCGGGATTTTATGGTTTATCGGCATGTATTTTTCCCTTTACCTATTGACGGGACATCCCTTGGTTTTAGGAGTTGCTACGGTCTGGAGCATGTTAAATATTCTTTATGTGATTTTTCAAGACCGATGGGTATTTCCGAGAACCTTTGAAGATTATTCCGCTTATCAAGAAAGTACCCCTTTTGTAATACCCAATTTAGTTGGCCTGTATCGTATTATAAGACAGGCTGAAGAAAGGAGTGGCCTATGAATCTTAAAAGTAAACTCCACCAACAGGAATATGACAAAATCTGGAGCTCGTATTGCGGCTTTTTAGACCTCAGCATCAAGGAATATATGAATATTCAAAATCGCCTTATGAAGGAGCAGATGGCTCTTTGGTCTTCCTGCGATCTGGGAAAATCATTTCTCAAGGGCAAAATGCCTCAAAGTATCGAAGAATTTCGGCAGATGGTTCCACTGACCACCTATGAGGATTATGCCGATATTTTATTACAAAAGCAGACTTCCGCCCTTCCCGATACACCCATCATTTGGATTGAAACCACTTGGGAAGGTGGTAAACACCCTGTAAAAGTCGCCCCCTATACCCGTAGTATGCTGGATGTTTATCGTAATAATGTCACCGCCTGTTTGATTCTTTCCACCAGCGATGCTAAGGGAAAGTTTGACGTGGAAAACACCGATAAATTTCTATATGGACTTGCGCCTCTGCCCTATGCTACCGGTCTTTTCCCATTGGCCCTGGGGGAAGAGATTGATATTCAGTTCCTGCCTCCGGTTAAAGAAGCGGAAAACATGACTTTTTCCGAACGGAATAAAGCAGGTTTCAAATTAGCTATGAAAGATGATGTGGAATATTTTTTCGGATTAGGAAGTGTGGCTTACGCAGTAAGCATCAGTCTTTCATCGATGTCCAGCGGCGGTTCCTCCGGAGGCCTGTCCTCCCTGCTTAAATGCAGTCCAAAAATGGCTATGCGTATCCTAAAAGCCAAACAGCGGTGTAAAAAAGAAAACCGTGGTCTTAAACCGAAGGATTTATTTAGATTAAAAGGTTTTATGATTGCGGGGACCGATAATAAATACTACAAAGATGATCTGGAAGATCTCTGGGGCATTCGACCGATGGAGCTTTTTGCAGGGACCGAACCTTCCATTATCGGCACCGAAACCTGGACAAGAAAAGGCATGTACTTTTTTCCCGATACCTGTTTTTATGAGTTTATATCGGAACAGGACATGCTCCGAACCTTTGATGAACCGGATTTTAATCCAAAGACCTACTTAATGGATGAAGTGATTCCCGGTGAAAAATATGAAATTGTTCTCTCGGTTTTAAAGGGTGGGGCCTTTGCCCGTTACCGTGTCGGGGATATGTATCGCTGTGTAGGACTGCAGAATAAAGAGGATGAGACCCAGATTCCACGATTTGAATACATCGATCGGGTACCGCCTATTATCGATATTGCAGGCTTTACAAGAATTTCAAAATCCGGAATCCAAAGTGCAATGGAGCTTTCCGGTCTTCAAATTGTTAACTGGACCGCCCGTAAGGAATACTCCGTCGGCAATCGGCCATTTATGCATCTGTATGTGGAAATCGATCGCTCTTCCCTTGTGCGTACTCCCCATAGCAAGGAAATAATCAAAGAGGTACTAACCACATACTTTAAGTATAACGATCACGATTATCGGGATCTGAAAAAAATCTTAGGCATGGATCCATTAAAAGTATCGATCATTAAAACCGGCACTTTTGAAGCTTTTAATCGTCAGTATCGTAAAGATATTAAAAAAATCAATCCGAATCCCTATGAAATTCAGGCTTTGTTGGATATTGAGAAAGAATCTCCTAAGGAAAGGAGGGTCATGTATAATGTTTGATGGTTTATATACCAGTATATCCGGTATTGCGGTAGTAGGATATTTGTTTATTTTCATGATATTTTTAAATGCAGAAAAAAACAAACTCATCAACGGATTTTTAACGATTATGTTAGCCATGATTCTTTGGACCGGCGGCTCATTATTGATGAGACAGCAACTTTGGCCCTCTTATGTGTTTTGGTATCATATCTCCTTAAGCGGTCTGTTTTTAATGGTTCTAAGTTACTTCAAATTCAGTGCGGCCTTTGTGGGGATCAGCAAAAAGAATTCGATCACCGTTTATACGGTTTTACTTGCGGTGGCTTTTATCATTAATATCCCTTCGGGAGTATTCCTCCACTGGCCAAGTCTTTACATCGAAGAAGGAAGAGCCGTTATGGTTTATGATCAAATAAACAGTTTTGTTGCGGTATTCTTCGTGATTACCGGCGTTATTGTAATACATATGCTGCATCTCCTTTATACAAATGTACGCAGCAATATAAAACTCCGAAGGCAGATTTCTCCGGTTATTCTGGGAATCCTATTATTATTTATTGGACATGTAGCCATCGCCTTTCCGATTTTCCGTGCTTTTCCAATAGATATTCTTTCCGGAGCGATAAATGTTTTTTTAATTGTATATGTGTTAGTGAAAAGAAAACTATTCCGGCCGAAAATGATCGCCTCCACCAATGTGGGATACCTGTTCTGTGTCGTGGTAGGGTTTAGCATTTTTTATACCAGTTTTCCCTATCTGGAATCCTTCATTACAAATAATCCTACTTTTCCCAACCGACTATACGTTGCCTTTTATTTGGTGGTTTTTACCTTGATCGTTTCATTGTTTTTAATCCTATGGAAACAGGCGATAGCAAAGATCTTTGTAATGAACGACGAGTATCATGATAAAATATTGAAAAATTATAGTACCAAGGTCTCAACCAGCTTAAACTTGAAAACCATATATGAACATACCGCCGCCACCGTATTAAACAATACTGAGGTGAAGGATTTATACATCAGTACTTTGAATAATTCCAAGGGGATATACAAAATAAAATACAGCAGTCAGTCTCTGTCTGATTTATCCCTGGCCTTTTCACTGGACCATCCAATAGTCCAATATTTTAACAATAATGATGATGTTTTATGTATGGAAAACTTCACCCATACCACAGGCTATAAATCCATTTGGGAAAATGAAAAAAAGCAGTTGGAAAAATTAAAAGTAACCCATGCGGTGGGTTTAAAAGAATCAAATGAACTGGTGGGGATTATTTTACTCACCACCGGAAATCTTGGCCGGGCAATTAAATCCCAGGATTTAAATTTGATTTCCTCCATCAATACCATCGCTTCCATTGCCATCAAAAATGCCCATCGATACGAAATAGCCTATTTCGAAGCAAGAACCGATGAACTTACCGGTGCCCTTAATCGAAGATATTTCTTTGAGGTGTATGATAATATTCTTGAGGAATGTAAAGAAGGCTCTATGGGATTGATGCTGATTAATATTGATGACTTCAAACTGTATAATCAATTATATGGAGTCCTTCAGGGAGATCAGGCCCTTAAAGAGGTAGCGGAAATTATTCGTCGCAATACTTCTGATCAGTGCTATGTTGCAAGATACGGAGGAAAGGAATTTGCTCTTTTATTGCCGCAATACGATGGCTATAAAACCAAACAACTGGCGGTATCCCTACGGGATCAGATAGGTAAAATCGGTATAGCAGAACATGGTTATCGGAAAAAACCTCTTTCCCTTAGTGTGGGTATTTGTATTTATCCCTTCGGAGCCACATCCGGTAAAGAACTCTTAGAAAATGCCGAACAGGCAGTGTACCATGTAAAACGGAAGGGTAAAAATGCCATTAAAATCTTCGACACCTTTGTGAATAATGAAGATTTGAGTGCAGCGAAAACAAATATCTACCATATCTATGATGAATACAAAACCACAATTTTTGCTCTAACCGCGACCATCGATGCAAAGGACCGTTATACTTTTAATCATTCCGAAAATGTGGCTAAATATGCGGTGGCTCTTGGAAAACGCCTGAACCTGAATCAAGAGATTATTGAAAATGTCCGACAGGCAGCCCTCCTCCATGACATAGGGAAAATCGGAATTCCGGAAGATATTTTAAACAAGCCCTTCCGTCTCAATGAGGAGGAATTCGAAATTATGAAGGGCCATGTGGAAGCATCGATTAATATCATCCGTCATTTACCCTCTCTGGATTATGTAATCCCTGCAGTGCTGGGCCATCATGAGCGTTACGACGGGACCGGCTATCCGAGAAGGGTTTCCGGAGAGGACATCCCATTAACGGCTAGGATTCTTTGTATCGCCGATGCCTTTGATGCCATGATTTCTAAACGTTGTTATAAAGATGCCTTATCCCGTCAGGAAGCATTATCAATAATTGAACGGGAATCCGGCAAACAGTTTGATCCTGAATTGGTACCTATTTTCATCTCCCTTGTTCACGATGGGGATATAGACTTCGAACCTCAAGAACAAAAAGTAAGCGTGCTGAGCAATAATGAATAGCACGTACTGATAGCTAGGGAATCTACAATTTATTATGTTATTATTATATTTCAAAAGCAGTCCCCCTTTGAAGACCTCGGTCCTACAAAGGGGGACTGCTTTTCTTAAGATATTTCCTTGAATTCAAAACCCTTTTATTTAACAATCAATACACTTACATCCGTCCCTTGGATAACGGAATTGCTTACACTGCCGAGGACGACCTTTTGAAGACCGCCGAGCCCTCTGCTTCCCATAATAATCAAGTCATATTTCCCATTTTCAGCTGCCTTGGTAATAACCGTGGCAGGATGTCCCTGCACCAATTCAACCTCTAATTTTGCATGGGTATCGTTAAACTTTTTCGCTTCTGCAAGTAATACTTGTTTTTTTTCTTCTACCTTTTTCCCTTCCAGTTCATTAAGTTTCGATAAATTTTCCGGTGTGGGAGCAAAACCGTCTCCAGAAGTGGAGGCCCAAGCCTCTGCTTCATAAGCATGCAGTAAGGTTACTTCATGGATCCCGCAATCCGTCGTTAATTGATGTGCTTTCTCAATGGCTCTGAGACTGGGCTTTGAACCATCAAAACAAACCAGTATTTTCATCCAATCGCTCCTTTTTCCTAAGCTAATAGAATTACTTAATCACCATCACACTAATATTTGTTCCTTGAATTACTGCATTGCTAACGCTTCCAAGAACCACTTTGCGCAGTCCTCCAAGTCCACGACTTCCCATGACGATCAGATCATAGTTCCCTTCTTCTGCAATTTTCGTGATCACTCTTGCAGGGTGTCCTTGAACCACTTTAATATCCACCACCGCATCGGTATCATCAAAAATCTTAACCAGATCCATGATTTTCTCTTTCTTTTCCTGAATCTTATTTCCTTCATATTCTTCAAGCTTTACAAGCATATCCGGAGAAGGAGCATATCCGTCCCCTAAAGAAACCCAATAGTTGTCCTGATAGACATGAAGAATCGTGACTTCGTGGATCCCACAGTCTGCAGTTAATTGATGAGCTTTTTCTATGGCACGTAGGCTTGGATCAGAGCCGTCATAACTTACCAACAGTTTCATTGCCATCACACTCCTTTAATAATTCGAGACTGTACTGCCTAAGGCTATGCAGAATTGAATTGCACATTATATATTAGCTACTGGTCAACCCTTTTATAATTCTCCCCCCGCCTCCTTTTTGTCAATGATTTCCTTCATTTGAACCAAGGATTCTTCTTTTTGCGTGTTTCTTTTTCGACGATCCAGCAAACTTAAAAGCATGTAGCTGAAAACGAGAAAAATAATTCCTGTAACCACACTGATAATCTCTGCAAAATCTTCATATCCGGCATTCTGACCTACCCGGAGCCCTATTATTACCCCCAGAACCATCACTGCCAACGGGATAATATATACGTAAAAAGCGCTGCTGGAGATTTTGGGATTCTCGATTTCAATCAACAGCCGCTGCCCCTCTTTTGCTCCTAAAGTGTTTTCAACTTCAACGAGTTGATCCTTGCCCGCACAATGGCTGCAAGACCCTTGGGATCAGCCGCAGCCTCCCGAGGGCGAAATTTGAACAATCGCTTTATTGTCTTTTATTGAAGCAACTTTTCCTATAGTTTTCATATTCTGGATACCTCCTCTTATGCTGATCTATATTTAATACATACCCAGAAACTATTTTTATAATATTTCATTTGAACTTTATCATTGCTTTCGATGTCATTAATATCATTTGTTATTTTATCAGCTTTCTAATATATTCCAACAAACCTTTTTTTCCTTTATTCGGCGGTTTTAATGGCTCCTTTTCCTTTCTGTGAGGAGATTCTGATATGCTATTCTCCCCTTTTAAGTTTTGCAGCTTTGTGGCAGATCTATCTTCCTGTTGATCAGGTTTTTGCTTTTTCTGTTGGATTTCTTCAATAATCTTTTCCAACTGATCTAAATCAATGGGTTTACTTAAATAACCATCCATGCCTGCATCCAGACATTTTTTTTCGTCGTCTTTCATGGCAAAGGCAGTCATGGCAATGATTTTTGGCTGGTCCCCCCCCAGGTTCCGAATGTTTTTAGAAGCCTTGTATCCATCCATTCCCGGCATTTGACAATCCATTAAAATTAAGTCATAGGATTCATGTTTAAATCGTTCCACCGCTTCCAGGCCATCGGAAGCCACATCACAATGGATTCCTTTTTTTTCGATAAGGGCCACCATAATATCCTGGTTCATTTTTTGATCTTCCGCTACCAGTATTTTGGGAGACAATTGCTCTTTCGATATTTTACTGGATTTTGATATTGTTTTGTGTTCTTTAGTATTTGGTATAGAGTTTTCGGCTCTCTCAAAGGGTAGCCGAACGATAAAGGTACTGCCTGTGCCGTATTCACTCCTCACCTCAATACTACCGTCCATTAGCTCTACTAGGGTCTTGGTGATTTTTAAACCCAAACCCGTTCCTCCATATAGACGGGTGTGACTTTCATCGATCTGTGAAAATGTTTGGAAAAGCTTGTCAAGATGAATATCTTTTATGCCGATTCCCGTATCCTGGACTTCAATCGTAATCATATGAGTGTTGCTGTCTCTATACTCATCAGCAGTTATACGTAAAGTAACCTCTCCTTTTGAAGTGAACTTAATACCGTTACTCACTAAATTAGCCAATACCTGATGAAGGCGGGTAGGGTCTCCCTTTACATACTGTGGAAGGTTTTCATCCACCTTCGTAAGAATGTCCAAATCTTTCATTTTCGCCTGTTGGTAAAACATGGCCACCACGGATTCAACGGTTTTTCTGATGTTAAAAGAAATAGATTCCAAAGCCATTTTATTGGATTCGATCTTTGACAAATCCAATATATCATTGAGAATATTCATCAAATTTTTCGAAGCATTCTGGACATTTTCCAGATAATTCCGTTGCTGCTCAGACATCTCTGTATCCCCTAAAAGTTCCACAAAACCGATAATCCCATTCATCGGAGTGCGAATTTCATGACTCATATTTGCAAGGAAAGTTGATTTTGCTTGATTTGCAGATTCCGCCTCTTTTTTAGCCTTCAATAAATCTTTTTCAATGGCTTTTCGTCTGGAAATATCAATATAGACTCCCCGCATAAGAAGAGGAGAACCATTTTTTGTCCATTGTATGACTTTTCCTTTTTCTTCAATCCATATCCATTTTCCATCCTTATGCTTTCTTCGAATCTCTAAAGCATAGTTTTCCTTTTCTTTATTGACAATGCTTTTAATTTCATCTTTAACCTGCTCTAAGTCTTCAGGATGTACAAACCTTTTCCAGTTCTCAAGACTTAGGGGTAAAAGCTCTTCCAGTTTAAAACCGCTGATCTTGGTTAAATTTTCGAAATATAAGACCTCACCCGTTTGAATGTTCCATTCCCAGGTCCCTATATTTCCGGCCTCCAATGTGTCGGCTAACCGCTGTCTTTCCCAATTGAGATGTTTTTGCGTTTCAATTAAAAGGGTCTGGTCTACTAAATATCCACGGACCTGTTGCATTTCTCCCTTTTCATTCCGGTCCACCTGACTGTAATCATAAAACCACCGATACTCCCCATCTTTGGTTTTCATCCGATAGTACAGTTCATAGTTTTCTTTACCCTCTTGAATGTTTTCTGATGATTTCTTATTAATCCTTGGTAAATCTTCAGGATGAACCAGTCCATCATAGGAAAAAGAGCCCTTCATCATTTCCTCCGGGCTATAACCAAGGATATCCCTCACATTTTTAGATACATATTTAACGGACCAGTCCTTAAAAGGGTCCCATGTAATAATTACTACCGGTCCTGCTAAGAAAAGATCGGTTTTTTCCTCCTGGTTTTCCATTCTTATTCCACCTCCCTGCTCAACTTCCGATCATGTTGCTGATTTATTTATATATTACCCTAACTTATTGGAAGTTACCTTCTAATATTTGATTTTTATGTAAGTTTTCATTATTTTCAGGATTATATCCCTCTTTAGGGGGTATAAATCTCAAATGTATATAAACTATAAAAAGAGGTGACCTGAAGTGAATCATTATCAATGCAGCGTATGCAGCTATACCTACCGACCGGAAAAAGGAGATAAAATCCGGGATATAAAAGCCAATACGAGATTTGAAGACCTCCCAGAACATTGGCGATGTCCTACCTGCAACCAGCCTAAAATGGCTTTTATCGAGAAAACAGAATAAGTGCTTTTAAAGAGCAGATTTAGCAATTTCTGCTGCTTGTTTAATTGTTAAATTATCCGGGTATGAAATAACCACAACGGGTAAAGGAGGTTTGAAAGGTGACAAACAATAACAATAACAGTAACTGGGAAGAGTTTAAGCTAAAAGTAAAGAAAATCTGGCACGACCTTACCGATGAAGATTTAGAGGAAGCCGAAGGCGATAAGAATCGGGCTTCGGAAAAAATTGCTAAAAAGTATGGATTAAGCCGTGAAGAAGTTGATCACAGACTGGATGAAAAGGATATTTAGCAAGGAATATACAGCAAAAAAGTAAAACCACCAGCTTGGTGGTTTTACTTTTTCAATACTTCTTCTTAAATCCATGATTGATTATAGAGCCGCTTCATTCCTTCCTGGAACTGCAGGTTACGATTTCCCTTTGTTTTGATAATTCGATAATACCTTCCTATCAATCATGATACTGCTCATAATCCGGTTTTGGGGAGATAGCCGCGCCCATTAAGGCTAACGCCGGAAAAATGGCTGTAAGCATTAATATTTCCGTGTATCCGCCAAAGTAGTCAAATGCGAAGCCGAAGGGTAAGGGGCCCGCAGCGGATCCGATAACCATAGCCATCATCGTAAATCCTTTGATGCTGCCCAGATTTCCCCGACCAAAATAATTTGGCCAGATCATATTATTGGTAATGGCAAAATAACCGTTAACCCCTCCCCAGAAAACGCCAAGGATAATCACCATTGGGATTGTAGCAATATTAAAGTACCGAATTGATAAGAAACCCAATAGTATAACAATAAAACCGAAGAAAGTTATTGAGAGTATTTTATGATCTTTAAATCGGTCTCCTACCACACCAGCAATAAAGTTATTCACAAATTGAGATGCCGCATAGACACTTAGGGCTAAGGCTGCAATCATCGGTGCATTTCCTGCGGGATATCCCAAATACTCCATTATTGAGGCTAAATGAAATGTCACTCCGGTGTTTAAGGCAGCAGGTACGGTTACACAAAACAACAATACCCAAAAAGCTCGGGTCTTCATAGCCTCTTTCAAGGTCCAGGACGTTTCCCGCTGAGAAGCCCTGGGTGACGGAGCGTCGGGATCAATAATTTCTCCATCGGGGAGTGCTCCGATATCCTCCGGCTTATTCTTTACAA
>SKOH01000178.1 GCA_007120165.1 Clostridiales bacterium
AAATCTGCAACCCTTTTTGCACCTCGGCGTACACATCGCCGAGCGCTTCTTTCAGCGTTTTATTTTCCGATTGCCGGTACAATATATCCAACGCACTGGATAGCGGTACCCCAGCCTTAAGTAAGGTTGCCATTTGCTTACAAAATATCGATAAGTCCTTTACTTTTACACCTTTTTTAAAACTTAGTGATTCTGAAGCAGATTTTTTCTCGATTGTCTCCGCAACGTTTACGATAAAATATCCTTTTTCTCGAATTCGTTCCTGTACTTCTGCTAAACTGTTTCCCGCGATGGTTTCTTCCACTTCCTGGCCATCGGGGGCTACGGCTTTATATTTATATACAGCCAACAGTGCACCTCCTTATTATAACCTTTTTCCTATAAAAGAGTAACCCTTATAGTTACTTATACCCTGTTAAGCCGGGACAAACCGCTTAATCGCTTCGGGATCGACGCAGTACTTAAATAAGTTTTCTTTGGTGATCATGCCCTGGTTATAAAGGTTCAGCAGGGACTTATCCATCGATTCCATGCCGAGTTTTGCCCCGGTTTGGATACTTGTTTGAATCTGGTGGGATTTTCCTTCCCGAATCAGGTTCCGGATTGCCGGAGTAACAACCATAATCTCAAGGGCTGCACGTCTCGATTTACCATCAGCGGTTTTAAGCAGCTGCTGAGAGACGATTCCTTCTAATACACCAGACAGCTGCACCCTAACTTGCTGCTGCTGATGAGGCGGGAATACGTCAATTACCCGGTCGATGGTTTTGGCCGCACCAATCGTATGGAGGGTGGCAAGCACCAAGTGACCGGTTTCCGCCGCAGTAAGGGCGGTACCGATGGTCTCGAGGTCCCGCATCTCACCGACAAGGATGACATCCGGGTCTTGACGCAGGGATGCCCTAAGGCTGTTGGTAAAACTTTGGGAGTCACTGCCGATTTCCCGCTGATTAATAATGCTGCGGTTATGGCGGTGAAGGTATTCGATTGGGTCCTCAAGCGTCATAATATGCTCTTTTCGGGTTTTATTGATGTGATTGATCATGGCCGCAAGGGTGGTACTTTTACCGCTTCCTGTGGGTCCGGTAACGAGGATGATGCCCCGGCGTTTGTTGGCCAGGGTTCGAAGGACTTCCGGGAGATGGAGGTCTTCGAGGTCCGGAATTTCCATGGGAATAGAACGAAGCGCCATGGCATAGCTTCCTCGTTGTTTGTAGGCATTGACCCGGAAACGGCTAAGGCCGGGATAGGTATAGGAAAAATCCACTTCTCCTTTTTCCTCGAGTACAGCTTTATGCTGCTCTTTTAAGACCTGCATAACCAGTTCCTTCGTATCTTCGGGCTTTAAGACCGGGTAGTCCCCCTCGGTCAGTTCTCCGTTGATTCGAAGCATTGGTTTTAGGCCTACGGTGATATGTAAATCCGATGCGCCTTCAAACATTACGACACCGAGTATTTCATTAATATCCAACATGATAATTCCCCCTTTTAAATAATCAATCGTTGGTATTCAACCTCCCTTTAATCTATACAAATAATTAACTTTCCAGACTATAAGTAATTCGAAGCATTTCTTCGATCGGGATAATGCCTTGCAGTACCAGTTCTTTACTGGCCTCTCTTAGCGTGGTCATTCCGTCGTTTATTGCGACGTCCTTAATTGCATCAATGTCTCGGCCTTCGTTGATCATATTTCGAATGGTCCGGTCGACGACCATTACTTCGTGGACGGCGGTTCGGCCTTTGGTACCGGACCCTCCGCATTTGGTGCAGCCTTTTCCTTTATAAATCGTGGTCCCTTCCGGGATGCCGCCGAGGCGGGCATTTTTCTCATCCACCGGATATTCTTCCTTACAGTGGCTGCAGACTTTCTTAACCAGGCGCTGGGCCATAATGCCGACCACCGATGAGGCGATTAAGTACGGGTCGACGCCCATATTGACCAGCCGGCTGATGGTACTTGCGGTATCGTTGGTATGGACGGTACTGAGTACCAAGTGGCCGGTAATTGCCGCTCGGATTGCGATCGTTACCGTCTCACTGTCCCGGATCTCTCCGACCATGATGATGTCCGGATCCTGTCTTAGGATTGAACGGAGGCCGGTTGCAAAGGTCAGGTCCGCTTTCGGGTTTACCTGAACCTGGTTTACGCCGTCTAAGGAGTACTCCACCGGGTCTTCTACCGTTACGATGTTTCGGTCGACTCTATTCATCTCTGCAAGGACCGTATAAAGGGTGGTGGACTTTCCGCTTCCGGTGGGTCCGGTTACCAGAATAATACCATTCGGGTTTTTGGTAATCTGATCAAACAGCCGGAGGTTTTCTTCGGTAAAGCCGAGCTGTTTTTTCGTCAGCATAAAACTGCTTCTATCAAGAATACGAATTACCACTTTTTCGCCGAAAACTGTGGGCAGTACGGAAATTCGCATATCGATTTCTTTTCCATCAATGTTTCGTTCCACCCGGCCGTCCTGGGGCTTACGCCGTTCGGATATGTCCATTTTCCCCATAATTTTAATACGGGTAACAATCGCGGAGTGGGCGGCCTTTGCGGGCTGCATTGCTTCGTGGAGGTCGCCGTCGATTCGAAACCGGACAACCAGTTTTTTCTCAAAGGGTTCAATATGTATATCACTGGCCTTTTGTTTAACGGCCTGACTCATAACGGAGTTGATCAGTCGTACCACCGGTGCGTTGTTGATGTCATTCAGTGTGGCCTCATCCAGGCCTTCCAGTTCCTGTACGTCGTATTCGCTGGTAAATTCCTCAATGGCCTTTTCCGCATCCTGTTTTTCAAAGAAGTAATCAATGGCGTCTTCGATCTCTTTGGTTGTCGCAATTACCGGTACCACTTCCCGGCCGGTGGAGAGTTTTACGTCGTCCATCGCGTAGATATTTAGCGGGTCCCGCATTGCCAGGGTTACGGTTTTTTCATCGGCCTCAACGGGAATTACCATATGGCGTCTTGCCAGGACTTCGGTGATCAGATTCGGCACCCCCGAGGCAATGGCGTTTCGGTCAATCTCCATTTTTGGTATGCCCAGTTGAAACTCTAGTACTTCTATAATTTCTTCCTCGGTTACGTACTTTTCTTCCAATAATACGTCCCCGATTCTTTTTTTCGTCTCTTTTTGGATCTCCAGGGCTTTATCAAGATTTTCTTTAGTAATTGAGCCCAGATCCACCAGTAAACTTCCCAGTTTTCCTTTGGAGTTCATAGAACCACCCCCTTCGTTTGAATTTTCAGTTTATTGTCCTCTAGTTAAAAAATACCGACACTCTCGATGGCCGGTTTCCTTTGTTGTTTACTATTATCGTCTAAGCACCGATTACCCTCATGGATTTTGTGGTCCCCTGATACAATTTCCAAACTTTTGAATATATAATCAGTACTGAGTATTTCGAATGCACTATAGTTCTATTATACTGATTTTATAGGATTTAACAATCCTTTTCTGTGAAAAGTCCCATTTTTTTCAACTTTTCAGGACTATTTATTCATAAAATCTGGTGTTTTTTTGAAAGATGAATGAAACAGTTTTACTATTACCCGGATATAATACCCATAAATCCTGTTAAATAACAATAATGAAGATTCTGTTAATTTATAATAAATAAGTGCGGTTTATAAATTTTGGATATTTTTATTGCGGTGCGTTTTATTTATTTTTTTACTGCACATGCTTTACCAGCAGCACCTCGTCCCCTTTTTGGTTATAACAGACGTGGTCTGCCCCTTCCAGCATAATCTTCAGACCCCGGCCGGACTCCATAAAAAGATCCTCCGGCGGCATTTCCTCGGACATTTTTTCCGCACGCTTTAAGGTCTTATTGCCGTAAAAACCTTTTCCGTAGTGCTTTACCCGAACCGAAATCCGCTGCTCACTGAGTTTAGCAAGACTGATCATTATTTTCCGCTGCCCCCTGTTTTCATATCCGTGAAGGATGGCATTATTCAGTGCCTCGTTGATGGACATTTCAAATAAAAAGTCGTCGACGCCCATGCCGTCTTTCAGGATTCTCTGGATCATCTCCCGGGTATAGGAAATCGTAGTATCATCTTTTATGCAGATTTTAATCATGGATTTCATCATAGTTATCGCTCCTTTTGCTCGTCACCCAAGTACGTTTACTTTGCTGTATAATATTAATTAGCGGTTTTACTTAACGCCTTTTTTAATAATTAATATTATTGTTACCCGAATATTTTTATATGTACCAGCTTATTGAAAATACTTTCAAATATATTTCACTTTAGGCCAAATTCCTAAAAAGCAGGTAAATAGTAGATCATCTATACCCCTTAAAAAGCAAATGAAAACATAAAAAACGCATAAAAAAACCTTTATGTTTAGAAAAACATAAAGGCATATCCTACAGAGGATAAGATCATCGCCAGCGCTATTAAAATAACGATGGCCCGACTGACATTTCGATACTTTTGTGGCCGCAAAGTTTTCACTCCTTATTCAAAGCTTCTTGTGGGTTTTAATAGCTCTATTGTAACACAAAACCGGCAAAAAAGAAAAGGTTCAATCTTTCAAAATTTTCTGTAGTATCTTCCCTCTCTATCCGTTATAATAAAGATATTACGGTTGGAAAATTACGTACAAAGGGGGTTTTTTAATGTTTACGGTATTGTTTCGTATCCTTTCGGCGATTCTTATTGTCTCGTGGATTCCGCTGCTCTTGCTGCCGAAGTCGGTTATTACCCGGAAATTATTTTTTCATAAATATTATTGGATTTTGCTGGGGGGTCTGTATTTTACCACACTTTTTTTCTTCGGCTGGGAGATCAACTGGTTCTCGCTGATTATGCCTTCGATCGCGGGTATACGGGAAGTCTTTACCCATGAAAACCTGCCGCTCTTTGCCTGGCTTCATATGTTAATGGCAAATCTCTTTTTCGGACGCTGGATTGCCAGTGACGGGTTTAAAAAAGGCTATCTGTTATTTCCCTTCCTGTTAATAAGCGTGGTCCTCGGTCCCGTGGGACTTTCCCTTTATATGGTCTACGACCTGAAAAAACAGGGGGAGCGGGAACGGCGACGGGCGCGGAAGATGGTCAGTCAGAGCTTTTAGGTTTTTCTTAGACAGGAAGATACACTTCTTTAACAAAAAAATAAAAACAAAAAAATAAAAACTGAAGATCATCGGATCTTCAGTTTTTTGTGTGTTAACTATTTTATGTGACTTCAGGGTGCCCATAAGCCTATGTCTTTTTGCTATATTAGATTAATCCTCGAAGTCGAAGGGCAATTTCAATTCGTCGGATACTGATCATGAAAGCGGCATTTCGGATATTGGTGTTCTTTTCGTTCTTAAGGTCCCAAATTTCGCTGAAGGCTTTTTCCATTAATTCGCCCTGCTTCTTTTGTACCTTGTCAAAGGTCCAGGTATCCCGGGTTAAGTTTTGTACCCACTCGAAGTAGGATACGATAACACCGCCGGCGTTTGCAAGGATGTCTGCAACAACCACAACCCCTTTTTCGTCAAGGATTTCATCGGCTTCGATGGTAGTCGGTCCGTTGGCTCCTTCAGAGATGATTTTCGCTTTAATGTCTTTTGCGTTTTCCGCAGTAATCTGGTTTTCAAGAGCACAAGGCATTAAAATGTCAACGTCCATGGTAAGTAGAGAATCCCGGTCCGTCTCTTCTGCGCCTTCGTATCCGGCAAGTCCTCCGTCATTTTCTCTTACGTATTCCATTAGAGACTTAATGTGGATTCCGCCTTCGTCGTAAAGGCTGCAGGTATGGTCGGAAACCGCAACGACTTTTGCACCCATTTGGCTGATGTATAGGGCTGCGAAAGTTCCTACGTTACCGAATCCTTGTACTGCAACTTTTGCGCCTTCCAAGTGAAGACCAATCTTTTGGGCCGCCGCTTTAGCCATAATGGCCACACCGTATCCGGTAGCTTCGGTTCTTCCTAAGGATCCGTAAAATTCTACGGGCTTTCCGGTATATACGCCGGGAGCAAAGGTTCCGGTTGCTTTTTCATATTCATCGGTCATCCAGGCCATAACTTTTCCGGAAGTTCCAACATCCGGTGCAGGAATGTCCACTTTTTCTCCGATAATCGGGGAAATTGCTCGGGAGTAACCTCGTGATAATCGTTCGTATTCTCCTTCGGAAAGGGATCTGTGGTCTACGATTACGCCGCCTTTTCCTCCACCGTAAGGTACGCCTACAACCCCACACTTAAAAGTCATCCAGGTTGATAATGCTTTAACTTCATCCATGGTTACTTCAGGGTGGAATCTTACGCCGCCTTTATAAGGTCCTACTGCGTTGTTGTGCTGTGCCCGGTATCCCACAAAGGTTTTGATTGATCCGTCGTCCATCTTTACGGGAATTGCAACTTCCATCACCCGCTGTGGATTTTTAAGAATTTCGTAAACCGCATCTTCCGTGCCAAGCTTGTCACATGCGGACTTAACTTGACGCTGTGCCATTAAAAAAGGATTGTTACCGTTCGCCATTAAAATACCCTCCTATAAATTTATATTTTTTTGGGTAAAAACTATTGGGTAAATGTAGAATATATCAACGTACAAAAGAATTATAACATAACCGGATTTGAATTGCCAACCTATTATTCGGGTATAATTAAATTTTTAACAAAAACTCTGATTTCCACGATATTAAAGGAAGTCATATATTCAATTTCCTCCCGCACCTGCTCCTGTACCCGTTCGGAAATGGCCCTGACAGGATTTCCGAAAACAATGTTCAGGGCAAAATTTATTTTCAGGCCGTTGGCGGTGTTTTCCACCTCGATATTAAAGACTTTTTCCACGCCGATAATCTTAAACGAGGCGTAAAGGACCAGATCCCGAATCACCCGGTTGGAGATCCGGTAATCCCCGAGATAACTGAAGGTGGGACGGACCACGGATTTTTCATTGACCTTCTCTCCTTTTCCGAATCGGCGAAGGACCCTCAGGGGGTTTAAAAAATATCCGGAAAAATCCTCTTTGATCTGAAAGGTGGGGACCGGTATGATATGCATCCCCTCCTTGGCCCGGTGGGATTTGGCCCGGTGAATATCCTCAGGAGTAGAAATCGCTTCGATATAGACTTTTTCGTCAATCCCACCGAGGATTAAATTCTCTTCGATCATATGGACCATTTTATCCGAAGTTCCGATGATCAGCAGACTCTCCGGCCTTTTTTGTCTGATAATACTCTGCATTTCCTGGCGGTGCTTTAAATCATGAAACAGCGCCCGCTTCACCGCCGCCATGCGGGAGTTCTCCCTTTTTGCCGACCGTCCGCCGATGACCTTGTTTTCATGGATCATCAGCCCGTCGTCTATGACAAACTCAATGCCCTTTTCCTGGGCGAGATTCATCGCCTGATAACTTTTTCCTGTGCCGCTGGAACCGACCAGTGCATATACCTTCATCATTACACCCTGCTTTCTGTTTTGGGTTTTCTTCTTCATTATTATAACACAATTAAAACCCGGGATATTATACGGATAAAATACTGCCGCTTTTTCCCTTCCAGGCCTTTTCTTTATAACGCCTTGAAAAAGACATGAAGCCTTCATTATCAGCGGTGGGTAGCGAAGGATCCCCGGATTGAAATATAATGATTCTCATTATATATAAGCCCCTTCCCGGTTTTTTTCCGTTTTTTTTGTTGCCAGGATCTTTTTTTCCCTGTTATAATCAATTTGTAACAACTTAACTTATGAACAAGGAGGAACTTACAATGGCTTATAGAATTGATGACTCATGTATCAACTGCGGCGCATGTGAACCGGAATGCCCGGTAGGGGTAATCTCTCAAGGAGATGACATTTATGTAATTGACGAAGAAGGATGTATCGACTGCGGCGCTTGTGCAAATGTATGCCCGGTAGACGCTCCTCAACAATTATAATTTTTTAATTTAATTCCGACATACTAAGCACTTATATACATTATAACGAGACATAACGCCCATAACCAAAACCCCGGAAATTCCACTGGAATCTCCGGGGTTTTACTTTGTCGATATTTGCTATTTGCCTCGGCATTGTTTCCCATTATTTCTTTAGGTTTTTTCTTTCGGTGCTATTTTCCGCCGTTGATTACCTTTTCTTTTGGAACCTTGGCCTCGGGGTATTTCCCCCGGCTGAGAAGCTCCAGTTTGACCAGGAACTTTAAAATCGTAATTTCCTCATTCAGGGAAAAATCATCCAGGATATTGGAGATCATTTTCTTCTCCTTCGCTTCCACCTGCTCATATAAAAGCTGTCCCGCCCTGGTCAGCTTCAGCTCTGCGGAGCGTTTATCATCCGGGGCGGTTTCTTTTTCGATATACCCCTCCACAGTCAGTTTTTTCGTTATCGTCACCAGGGTATTCCGGTCAAGCTCTAAGGTCTCGATCATCTCAAAAATCTTTTTCGAGCCGTTCCGACCCAGCTCCCGAAGAACCAGCACCTCGGTTAGGCTTATGGGCATGCCCCCGTTTTTGGGACTCTTTTTCTCCGAGGTAATAATATAATGAATCAGTTTTTTTAAATACTCATTGATTTCCCGATAATAGTTTCGCATCGTCATCACCTGTACCTTCGAATTTAAGAGGACCCAACCCTTTGGTCTGCTCTTTTTAAATATACCCCTTTCGATAATGATTGTCAATGAAATCTCGCCGGTCCTGACCCTCTGGGCTTAGGGTATTAGTTTCCCTGTTTAAAATCAGTGGTTTGTGGTATATAACCTTATATAAACTTAGTAAGCCTTGTTTGGAAAAAGTCTAAAAAATGTATTTTAAAGAAGTATCCAGGGGTTACTAAAAAATAGAAAGGGGAATGTACAATGAAGCGAAAAAGTATGATTATTCTATCGATTTTACTAATGGTGCTGATCACCGGCATTACCTTTGTAGGGGCCGCCGGCAGCGGAGAAGGAATTTTAGCGAACTCCGAAGATGAGATCCTGATCGCCGATGAGCACGATGATGAGGAAGGGGACGATGGAAACGGAAACGGCAACGGAAACGACAATGGGGATACGGATCTTGACGTAGACGTCGGCGTGGATGGTGACGGCGGTACCGATGGTTTCTTCGGAAGCACACTGTTTTATATTATCGTCGGAGCGATTGTAATTATCGTAATCGTTGCAATTGTATCCATGACCAACTCCAGTAACCGAAGACGATAAGGGTTTATTAAACCACACGTTAATTAATAAATAACACGTTAATTAGTAAATAGCACGTTAATTAGTAAATAGCACGTTAATTAGTAAATGACACGTTAAAAAAGGTGAAGAAGGTCCGCCAGCAGGGGGGATCTTCTTCACCTTTTTATTGTTTTAAAGTTAGGCTTTTTCCTCTAAGGCCGCCAGCAGTTTACCCACCACTTCGTAGACGTCCCCGACGATGCCGATATCGGCGATTTTAAAAATCGGGGCATCGGGATTTTTGTTGATCGCAACGATGGTTTTGGCCCCCTGCATGCCGGCCATATGCTGGATGGCTCCGGAGATGCCGCAGGCGATATAAAGCTCCGGCCGGACGGTTTTTCCGGTTTGGCCCACCTGATGGTCATGGTCAATCCATCCGGCGTCCACCGCGGCCCGGGAAGCTGCTACCACGCCCCCCAGTCTGTCGGCCAGTTCCTCCAGCAATTGAAAGCCTTCCTTTTTATCAAGACCCCGGCCGCCGGCTATGATTACGTCGCTGTCCACAATATTTACACCGGTCTTTTTCGCCTTGATCACCTCAAGGATTTTGATCCGGATATCCTCGGCGGTTACGTCGTTTGTAAACTCAATCAGCTGCTGGTCTTCCCGCTTTTCTTTTCTCTTTGCTTTTTCCATTACCCCAGGGCGTACCGTGGCCATTTGGGGCCGGTGTTTCGGACAGATAATTGTCGCCATAATATTCCCGCCAAAGGCCGGCCGGGTCTGCATCAGACCTTTTCCCTCCGGGTCAATCTCAAGCCTTGTACAGTCGGCGGTAAGGCCGGTATCCACCCTTGCGGCCACCCTCGGGGCCAGGTCCCGGCCGATATGGGTCGCGCCGAACAGCACAATTTCCGGTTTATATGCCTCTACCATTTGGGATAAGACCTTGGTATATCCGTCGGTGGTGTACTGCTTCAGATGCTCCCCTTCCGATAAATACACATGATCGGCGCCGTAGGAAAAGAGCTCTTCGGATAGACCCTTAACGTCGTCCCCTATCAGTACCGCACTGAGCTTCGTATCAATTTCCTCCGCCAGTCTTCTGCCTTCTCCGAGAAGTTCTATGGCAACGTCCATCAGCTCTCCTTTTCGCTGTTCGGCAAATACCCAAACCCCGTTGTAGTCTTCGATATTCATCGCTTTCATTTCCGAGGCTTCCCGAATAATTGCCGAGAAGTTGCAGGCTCCGACGCAGGCGCCGCAGTTCGTACAGTTTTCGTTCATCACCGCCACCCCGTTGATCATATCAATGGCATCGAAGGGACAGGCCCCCACACAAAGGGTACAGCCTACACATTCCTCCTGCAGTATTTTAATCCCCATGCTAATCCCTCCTTAACAGATTGTTTTCCTGTAGTTTTTTCATTAACTGCTGCACTTTTTCATCGGTACTCCCATCAAGGATTTCCCCTTTTCCCTTCTGCTCCGGGGTAAAGGAGCGCTTTACCTGGGTGGGGGATCCGTCCAGGCCGATATCGGTGGACGGGATGTCAAGGTCCCCGTAGGTCCAGACTTTAATCAGATCTTCCCGGTAGGCTTTCATAATGCCGGGAATTGATGGGTACCGGGGTTTGTTAAGTTCTTTGATGGTGGTCAAAAGAATCGGAGGCTTCCCTTCGATGATTTCGTAGCCGTCCTCTAAGGCCCGGTGTACCCGGATGTTTCCGTCTTTTAAATAAAACTTTTCGACGTAGCTTACCTGGGGGATCCCCAGGCGCTCGCCGATTTGAGGGCCCACCTGGGCGGTATCGCCGTCGATGGCCTGGCGGCCGCAAAAGATGATGTCGTAGTCTCCGATTTTTTCAATGGCTTTTGCCAGGGTGTTGGATGTGGCCCAGGTATCGGCTCCGGCAAAGGCCCGGTCCGACAGTAAAATTCCGGTATCGGCCCCCATCGCCACCCCTTCAATCAGTACTTCCTCCGCCTGGGGCGGTCCCATGGTAAGGACGGTGATATGGGTCTCGGGATGCTCGTCCTTTACCCGAAGAGCCTCTTCCAGGGCGGCTTTATCATCGGGGTTTAAAATGCTCGGCACCCCTTCCCGTAATAACGTTCCCTTTACCGGATCAATTTTCACTTCATTGGTATCCGGTACCTGTTTGATACATACAATGATCTTCAATATCAGACCCTCCCTTATTATCGCAGGATATCCGCGGCCACAACCATTTTTTGCACCTCGGACGTCCCTTCGTAGATTTCCGTGATTTTTGCATCCCGCATCATCCGTTCAATGGGGTAGTCGGAGGTGTAGCCGTATCCCCCATGGAGCTGGACCGCTTTGGTGGTGACCTCCATGGCGGTTTCCGAGGCGAAAAGCTTGGCCATGGCCGCCAGTTTTCCGTAGGGTTTTCCTTCGGATTTTGCCGCTGCCGCCTGGTAGACCAGAAGTTTTGATGCCTGAATTTTCGTCTCCATATCCGCCATCATAAACTGCAGCCCCTGAAACTTTCCAATGGGCCGGTTAAACTGTTCCCGCTCTTTTACGTACCGGATGGATTTTTCCATCGCCCCTTCGGCAATCCCGAGGGCCTGGGCTGCAATTCCGATTCGCCCGCCGTCTAAGGTCTGCATGGCGATTTTAAAGCCCTGGCCTTCTTTACCGAGAAGGTTTTCCTTGGGAACCATCATATTTTTAAAGACCAGCTCCGTGGTGGCGGAGCCCCGAATGCCCAGTTTCTTCTCCTTTTTCCCGATGGAAAAACCCGGGGTGTCGCTCTCTACGATAAAGGCCGAGATTCCTTTCAGCCCTTTGGAAGCGTCGGTCATGGCGAAGATAATATAAATACCCGCTTCCCCGCCGTTGGTAATGAAAATTTTGGTGCCGTTGATTCGGTAGTGATCCCCTTCCGGTACCGCCACGGTTTGCTGTCCGGCGGCGTCGGTTCCCGCATTGGGTTCCGTAAGTCCGAAAGCTCCGAGCTTTTCTCCCGAGGCCAGGGGTTTTAAATACTTTTTCTTTTGCCCCTCGGTACCGAACTGCTGGATCGGCCAGCATCCCAGGGAGCTGTGGGCCGATAGAATAACCCCGGTGGTGGCACAGGACTTTGATAATTCTTCTACAGCCAATACATAGGCCAGTTCATCAGCGCCGGCGCCTCCGTATTCCCGGGGAACGGCGATGCCCATCATGCCGCAGCGCTGCATCTTTTCCACGGTCTCTGTGGGAAAACGCTGGTTTTCATCGACTTCCGCCGCAATGGGTTCCACTTCATTTTTCGTAAAGCGGATAACGGTTTTTTGTATCATCTGCTGCTCTTTGGTTAGATTAAAATTCAATTTGATCCCTCCTTATTTGATCCTATGGACTTATTATAACGTAATGTTTGTTAATTTACTATCAATATCCATTAAAATTTTTTACTGTCTTTTTTTGATCAATCTGTTCAGTTTATGGACAATTTTCGAGGATTTTTCTACATAAAAAACGGAACCTTCAGGGGGATAAAGGCTCCGTTTCTGTACGCCGGCAACTGCTGCCGACTGATTTGTTATTCGCTGTTTTCCAGGGATTTCAGCATCTCCTGCTCTTTGATCAGGTAGGACATGATAAAGAGGCTTTCGTTTAAATGAACGTCTTCCACCACCACATCCTCCGGCACTTTAAGGTCCACCGGGGCGAAGTTCCAGATCGCTTTGATCCCCGCCTCCACCAGTTCATCGGCAACCATTTGAGCGGCTTCCTTGGGAGTGGTGATCACGCCGATTTCAATATCGTTCTCTTTAATGAACTCCGACAAGTCCTTCATGTCGTGTACCGGGGTGCCTCGAATCTGAAGGCCGATCAGGGTCGGATTGACATCAAACATCGCGAGGATTTTAAATCCGTGCTTTTCGAAGTTGGTATGGTTTGCAATCGCCTGACCCAGGTTCCCCACCCCGATGACCACGGCTTTATAGTCCTTGTTCAGTCCTAAAATCTTTTGAATTTCCTTAAACAGCTCTTCCACATTGTATCCGTAACCCTGCTGTCCGAATCCGCCAAAATTGTTCAGGTCCTGACGAATTTGGGAGGCGGTAAATCCAAGAATCCCGCTGAGCTCCTTGGAGGATATCCGGTAGATTTCCCGGTCCAGAAGGTCCCTTAAGCATCGATTATACTTGGGCAGTCTTCGAATGACCGCCATGGAAATATTTCTACTTTTCGGCATGCTATCACTCCTATTTCTATATATTTGTCGATTCATCTTAAAATTCTGAAAAAAAGGAAGCCTGTTTTCTTGCAAAGCTGTCCTGTCATTGTTAAAATTATTTGTTATAATGATAGTACTAGAATATTGATAAAAAATCAACGCTAAAATTGCATTTGATGCAATTATTTTCGAAATTTTAGTAAATCGAAGGATTTTTTTGATAAATCCCGAAGTTTACCTGCACAATGACCTGCACAATGACTTGCACAATGACTTGCACAATGAACCGTAAGGGAGCGAAATTTTATGATAGCACTATCCTGCAGCAAAATCTCCAAAAGCTTCGGCATCGAGGAGATTCTACAAGACATATCCTTCAGCATCAATCACGGGGAAAAAGTGGGCCTGATCGGTCTGAACGGCACGGGAAAGTCCACCCTCTTTCGAATCATCACCGGGGAGATTGCCGCCGACGGCGGCGAGGTCTTCAAAGCCCGGGAGCATACCGTGGGCTACCTTCGTCAGGACAACCTGTTAAATGAAGAAAAGGAGGTCCTCGAGGAAGTTCTTACCATCTTTAAGGACCTGGAAGTCATGGAACATCGCCTGCGGGCCCTGGAAGTGGAAATATCGAGGCTGGGGGATCAGCATCCTCCGGCTTCTGGGGACACTACGAATGGAATCGATCCCTCTGCCGCCGGGAAAACCCTGGACCAGAGAATGCATCAGTACTCCGCTTTGTTGGAGGAGTTTGACGCCCGGGGGGGCTACAGCTACAAAAGCGAAGCAAGGGGCGTACTGATCGGCCTCGGCTTTACCAAAGAAGAGTTTACCCAGCCGATTTATCAGTTAAGCGGCGGACAGAAGACCCGGCTGTCCCTTGGAAAACTCCTGTTGAAAAATCCCGATATCCTCCTGTTGGACGAGCCGACGAACCATTTGGATATTGCAGCGATTCAGTGGCTGGAGACTTTTTTGAAAAACTATAAAGGCACGATCCTGCTGATTTCCCATGACCGGTACTTTCTTGACCAGATCGTCACCCGGACCTTTGAGCTGGAGAATAAAACCTTAAACATTTTCAACGGCAACTACTCGACCTTTATGGAAAAAAAGCAGGAGGCCTTTCAGCAGCAGCTGAAAAAACATCTGGAAAATACCAAGGAGATTGAAAAGGAGAAGGAAAAAATCCGCTTCCTTCGTCAGCACGGCACCGAAAAACTGATGAACCGGGCCAAAAGCAAGGAAAAGCAGTTTGAAAAAATCGACAGGGAAGAGGCCCCCCTTAGCGGAAGAAAACAGGTCAATATCCGTTTCAAACCCCAACTGGAAAGCGGCCGGGACGTGCTGTTTGCAAAAAACTTAAAAAAATCCTTTGACGACGAAACCCTGTTTCAAAACGTCACCTTTGACATCTACCGGGGGGAAAAAATTGCGCTGATCGGACCCAATGGGGTGGGAAAATCCACGCTGTTTAAAATGATTCTCGGGGACATGGATTATGAACACGGAAAAATTGATCAGGGCCACCATGTGATGAAGGCCTACTACGATCAGGAAATGGAGAATTTAAACCCGTCGAAAACCGTGATGGACGAGATATGGGATGAAAATCCGGGACTGAGCCATACGGAAGTCCGAACCTACCTGGGCTCCTTTTTGTTTTTCGGGGACGACGTGTTTAAGGAAATTTCAGTGCTCAGCGGCGGGGAAAAGGGCCGGGTCAGTCTGTTAAAACTCATCCTGTCGAAAAGCAATTTTATTCTGCTGGATGAGCCGACCAACCACCTGGACATTCAGTCAAAGGAGGTGCTGGAGGAGGCGCTGAAAAACTACCTGGGGACGCTGTTTTTCATCTCCCACGACCGGTACTTTATCAACCGGGTGGCAACGAAAATCGTCGAGCTCTCCCCTGCCGGAGTAACGGTTTATTTCGGAAATTACGATTATTACCTGCAAAAGAAAAAGGAAGAACAGTGGGCCAGGGAAGACGCCGAAATGGAGCGGGAGGAAAAACCCCGTACCCAGACGGAAAAAAAGCAGCTCCAAAAGAAAGAACGGGAGCAGCAAAAAGCCCTTAGGAAACTGAAAAAGGAA
This sequence comes from Clostridiales bacterium, assembly GCA_007120165.1. GTDB lineage: Bacteria > Bacillota > Clostridia > Peptostreptococcales > T1SED10-28 > Isachenkonia. The sequence goes on from SKOH01000178.1 coordinate 15,415, forward strand.
TTTACCGACATCGAGGAGGCCATCGCCGCTAAGGAGGTCCTTCTTTCCCGCTTGGAAGAGGAAATGTGTAAAGAAGAGGTCTACTCCGATCCGGAAAAAAGCCGCCGGGTCCAACAGGAAAAAACTGCCGGGGAAAAGGACCTGGAAAATCTTTACCACCGATGGGAAGCCCTGGAAGAGGAAATCAATAAGCAGTAGTAAAGACTTGTAGCCGGGTTAAAAAGTGTTTGCGCCGTAATGGCGCAAACACTTTTTTATGTTTTTTTCTCCGCCCCCTTCGGTCTCAGGACTTTTATTTTTAAATCCGTCTCTCTTTCTGTTATATCAGGGCTTACCGCGAAATACCTTTTCCTTTTGTCGTTTTTTGTTATGTTAACGACGAAGCCTGTCGATATTTACCCAATTTTTTAGCTTGACTTTCCCTCTGGGGATTAAATTATACTTTATCCACACTTGTCCACAGAAAACATTGGTTATCAACAGCTTTATACACAGGCTCTATTCCCTATATAGGACTTATACATATTTAATCCACACTATCCACAGTTTCCCTCGACAAAAATTTGTTAATATCTATTTTTTTTGTCATCTTCTTTTTTCCACAAAAAATTTAAATTACCGAATGGCTGTTTTCTTTTTTGGACCCTTCCGTTTACATAATAATTATTTTGGCGAAAAAAAATCCTCCGAAAGCAATCTTTTTTCGTCAGGAGCTTTCAGAGGCTAAAGGGCTTTATTTAGCGATTTTTAAGTTCGGTACTCCGTTTAAACCAAGGGGCGAGTGTTCGCCTTTAATAAACTGGTAATAAGCAACACTGCCGATCATCGCGGCGTTGTCGGTACAAAGGGTCAGGGACGGGTACTGCACATGGATCCCCTCTTCCCCTCCTCTTTTTTTAAGCAGGGCCCTGAGGCCTTTATTTGCCGCCACCCCGCCGGAG
>SKOH01000022.1 GCA_007120165.1 Clostridiales bacterium
AGATATAACATCTACAATAAAAAAAAGGAGGAGTAACCCTCTTATTTAAAGAACTAATTAAGAACTTAGAGAAGCTTTATTTCTAAGTTCTTTTTGGTGTAGAAAACCGAATAACTTGTTAGTATCAACAATTTAATGTATAATTTATAATGGAAAGAAAATAGAATTAATGCAATAATCAAGGAGGCCCCTATGAAGAATATATCCGTAGCAATCGACGGACCTGCGGGCGCAGGCAAAAGCACTGTGGCAAAAGCCGTCGCAAAAAATATGGACCTGCTTTACATTGATACAGGTGCAATGTATCGTGCAGTGACCTATCTTGTACTAAAAGAGGGACTTGATCTCACTGAAGAACAGAAAATTATAAATATCGCTAAGAATACCACCTTTAACTTTTCGAAGGATGGAAGTGAAATTTTTATTAACGGAGAGAATTGCTCAAAAGAAATACGAACTCCTGAGGTTAGTGAGAAAGTTTCTTTAGTATCCAAAATTGGTGCCTTAAGAACCATTTTGGTTAATGCTCAACAAAAATTAGCGAAAAATCACGATGTAATTATGGATGGAAGGGATATTGGAACTCATGTACTTCCTCAAGCAGAGCTTAAAATATTTTTGACTGCATCTGTAAATGAGCGGGCTACAAGAAGATTCGAAGAACTTTCCAAAGACAAACCTTCAGCTAATATATCCTTTGATGCTGTAAAAAATAATATCATTGAAAGAGACAACATCGATTCAAATCGAGATCAGGCTCCCTTAATCAAAGCCGAAGACGCCATTGAAATTGATACAACCTCACTTACCACTGTTGAAGTGGTTGAGAAAATTATAAAACTGATTGCAAAAATTCATCGTTAATTTAGTTCTTGATTGGGTATATAGGAGGTTAATATGCGAATTAAAGTTGCAAAAAATTCAGGTTTTTGTTTTGGAGTTGAAAAAGCAGTAAATAAAGCCTTTGATGCCACAAAACAAAACAAAGAAAATATTTATTCACTCGGTCCAATCATCCATAATAAACAAGTAATCGGGAAACTTATGGAAACCGGACTGGATGTGGTGAATAGCGTTGAGGAAGTTCCGCATGGGAGAGTAATTATTCGCTCCCATGGTGTAGGAAAAGGTATTTATGACCAGGCAGAAGCGAAAGATTTAACAATTATTGATACCACATGTCCTTTTGTTCGAAGGATCCAAAATATTGTAAAGGATTACTATCATAAAGGATTTAAGATCGCAGTAATTGGTGATCCTACTCATCCTGAAGTGATCGGTATAAATGGATGGTGTGATAATAAAGCATTAATCGTGCAAAGTGAATCCGACATTCCGAAGGATCTGGGGCACATAGAAAAATTATGCATTGTTGTACAAACCACAATGCCTCTAGCCCGATTTGAAACATTGAGTGAGCAGCTTAGCCAACGGGCCGATCATGTGGAAAAATTTGATACAACCTGCTTTGCTACAAAGGAACGTCAGGAGTCAGCGAAAGAACTAGCCCTTGAGGTGGATGCTATGGTAGTTATTGGGGGGTACAACAGCTCTAACACACAAAAACTTGTAGACATCTGCAAAGAAATACGTCCAAATAGCACATTTCATATTGAAACTGCATCAGCTTTGAACTCCCATGATTTTAAAGATTTCAAATCAGTAGGCATCACGGCTGGAGCCTCTACGCCGGAATGGATCATTCAAGATGTCATCAAATTTTTAAACAAATTAAATAATTAGGAGGGTTTTTAATTGAACAACTCAAACGAAAACAATAATGCTAACGAAAACATGGAAAATTTCATGGAAGAGATTGAAAAATCAATGAACAAATTTTATCCCGGAGACATAGTCACCGGAACTGTAATGGATATCAGTGAAAAGGAAGTTGTGTTGAATTTAGGATATAAATCCGATGGTATCATTCCTAAAGAAGAATTATCTTCCGATGCTTCAGTAGACCCTAAAGAATTTATGGAAATCGGAGATGTGGTAGAGGTCTATATCATCAAGCTCGATGATGGTGAAGGCAATGTACTAGTGTCAAAAAAACGGGTAGATGCTGAAAAAGGCTGGGAAGTTTTAGAAGAAGCTTATGAAAATAAAGAAAGTGTGGAAGTAGAAGTTCAAAGCGAAGTCAAAGGTGGACTGATTGGATATAGTCATGGAATTCGATGCTTTATTCCTGCAAGTCACATTTCCAATCGCTACACAAAAGATCTATCCCAATTTGTTGGAAACACCTATGACGCTGAGATCATCGATTTCGACAAAAGACGAAATAAAGCCGTGCTTTCAAGAAAGAATTTACTGTTAGCAGAAAGAAACAAGCAAAAGGAAGCATTACTGGAAGAGTTGGAAGTTGGTAAGACCTTCACAGGCAAAGTTACTCAAATTAAAGATTTTGGAGTTTTTGTTGATTTAGGAGGCATGGATGGTTTGCTTCATATTTCTGAAATGTCCTGGGGAAAAATTGACCAACCATCAGAACTGTATTCTCTTGGAGATGAAGTAGAGGTGCAAATCATTGCCGTGGATAAAGAGCGGGAAAGAATCTCTTTAAGTAAAAAGAATTTAACTGAAAATCCCTGGTCTGACATTGAAAATAAGTACGGCAAAGGGGATGTGGTGGAAGGTAAAATCGTTAAACTTCTCGATTTTGGAGTTTTTGTTGAACTCGAACCCGGTGTTGATGGATTGGTTCATGTATCAGAAATCAGTAATCAGCATGTAAAAAAGCCCTCAGATGTTCTTAGTGTGGGAGACGCCATCACCGTAGAAATATTAAATGTAGATAAAGAAAATAAACGAATCAGTTTAAGTATGAAAGCATTGCTCGAAGATGAGAAGAAAAAAGAAGAAGAAGCAAAGGATGAAAAAAAAGAAGAAAAAGAGGAAGATCTGAGTCCTCAAGAATACAGCGTGAACGATGAACAGGTTACCCTGGGAGATTTATTCAAGCAAAATAAAGAAGAAACCGAAGAGTCGTAACGACTCTTTGTTTTTTACAGAATAAACGATTTAATGGGACTTATTAAGTGCTTAATATAATAAAAAAGGTGGTTATTTATGGACGGCAAAATTTTTCTTGAAAAACTAATAGCAAGCTCCGGAGTTTCCGGACATGAAAAAAAATTAACCGAGCTAATTAAAGAGTACTTTGAGCCCTATTCTGACTCTATTACAACCGATGCTCTAGGTAATATCATCGTGTTGAAAAAAGGCCGGAAATCTACGGGTAAAGTAATGTTTGCAGCTCATTTAGATGAAATTGGATTAATGGTAAAGAAAATCGATAAAAACGGTTATCTTCAAGTGACCAGTATCGGTGGGGTTGATCAAAGAGTTCTGCCCTGCCAAGAGGTAACCGTGCACGGTAGAAAAAGTATTTTTGGTGTGATTGGTATGTTACCACCTCATATAACCGGTGGAAAACAAGAGGATTCCGTTAAACTGGAAGATCTCCTGATAGATGTGGGGTATTCTAAAGCAGAACTGGAGGAAATAGTGACTGTTGGTGATGTTGTCACCATTAACCGAAACATGAGGTTTTTAAAAAATAATCGAATTACCGGCAAGGCTTTGGATGACCGTGCGGGAGTGGTATCTTTATATGAGGGGATAAAAAATTTACAAAATCAGCTCCATGATGTGGATGTATATTTTGTCTTAACGGTACAAGAAGAGCTCGGAACAAGAGGGGCTGTTACTTCAACCTTTAAAATCAACCCTGATATTGGATTAGCCGTAGATGTGGGTTTTGGCAAAACCCCAGAGTTAAATTCCCACGATACTCTGGACTTATCTAAGGGCCCTGGAATTTTAATAGGTGCAAACTCACATCCGAATGTTTTTAAAGGTTTAAAAGAGACAGCAAATAGAAATCATATCAATTACCAGATTGAAGTAGCTCCAGGACCTACCGGTACAGATGCGTGGGCCATGCAAATCAGTGGATCGGGTGTTGCCACCGGAGTACTCTCCATTCCGCTCCGGTACATGCATACCTCAGTAGAGACATTGGACTGGCAGGATGTAGTAAAAACCGGACAGTTACTGTCTCATTTTGTGATGCATCTTAATTCAAAAGAAATGGAGGACTTCTTATGTTACTAAAAGATCTGTGCGAACTAAAAGGAGTCGCAGGAAATGAGAAAGCAGTCAGAGATTTCATCAAAAAAGACCTGGAACAGGCTGGCAAAAATGTGACAATTGACCGTATGGGAAACTTAATTGTTCACAACGGTGTGAAGTCCGATATTCATCTTGGAGTTACCGCCCATATGGATGAAGTAGGTCTCATGGTTAAAGGCATTGACGACAGCGGTTTAATTCGTTTTACCAGTGTGGGGGGGCTAGATCCCAGAATCTTGGTATCAAAGGTTGTGGAGATCGGTGATGATAATGTTCCCGGAGTGATTGGAGCAAAGCCGATACATATGCAAAAGGCAGCGGAACGAAAAAAAGCTTTCGCAATAGACCAGCTTTATATCGATATTGGAACCGACTCTAAAAAAGAAACTGAAGAGTTTATTTCGTTAGGTGATTATATTAACTTCATCAGCCCATATCATCCCTTTGGCAAGCACAAAGTAAAGGCCAAGGCCTTAGATAATCGTGTGGGGTGTTACATGGTTATGGAACTTCTCAAGATGGATTTACCAATTGAAATAACCGGGGTTTTTACAGTACAGGAAGAATTAGGTCTAAGAGGCTCTCAAGTTGCTGCAAACAATTTAGATGCGGATTTAATCTTAGTATTAGAAGGCACTACCTGCGGAGATCTAACTGAAGTTGAAGAACACTTACAAACTACAGAACTTGGCAAAGGACCGGCCATCTCATTAATGGACCGCACGTCGATCTATCAACGAAAATTTGTTGATAAACTTACCGCGGTAGCAGATCAACATCAGATCCCTTGGCAATACCGTCGAAATAGTTTTGGAGGTAATGATGCAGGAAGATTTCAACATAGTAAAGAGGGGACTCCCTGTTTATCTGTAGCAACTCCTTGTCGATATATCCATTCCCCCGTATCCGTGATGGATGAACGTGATTTAGAGGGGATGAAAAAATTATTAACACTATTTATTGAAGAACTTTCAAAAGGAGGCGTACTATAATGAATACATTAGATGTGAAAACCCTAAATGCATTACTTTCCACCTTCGGCCCTTCCGGTAACGAAGAGGCAGTTCGGGAGTTCATTAAATCCGAGATCAAAGATTACGTAGATGAACTGCATGAAGACGCTTTAGGAAATTTAATTGCTCGTAAAACAGGTAACGGCAAGAAAATTATGTTGGCGGGACATATGGATCAAATCGGTCTGATGGTTACTTACATCGATAAGAAAGGATTTTTACGATTTACGAATATTGGCGGTATTTCTCCAACGATCTCACTTTCTCAGCGTGTGATCTTTTCAAACGGCACGATTGGTGTTATTGGGAGTGAACATTTGGAAAGCATAAAAGACCTGAAACTAGACAAAATGTTTATCGATATCGGTGCAAACTCCAAGGATGAAGCGGAAAAAATCGTAGGCATCGGTGATGTCTGCGGTTATTACAACTCCCCGGTAATTGATGACCATAAGGTAATATCACCATGTCTTGACGACCGCATCGGATGCTATATCATGATGGAGACAATAAAAAATTTAAAGGATTCTCCTAATGACCTGTATTTTGTTTTTACCGTTCAAGAAGAGCTAGGTTTAAGAGGAGCGAAAACCGCAGCATATCGGATAGAACCGGATATCGGTATTGCCTATGATGTGACAATGACAGGGGATACCCCGAAAGCCCGAACCATGGATCTAAAGATGGGTGAAGGCTTTGCTATTAAAGCAAAAGACAATTCCATGATCAGTCATCCTGGTTTGATGAATTATTTGGTTCAGGAAGCAAAAATCCAAAAGATAGACTATCAGATTGAAGTATTGGAATTCGGAGGAACTGACTCAGGTGCTATTCACCTATCAAGAGAAGGCGTACCTTCCAGTGTACTATCTATTCCGACCCGTTACATTCATAGTACCTGTGAAATGGTTTCAAAAAATGATGTGCTTGGGGCAATAAATTACAGTGTGAAGCTATTAACTACCGATTTCAAATTTTAACTCTATCATTTCGGTTTGTTGCAAATTTCCCTAATTAAAAAAACGCTTTTTACCAAAAGAAGATCCTCAGATCATGGTAAAAAGCGTTTTTTTATACATAATTGAAATTAAATTCTAGATTATAGTGTAGTTATACGGTTCTTCCCGGATATTTTTTCAATCCAGCCTTTAAAACTTCCATTGCGCGCTTAAGATCATCTTCTTTTAGAACGTAAGCAATTCTTGCTTCATCTTTTCCAAGACCTGGAGTGGAGTAGAAGCCTTCCGCAGGAGCCATCATTACTGTGTCTCCATCTAAATCAAAATCTTTCAGCAACCATGTAACAAACTTCTCAGCATCGTCCACAGGAAGCGTTGCATTAACATAGAAAGCTCCGGTAGGTTTTTTGCAGAAAACTCCTTCCATATTGTTCAGTGCATCGACGGTAATTACCCTCCTTCGATCATACTCTTCATTAACATTCTTGAAGTAAGATTGATCGGTCTGGTACAGTGCGGTAGCACCAACTTGTTCTAATGTCGGAACACAAAGTCTTCCTTGAGCAAGCTTTAAGATCTCTGCAATGAGCTCTTTATTCTTGGATGCCACGGACCCGATTCTTGCTCCGCAAGCACTATAGCGCTTTGAAACACTATCTACAATAATCACACGATCTTGAATGTCTGTCATATTTCCAAAACTGGTAAATTCCAATCCATCATATACAAACTCCCGGTATACCTCATCGGCGATTATAAAAAGATTATATTCTTTTGCTAGCCCAGCTAACATTTCAATTTCTTCTTTAGTATAAACTACACCAGTAGGGTTTCCAGGGTTTGAAAGCATGATCGCTTTAGTCCTGGGCTTAATTAATTCCTCAATCTCTTTACGGCTTGGTAAGTGAAAACCATCTTCTGCATTTGTAGTGATAGGAGCTACCTTTACATCAACCGCAGCAGTAAATCCATTGTAATTCGTGTAGAATGGTTCCGGTACTAAAACTTCATCCCCTTCATCCATCGTCGCGATTACTGAAAACAGTAAGGCTTCGGATCCTCCATTTGTGATGATAATTTCATCTTTTTCGTAATGCATATCATACTTTTTATAGTATTCGATCATGGCTTCAATAAGTTCAGGCATTCCTTCAGAAAAACTATAAGCAATTACCTTTTGGTCAAAGTTTCGAATGGATTCCATAAAGGATTTTGGTGTTTCAATATCCGGTTGTCCGATATTTAAATGGAAAACATTTTTCCCTTCGGCTTTGGCCTTTGTTGCATAGGGTACCAACTTACGAATCGGTGATTCTTGCATAGATGTTATTCTTGATGATAACTGCATGTTTATCCCTCCCAGTATTTGTTAATATATAAACCTAACAGTTCTATCATAACATGATTAGAAAAAAAATCCTAGTATAATAGTAGTGGATTTTGCAACTGTATTATAACTTTGAAAAATCATGATCCTAATATGATGATAAGCTTAAACCCTGATAATAAGAAAATCATAGCCTATTGCTCTTCATAAAACCCTTCATGATTTTCCAAGGGATTTATGTTATAATTGTTAGGTGAAATTATCATAAGATAAGAGATTTTAAGGAGGCTTTTAATTGAAACGAAATACGAAAATAGATCCATCCATTTCAAATATAAATGAAATTATCAATACCCTTAAGGAAAATAATCGGTTTTATGAAATAGAGACCGGTTCTGAAAGAAAGTATTTAATCGAAACTTATGGCTGTCAAATGAATGAGCACGATTCGGAAAAATTGGAGGGTTTTCTTGCTCAGATGGGCTATATCAAAACTGTGTCCCGTGAAAACGCAGATTTAATCATTTTTAATACCTGTTGCGTTAGAGAAAATGCAGAATTGAAGGTTTACGGAAAGCTCGGAGCTTTAAAACATCTAAAGAAAAAAAATGAGGATTTAATTATCGCGGTATGCGGTTGTATGATGCAACAGGAACATGTGGTAAAATACATCCAAAAAACTTATCCCCATGTGGACCTGATTTTTGGCACCCACAATCTTCATAATTTTCCCGCGCTGTTGGAAAAAACTCTTACCAACAAAGAGGCCATAGTTGATGTATGGAATCAGGAAGGTGAAATTATCGAAGGACTTCCCGTTAATCGTCGGTATGGAATTAAATCCTTTGTGAATATCATGTATGGTTGTAACAACTTTTGCTCTTATTGTATTGTTCCGTATACCCGGGGAAGAGAACGAAGCCGGGAAGTAAGCGATGTTCTCACAGAAATCGAAGATCTGGTGGCAAACGGCAGCAAAGAAGTAATGCTGCTCGGTCAAAATGTGAATTCCTATGGAAAAACCTTGGCAAATAATGTGGATTTTGCAGATTTATTAGAGAGAGCCGTTAAGATCTCAGGTTTAGAACGTATTCGTTTTATGACCTCCCATCCCAAAGACTTATCCGATAAGTTGGTTGACACCATGGCAAAACACCGAAAAATTTGTAATCATATGCATCTGCCATTACAGGCCGGCAGCAACAAAGTATTAAAAGAAATGAATCGTAAATACACCCAGGAGGATTATTTAGAGATTGTTAATAAAATGAAGGTTAAGATCCCGGATATCGCCATTACTACCGATATTATCATCGGTTTTCCCGGGGAGACCGAAGAAGACTTCAAAGAGACTTTAGCCGTCGCAAAAGCCGTAGAGTTTGATTCAGCCTTTACCTTCCTCTATTCTATTCGGGAAGGAACCCCTGCGGCAACAAAAGCCGGTCAAGTGCCGGAAGAGGAGAAAAAGATCCGTTTTCAGGCGTTAAAGGAACTGATCGATGAAACCGCTTATCAAAACAATCAGCAGTATTTAAATCAGGAAGTCTCCGTTTTAGTGGAAGGGAACAGTAAGAAAAATGACCATGTTTTGACCGGAAGGACAGAAACTAGTAAAACCGTGAATTTTAAAGGGGACGAAAAACTTATTGGAGAAATGGTAACGGTAAAAATTACCGCAGCCAAAACTTATTCCTTTGATGGCGTCATTGTTTAAACTTCATTAGAGCGTTGTCTAAGCATGTTTGATAAACACCCTGAAATGCAATGGTAAGGAGGCACTGATATTATGAAAAAACTCACACCAATGATGAAGCAATATCTGGATTTAAAGGAACAGTATCCTGATTCACTTCTCTTTTTTAGATTAGGGGATTTTTACGAATTGTTTTTTGAAGATGCAAAAACTGCAGCAAGAGAATTAGAAATCACTTTAACCGCACGGGATTGCGGACAAGATGAAAAGGCCGCTATGTGTGGGGTTCCTCATCACTCGGTCAGCAGTTATCTCGACCGGCTTGTGGAAAAGGGCTATAAGATCGCCATATGCGAACAAATGGAAGATCCTTCTGTGGCTAAAGGCATTGTTAAGCGGGATGTGGTCCGGGTTATTACCCCGGGAACACTAATCGATACGAACCTTTTAGAAGAAAAGATAAACAATTATTTGTTATCTTTATATAGCGACAAAAACGGCTTCGGACTATCCTACACCGATATCTCAACAGGAGAATTCTATACTACCCATTATCCCACAAAGGATAATAATACGTTGCAGTCAGTTAAGGATGAAATTGGAAAGATTGGTCCGAAGGAAGTCATCTATTCATTTTATGAAAAAGAAACCTATGGAAAAAATTTATTAGGATTTATAAAGGGACTCAATATTCATGCAGAAACAACCGACGAGTGGAACCTTGACCTTCAAGGAGTGGAAAAACGATTGAAAACCCACTTTCAGGTGGAAAATCTTGAAAGCATAGGACTAATTGATAACCCTTTAGAAACCATGGCTTCCGGCATCTTAATCGATTACCTTCAACGGACCCAAAAAAGAAGCTTAGAACATATCAATCATATTGATTTTTATGGACATCAGGATACTATGCTACTGGATGCGAATACCCGAAAAAATCTGGAGCTGACTCAGTCGATGCAGCATAAAGGAAAAAAGGGAAGTCTTCTTTGGGTATTGGATAAGACTATTACGGCGATGGGGGGGCGAATGCTTCGGAAATGGATCGAAGAGCCGTTAATTAACCAGGATGTTATTAATAAACGTCTTAATACTGTTGATTATTTTAAAGAATCGTTGTTGCCGCGGGAAGAGCTTGTGGAAGCCTTAAAGCATATCTATGATTTGGAACGTTTGACCTCTAAAATCGCATATGACAGTGCGAACCCCAGAGAGTTGATTTCCCTGAAAAATTCCATCACCTATCTCCCGATAATTAATGAAATTTTAATTAACAGTAAAGACCCTTTATTGTTAGAACTTTTAGAGGAACTGGATCTGTTAGAGGATATTCAAGATCTAGTTGAAAACAGTATTCTTGAAGATGCCGCCATCGGACTCAAAGATGGAAACATTATTAAACCAAGTTTTGACCCCCAGGTAAAAGAGCTGCGGGAACTTTCAACCCAAGGGCATCATTGGATGACGAAATTAGAGGAACAGGAAAAAAAGCGCACGGGGATCAAATCCTTAAAAGTAAAATATAATAGAATTTTCGGATATTTTATTGATGTAACCCGCTCAAACTTAAATCTAGTACCAGATAACTATATCAGAAAACAAACTCTGGCCAATAGTGAACGTTATATTACTCCGGAATTAAAAGAAATGGAGTCTAAAATTCTTGGCGCAGAGGAAAAGATTATTGCTTTGGAACATCAGTTATTTTTACAAATTCGAGATCAAATTAAAGCCCATACCCATCGAATCCAAAAGACTGCAAAAGTCATTGCGGGAATTGATGTATTAAACTCCTTTGCTCAGGTGGCCTATGAAAATGATTACCAAAAACCTTCGATTACTGAAGGGGAGCTGATTCAAATTGAAGAAGGCCGCCATCCCGTAGTGGAACGTATGTTGGTTGAGGAAAATTTCATTCCGAATGATACCTTGTTAAATAATGAGTTTGAGGCTATCTCCATCATTACTGGACCGAATATGGCCGGTAAATCTACTTATATGAGACAAGTTGCTTTGATTTCTTTGATGGCGCAGATTGGAAGTTTTATTCCTGCAAAGAGTGCTTCCCTTGGGATCGTCGACAGAATTTTTACCCGGGTTGGGGCAAGTGACGATCTTTCACAAGGGAAAAGTACATTTATGGTTGAAATGACAGAAATGGCTCATATATTAAATAATGCAACGGAAAAGAGCTTGTTGATCCTTGATGAAATTGGTCGGGGCACCAGTACTTTCGATGGTCTCAGCATTGCCTGGGCAATTGTGGAGGAAATTAGCAAGCATCTTAAAGCCAAAACCCTGTTTTCCACCCATTACCATGAACTGACTGCACTGGGAAATGATTTAGAAAATGTGCAAAATTATCAGTTTACCGTCAAGGAAGAGGGGGATGATATCATCTTTCTCCGAAAAGTATTAAAGGGAAATGCTGATAAAAGTTATGGAATTCAAGTCGCTAAACTCGCTGGCCTGCCGGTAAAAGTAATAAATAATGCCACTGATATTTTACATTCCTTGGAGAATAATAAGAAAATGCCGCAATTGTCAGAATCCGAAGACCTTAAACATTCTATCGAACAACAAGGCGCAGGTAACATGCACTCTAAATCGGAAGAAAAATCCATAATCCCAAAAATTCGAAAAACAGACAGTCATCCAGAACAGCGACAACTGGATTTCCAGGCCTATTTCGAAAGACAGCTGTTAGAGGAAGTGAAAAACTTAAATTTAGTAGAGACTACTCCGTTGGATGCATTGAACTATTTATACAACTTACAAAGTCAATTAAAAAAAATGATTGAGGAGAATCAACATGGCAAGAAAAGTAAAAATGCTCGATGAAACAACCATCAATCAAATAGCGGCGGGGGAAGTGATACAAGGTCCTTATTCAGTAATTAAGGAGCTTATTGAAAATGCCATTGATGCCAGCTCGACGAAAATATCTGTAGAAATTAAAAATGGCGGTAAATCGTATATTCGGATCACTGATAATGGCGTGGGTATTGAGCCCGAGGATATTGAGTTGGCCTTTGAGCGTCACAGCACGTCAAAGATCAATGAAATCGAGGATCTTGATTCCCTACGCACCTTAGGCTTTCGAGGCGAAGCACTGGCAAGTATTGCTTCCGTTTCCCAAATTGAGATGATTTCCAAAACCAACGGGAGGGATACCGGAATATCCATCGAATTATCCGGTGGAGAAATACTATCCTTAAAAGAGGTCAGTGCTACCCAAGGGACCACAATTATTATTAGGAATTTATTTTTCAATACTCCTGCTCGACGAAAATTTATGAAAAGCGTTAAAGCAGAAACTACAAAAATCAATGAAGTTATTACCCGTCTTGCCATTAGCAAATCAGATATTTCTTTTCGGTATATGAACAATAATAATCTTATGTTTACCACTCCCGGGGATAATAACTTATCAAAGGTTTTATTATCCATATTCCCAAAGGATTTATTTCAAAATATGATTCATTTAAATTCTGATAAACATGCTCCCTACAAGGCAACAGGATTTATCAGTCAACCGATGTATGGACGGGGAAACCGAAATCTTGAGATCTTTTTTGTTAATAACCGTTTAGTAAAAAGCCCATCTCTTTCCCGATCTTTGGAAAAAGCCTACGAGAATAAACTTATGATTCACCGTTTTCCTATATGCATACTAAATATCGAAGTGCCACCAGAAGAAATTGATGTAAATATTCACCCTTCCAAAACTGAAATTAAATTCTACGAAGAAAAAAAAATTGAAAATTTTATCATAGATGAAGTCTCCAGAGCTTTAACCTTAGGGACTAAAATCATCAGTCCGAACTTGATAAAGAAGGGGCGAGACGAAGAGAATCAGGATGACTTTCGAATTTCGTCAGAAAAATCCACCCGTTTTCATGCGTCTTCCGATAAGGTTTATACATCGAGATCTGATACCCCTCCATACCGACAGAATGCTTTAACTCCTAACGAGCAGACAAAACCAGATTCATATTCACCAAAACCCTTTTCCGGTTCTACTCCTATCAACCAGAGTTTAGAGTCGAGACTCTATGAAAAACTTCAAAAAGAACAAAAATACTCCGAAGAGGAAATAGAAGAGTTGCAGGAGTCTATGCTTTCCAACTCGGAAGATGATTTCCCGTTTAGCCTAAATTCGGTGCATGGCTTTCATATACTTGGACAAGTTTTTCGGTCCTACATTTTATTTGAGAGCCAAAACATTCTATTTCTAGTAGATCAGCATGCAGCCCATGAGAGAATTCTTTATGATCAGCTCTGCGAAGATGCAAAGGATAACCGAATTATTCGACAACGATTATTAAAGCCGGAATCTCTTCGTCTTAGTCCCGAGGACTATTCCCTTTTTCAGGAATATCAAACCGTATTTGACGAAGCCGGTTTTACCATCGAAAGTTTTGGCAAAGAGACCCTAATTATCCGAGAAGTGCCCTTAGCTTTAGGCATACCTAAAGACAGTTCATTTATAATGGAGATCCTTGATGGTATCAGAGGGAAGGAATCGATTGAAGATGAGAAAGCTTTAATAATTCAAAAAGCATGTAAAAGTGCAATTAAGGGAAATCAAAATTATACTTTAGTAGAAATCAAAGAACTGCTACAAAAATTACAAAAAATCACGCCACCTCTTCATTGTCCCCATGGACGCCCCATATTACTGAAGGTGGAAGAGAGGGATTTAGCAAAATATTTTAAACGAATAACTTAGTCAGGAGTGAAGTGTCTTGAATAACCAGGTGATTTTTATTGTAGGACCAACAGCCGTGGGTAAAACCAAATTAACCGTGGAACTTGCAAAAGCGTTAAATGGGGAAGTAATCTATGCAGATTCCATGCAAATTTACAAAGAAATGAGTATCGGAACAGCAAAACCGAGTAAAGCAGAACAGGAGGGAGTACCCCATTATTTAATTGATGAAGTCTCTCCCGAGGAGGATTTTTCCGTTGCAGAATATGAAAACCGAGCAAAAAAACTTATTCAAGACATTTTAAAACGTGGAAAGGTTCCTATCGTAAGTGGGGGTACTGGACTTTATATTAATGCTCTTTTATATGATATGGATTATGGAAATGCGATATCGAATAATGAACTTCGTGATACCCTACAACAGGAGAGCGCCATTTATGGCAAAGATTATGTTTATCAAAAACTGCAACAGGTAGACCCTAAAGCGGCCAAAAAAATTCATCCCAATAATTTAGTGAAAGTAATACGGGCCTTGGAAATCAACCATGAAACCGGAGAAAACTTAGGAGACTTTTCTGAGGACTTACTGCCTACTACTGAATTTCAGCCAATACTAATCGGTCTTAACCGTAAACGTAAAGATTTATATGAACGGATCAATGAACGTGTTGATTTAATGATTGAACAGGGATTGGTAAAAGAAGTAAAGGCTCTATTATCCAAGGGCTATTCGAAGGATTTAAAAGCTTTTAAAGGCTTGGGATATAAAGAAATTATACGATATCTGAATCAAGAGAATACATTACAGGACGCCCTTAGAATTTTAAAAAAGAATACGCGAAGATATGCCAAACGTCAAATAACTTGGTTCAATAGATATGATTTTATCAAATGGTTCTTAGTTGATCGATATGAAAATGATGAGACCCTTCTAAAAGAGGTTCTGGATTATATTGGTAACGAACAGTAGGAGGGATTATTATGAGTAGCATTGAGGATTTGTTATTAACCGAATACAATATTTCCAAAGAGACCTATCATATAGGTGAAACGGTGGATAAAAGTCTGAAAAATATCTTTGAAGAGATTGATAAAATTAAGGAATTTAATTTTTACAAAGTCCTTTTGGCTATGAAAAAAATAGGCCTCAGTGATCAACACTTTAACTGGACCACGGGTTATGGATATAGCGACTTGGGTCGGGAGAAAATCGATGCTTTATATGCTGAAGTATTCCGTACAGAAGACGCCATTGTTCGTTCTAGTTTCGCAAATGGTACCCATGTACTGGGCCTTTGTTTGAAAAGCCTGTTAGGGCCTGGAGACGGCCTTTTATCCGTTACAGGCAAACCCTATGACACCTTGGACGAATTAATTGGAATAAAAGGAGATTATCATAACAGTTTAATAAAACAGGGTATCGAATATCAGGAAGTTC
Source organism: Clostridiales bacterium (assembly GCA_007120165.1). Classification (GTDB taxonomy): domain Bacteria; phylum Bacillota; class Clostridia; order Peptostreptococcales; family T1SED10-28; genus Isachenkonia. The sequence goes on from SKOH01000022.1 coordinate 15,279, forward strand.
CGTTTTTAGAAGAGGGTTCATTAGATTACCAAGGTATTAAAGAAGCTTTGCGATTTAAACCTCATACAAAGATAGTTTATATTCAACGTTCTACAGGGTATCATTATCGTAAAGCCCTGACCATAGACTGTATTAAAAAAGTCGTTGAGGTTGTTAAAACCATTAATCCTAAGATTATCTGTATGGTGGATAATTGTTACGGAGAATTTCTAGAAGGTAAAGAGCCTGGTGAAGCAGGTGCAGATGTATTCGCAGGGTCCTTAATCAAAAATCCTGGGGGCGGCATTGTCTTATCCGGGGGCTATATCGCTGGAAAAAAGGTATTAATTAAAAAAATAGCCCAGGAACATACTCTTCCAGGAATTGAACGGGAATGCGGATTAACCTTTGGACAATCCCGCTCTTTATTTCAAGGGTTATTTTTGGCGCCAAATATTGTCGCTCAAGCAATAAAATCCGCAGTGTTTTGCGGAGCCTTATTTCAAAAATCCGGTTATGAAGTAAAACCGGAACCATTGGAGCAACGTAGTGATATAATCCAATCCATCCGTCTAGGTTCCAAAGAAAAAGTGTTGGCTTTTTGTGAGGCGATTCAGGCAGTAGCTCCTGTGGACGCTTTCGTAAAACCGGAACCTTGGGATATGCCTGGATACAGCCATAAAATTATTATGGCAGCAGGGACATTTATCCAAGGATCTTCTATTGAGCTTAGTGCAGACGCTCCTATTAAAGAACCATACATCGTTTATTTTCAAGGGGGATTGGATTATGTCCATGGAAAGATCGGTGCGTTAAAAGCTCTGGAAACCATAAAAAAATTAGAATTATGATGTAATTTTTTATTAAATTTACTGATAAAGTTTGGTCGGCAAGAGCCTCTAATATAAAATGAGTGTCATGAAAATGCCCCTTATAGTCCTTTGATATATAGAAAATAATATATAGCAAAGAATTAGAAGGGGCGTATGGTTATTTTAGGTTTTCATTCGAGATTAAAAATCCAGGGTAACCGGTTTGAG
>SKOH01000026.1 GCA_007120165.1 Clostridiales bacterium
ATTCTTCTAAAAAAGAATACTGCAAAAAGGTCTCAGGTGCTAAGGAGTAATATACCCACTGGGCCTTTTTATTTCCCTGAATCAGTTTTGCATTTTTCAGTTTGAGAAGATGCCGAGAAGTATTGGATTGCGAGATCCCTAAAATTTCCTGAATTTCACAGACGCATAAGGGTTTTACCTGTATCAGATGCAGTATTCGAATTCGACTCTCATCCCCCAGGGCCTTTAAAATTTCCACCATCTCCATAATACCGTCTCCTCTTTTAGACAAAGGATTTTGCCTGTTATTGATATAATTTTAGTCCTTCATTGTTACATTGTCAACAGCTATTCCCTGGGAAGAATTTCTCGGTATCGCCGGGACTAGGATAAGCCGTACTTTTTCATTTTTCGATAAATCGTTGCCTGTCCAATACCCAGCACCGTTGCCGCTTCTTTAATACTGGCGCAGCGGCCTAAGGCTTTTTTAATCATTTTTTCTTCCAGGGTATCCAGGGGTTCTATGATGTCATTTTCGATTTTTTTGACTTTTTCCCCCAGCACCCGCTGCTGCAGATCCTCTTTACGGATGACCCGGGACTTTGAGACATTCAGCGCATACTCCATGCAGTTTTCCAGCTCCCGCACATTTCCCGGCCAGGAGTAGTCCATTAATGCCTTTTTCGCTTCAAGGGAAAGATGTTTCGCCTCCTTCTCAAAGCGCTCTTCGTAGCGGCGAAGAAAAACCTCGGCCAGCATTTCAATATCTTCCCTGCGCTCCCTCAGCGGCGGGATCGTTAACGGTACCACATTCAGTCGGTAAAACAGATCTTCCCGAAAGGCCTTCTTTTTCATAAGCCCTTCCAAGTCCTGATTCGTAGCTGCAATTACCCTTACTTCCACATATTTCCCCTTCGTGGAGCCTAAGGGTTCGATGACGCCGTCCTCTAAAAAGCGAAGCAGCTTTACTTGAAGATTCAGGGGCATATCCCCGATTTCATCCAGAAAAATGGTGCCTTCATGGGCGGTAAGGAATTTTCCTTCTTTTCCTTTTCTGTTGGCATCGGTAAAGGCTCCGGGTTCATAACCGAACAGCTCGCTTTCCAGCAACGCCTCGGGGATGGACCCGCAGTTTATCGGTACAAAGTTTTTCTCCCGTCTCGGACTGGCTAGATGAATGGCTTTGGCAAACATCTCTTTTCCGGTGCCGCTTTCCCCCTGTATCAGAACCGTGGAGTTCTGTTTGGCCGCCACCTTCCCGAGTTTGACGGCTTCTGCCAGGGCCCTGCTCTCTCCGATGATGGAATCGAAACCCACAAAGGCCTCTTCCCGATGGACTTCCTGGGCCATTTGATAGACATCTTTATAGGGGCGGAAACTTAAAATGCCCCCGATCTCCGTCCCCTCTTTTTGAACCGGGTTGTAGTTTCCGAGAAAAAACCGGGTTTCCCCGCCCTTCTTTGCGGCGAGGGGTTTCGTGATCAGCCGCTTTTTACCGATCTTACCGGGGGTGTTATCTTTTAAGGCTTTTTCGATTCGTTCAAAGTGTCGAAACACTTCCGATAACCCCCGTCCCTTGAGATATTGTTCGGTTTTTCCCAGTAATTTTTCTGCATTCTCATTGATAAAAAGAATTTCTCCGTTGGCATCCACACTGATAATCCCTTCATCCACGCCGTTTAAAATGGCTTCCAGCTGAATTTTTTGAATAGAGATCTGGTGTTTGGATACCTCCTCCATCATTTTACTCTCCAGAAAGTTTGCCATTTTCCCGATAAATTTTCGATAGGCCTCCTGATTGTCCAGCAGCCGCTGCCGCTGATCGTCATCAAAGGCAATCAGACTGATCAGACCTAAAATCTCCCCCTCCACGGTTATGGGGGCACAAAGATTTGCAAGCTCTAAGCACTTCTCCCGGTAAGAGCATTCCCGGCAGGTCATGGACTGCATTTTTTCCGTGACCCCCTGGTCTTTTTTCCCTTCCAGAACCTCCGAGAATACCGAATCCAATGAAACGTAGGGCTCAATACTGTTTTTATAGGATCCGGTAACATACAGACGCTCTCCTTTTTGGTCAATAATCGTTGCCTCAATGCCCAGAACCATAGCAATAACCTCTGCTATTTGTTCTACGGTGTCTTTGATTGACTGCAGTTTCAGGTTCTTTCTTTCCATTTTTTAACCCCTCTACCTACTGATTTTTAGCCGTCATAATATTCAATACTAATTCATCCGCATTTTCCATTCCGATTCTGCTGAGTTCACCCAGATTTTCAATGCTCTTTTGCAGGTCTTTCCCGGTAATGCCCTCATTATCGGAAATACAGGTTCCTTCCTTTGCCAGAAACATCATTTCCATCACGGCCCCGACGCAGGTGGACAGCTTTAATGCACAACCGGGTTTGGCACCGTCACAGATCATTCCCGTAAGATTTCCGATAATGTTTTGGATGCCTTTTTCAATGCCCTTGGAGGTCATATTTAAAAAATCCCCGATCGCGGCGGCGCTTCCCACCCCTGCAGCGATGCCGCAGCCGCAAAGGGGCGAGAGCCTTCCAATATGCTCTTTAACATAAATCGTTACCATAAAGCTGAGGGCAAGGCCCTGAAGCAGCCGCTCCCTACTGAGACCGAGCTCTTCGGCCATCACAATGACCGGAAGGGAGGCGGCCAGCCCCTGATTTCCGCTGCCGGCACAGCTGTATACCCCATAAGGGACCCCGGACATACGGGCATCCGATGCCCCCGCCGTTAGGGCTTTCGCTTCGTTCAGTACATCTTTCCCGATCCGTCCATTTTCCATCAATGCGGCCAGGGTGTAGCCTACCCCCAGGCCCAACTTTTCCGACTTTCCTTTATGGCCGATCTTAAGATTTTTCTCAATTACCGGCGCTAAAAAGGATAAGTCTTCTTTGGTGAGGGTGTGAATGGTTTCTCTTAGACTTTGTATATTCAAATCCTTATTTAGAAACCCCTGGGATTTTTCGTCCCGAAATTCTTCATTTTTTTCATAAAGGATTTTCCCGTCAACCCCTTTTAATACCACATTCCCATGACGCTCTTTGATGATCACTTTGCTGCTGTGTTGATTTCCCCGGGCGGTAACCTCGATATACACTTTCGGTGTTTTTGCCAGATAATCCACGGTGACCTGCCCCTTGTTCAAAAATGCCTCGGCTGCGGCTTCGCTGCCCGCCGGCATATTTTCCAGGACTTCCAATTCCTTTGCGGCGTCCCCCACCAGTGCCCCCAGGATCGCCGCCCAGTGAAGCCCTTTCTTTGTGGTTCCCGGCACAAAAACCCCCATACCATTCTTGTATAGGTTGGAGTTTACCAATACCTTCAGTCCCTGCACCTCTTCTTCCAACAGCCCTTTGGCCAAGGCTGCGGCGTAAGCTACCGCCACCGGTTCGGTACATCCGACTGCGGGCTTTATTTCATGTTTTAGCGTTTCAATAATGATACTTTTCATAGGTCTCCTCCTAAGGTTTATACTATTTTCCTGCCCATTATAAAGCAAGTACCGTGCCAATAGCCAAATCCTCAGGTTTCCCGGTGTTTATCTAATTATAGTAACACATTTGAACGCTATTTGGACAAAAAAAATTATCAAAATGATAAATTGCTATCATTTTGATAATTTTGATGTTGTTTTGCTGCTGTTTATTGGTTTTCCATAAAGGCAGCTCCAATAATTTTCTCATTTTGATAAATTTTTATGGGAAAGACCCTAGATGTTGAAATTGATAATTAACGCAGGATCCAGCACTCTAAAGGCAAAGGATTCGGTAATAAACAGTTTTACCTTTTCATCGGTATGGGCTTCATATCCGATGGAATAATCCTGACCAATGGTCATTTCCAGATCTTCATGGTCGTCCGGAAGTAAAAAGGCGCCCTTTACCACTTTACTGTAGATCACTTTACCGCCAATCAGCTCTTCTACCTGCTTTACCAGCGGATAATTATTGGACTCCCGGTTGATCCGTTTCCATGCTTCATCTCCTACCACCAGATTATAGGGTTTTTCAGCAAAGGCATCCTGCAGCATAATCCTTCCTTTGGCAATCATTTCCAGAATGGTTTTTGCATCCTCGCCGAAGTTCAGGGTTTCCTGCTCACTGGATGCTTTTAACCCCTTAATCTGCCCTTTATCATATCCGTTATAAATCGCCTCTTCTTCGAAAACCGCAAGCTTATGCACGGCATTCTCCAGGGCTTCCAGTTCCACGTCCTTGGCTCCCCGAACAAGATTGTCCATCTCCCATCGTTCAAGCTCAAAGCTCACTCTTGCTTCCACCAAAGCGGTAGACTTATAAACCCCGGTTTTTACATCATCTTCCTCATCCACCAGGGCCAGTCGACCTTCCGGTACCACCGTATAATCCCAGCCTTTAGGACCTTCCACATGTACGACTTTCCGTGCCGATAAATGAGAGTGTAAAACTTCAATGGCCCGCTGATCAATTTCATTCCACGCTTCCTCGGTTAAGGGTGCAATATTTCTTTTTAAAATATCCATATTCTTCCTCCTTCTTATACGTAATTTTAAATATCTGGTTTTGCATTTTTTCTATTACTTTAATTTACCAATATTCAGGCCGCCACTGGGAGGCTTTCCGCCGGCTGCTTCTGCCCCTTCTTCCGCTTCGATGATCGGCTGGTCGGTAAATAAATAGGTTTTCAGTTCTTCATCCCATTTATCCATATTTCTTCGTAGCCATTCAATCGTCATACAGGCGTGTTCAATTTCTTCATCTCTATTGTGAGCCATGATTTGCTTCAGTTCCTCATCTTCACTAGCTTCTACCCGTTGATTATACCAGTCTACCGCTTCCAGTTCCTCTTTTAAGCTGTTAATGGCCCGTGCGATATTTTTTGCTTTTTCACTCAACAATTCTGCTGGTTCATGATAATTTGACA
>SKOH01000074.1 GCA_007120165.1 Clostridiales bacterium
CATGGTCATGGTCACAACATCCTCCATCTTCATGATCATGATCACAGCAATCATGATGCTCATGTTCACTATGCTGATGTTCCTTTTCTTCGATCTCCCGAAAGGCCTTTTCCACCGATTCAAATTCTTCATCACTCATGATGTTTTCCAACTCCGGACCCTGTTCATCTTCAGAAAAACGGTACAACAATACATGCTGTTTTTCAGGTTCCAAAACAGCAATATACTCTTGATTATCCACAGTAAACAAGCTTATAACCTCACATACAAGTTCTTTTCCGTCCTCCAATGTCAAACGGATAGTTCTTTTTTCCATTTAATTCCCTCCTTACATAATGATTTATTATATTTCACTTGAAATATTTAGTAAAGGTGATTCGCTGATTTTCTAAAAATATTTAATGAATCTCATCGGGAAATCCTGGGGAATGATAGGAATCGAAGCTGCTATGTTTTGTTTTCAAAATATGATAAATTATAAGTAATACATTCGTATAGGAAGTAAACTAATGAATGGGGAGTTTGTTTAAAACATCAAAGCAGAGGAGTAGTCAAATTGCGAGGTATAACCTATATCGGTAAAATGTTACTGTTGTCCCTGATTTTAACGATTATTGTAAATGTGGTCCTGTTGGGATTCCGTTACTTTCCCTTTAATATTTTTACAGACTGGGCCTGGCGTTTTCCAGTAGGAGATGCCGTTGTGATCATTCCCTGGTTTGCTATGGTGACCTTATCCCTATTCTTCACGTTGATTATAAGACTAATTGGAAGAAATAAGTAAGCTAAATAATAAAAGTCCGAATCTCCGGTGAGGCCAGCCGGAGTTTTTTCATATAAAAAGAAGGAATAAATAAGAATTTTATAGAATAAGTTAAGAGTAAACAGCCATAGGGATACTAACCGCACTTTATTCTGAGGTGTCCGACATTAAAAGGAGGAGAGAAAGTGAATCAATGGAGCGTTGAAAAAGATAACGAAACCACGAAAAACCTGGAAACAAATCAAATAAAAGATATTCACGTGGATCGGAACGTGATCAATGTATTGGATTCTATTTTCGACCGGATTCCCGTTTCCATTATACTGATCGATGACACATCGAAAATCCTAATGATCAGTCAATCCTTTGCAGATTTTTTAGGAGTTACAAAACAAGAGGCCACAGGTAAAACCGTAGAGGAAATCAATCGTAATACCCGTTTTCCCTATGTTATGAAACGAAAGCAATCGGAAATTGCCTGGAAACACACTTTTCAAAATGGAGAGACTGCCATTGTCCACCGCATTCCGATACTGAATCGGAAAGGCGAGTCAAAATACGGTTTCGGTATGGTATTGTTTGATAATATTGAGGAATTCAAACACGTAATTGAGAAAAATGAACTTCTTACCAATGAACTTTTACATTATAAAAAAGTTCTTAAAAAAATTCAGGGGGCCCATTATAGTTGGGAACGAATAATCGGAGACAGTGGAACGATCCGAGAGGCTAAGCATTTAGGAAAGAAAACATCGGAAACTGATTCTACTGTACTGATCACAGGAGAAAGCGGAACCGGTAAGGAACTTTTTGCCCACGCGGTCCATAATGACAGTAAACGTCAGGATTTTCCCTTCATAAAAGTAAACTGCGGAGCGATACCCTATGAACTTATGGAATCTGAATTATTTGGTTACCGGGAGGGTGCCTTTACCGGTTCGAAAAAAGGAGGGCAAATCGGCAAGTTTGAACTGGCGGATAAGGGAAGTATCTTCCTGGATGAAATCGGAGATCTTCCGATGAATATGCAGGTAAAACTCCTCAGGGTGATTCAGGAAAAAGAAATACAGAAACTGGGAGATATTGGAACGAAGAAGGTGGATGTGCGAATTATTGCGGCAACGAATAAAAATCTTAAAGAACAGGTGAAAAAGAACCTGTTTCGGGAAGACCTGTATTATCGATTGAATGTAATGAGTATTGAGGTGCCCTCACTTAAGCAGCGGATTTCGGATATCGAAAAACTATCGGAACACCTCATTAAAAAAATTTCCCGCCAATTGGGTAAATATGTAACGGGGATCTCTAAAGAAGCGCTGAATGTTTTAAGTAACCACAGCTGGCCGGGAAATGTCCGGGAGCTGGAGAATGTGTTGGAAAGGGCGATCAATCTTTGTGATAATGAAGAGATCCAATTAAACCACTTTCCTCTTTACTTGCTGGAAGAAACCGCCGCACCGGAAATCTCAGTATCCTCCGATGATACAGTTATTCCGGATTTCAAAAAGTCTGTGGAGACTATGGAAAAGAAAATTATCCTAAAGGCTCTGAGGATTACAAATGGAAATAAAGTAAGAGCCGCGGAGGAAATGGGTATATCCAGATCAAGTCTTTACGACAAGATAAGATTGTATAATTTGTAGAAAAATTTCTTAATGTGTATAAATAAACTACACCTGTAGGAAGTTCACACAGTTAATGATAATGAATTGTTTGAATATCAGACAATTCATTTATTTTGCAAAAAAATAAAATAGAAAAAGAAAATTGAAATGTTTTATGTTGTTTCCGGAATGAGAAAATTTCAATCAAGTAACCGCCGATTGCTGCACACAAGTTGTACAGTTGGCCACAAAGTAAAAAAGTGGCATAGGACTTGCTTTATATAATATGTAATTAAAAAACAATTCTAAAGGAGGAGTTTTACGTGAAGAAAAAAGTACTGGTACTACTGATCGTCACCTTAATGGCAGCAACTCTTTTTCTAACCGCTTGCAACGATGAAGAAAGTTCAGAGGAAGGGCCGATAAAAATTGGCGGAATTACTTCCTTAAGCGGTGCTCTTCAGGATTACGGTGAACAGATGCAGCGGGGATTTGAACTGGGTCTTGAGTATGCTACCGACGGTACAATGGAAGTTGCAGGCCGACCTATTGAAGTATTATGGGAAGACACAGCCACGGAGCCTGAAGTGGCCAGAGAACGGGCACTGATTCTTTTAGAAGAAGAAAATGTTGATATACTCGTTGGACCGGCTTCTTCAGCGGATGCAGGAGCGATGCTGAGTTTAGCCGAAGAGTTTGAGACGATTCTGATGATTGAACCCGCAGCAGCAGAGAGTTTAACCGGTGCCGATTGGAACCGATATGTATTCAGAACCGGAAGAAACTCTGCACAGGACGCCAGAGCAATGGCGGAAATTATTACAAACACAAACCCCAATGCCACAGTGGCCACCCTAGCCCCGGATAGTGCCTTCGGTCAATCTATGGTAGCCCCTTTTGCGGAAGCTTTGGAAGAAATGGGGGGAGAATTGGTAATACAAGAGTTTCCTCCAGCTGAAACCACAGATTTTTCTTCTTATATTCTGCGAATCAGAGAAGAAGCTCCGGACTACGCTTATGTGATATGGGCAGGAGCGAACAACCCTTGGGGAGAATTGATGGAACACAACTTACAGGATTATGGCATTGAAATTACCACCGGGGCTCCGGAATTGGCTGCCCTACGAATGATGAATCCTTTGATCGGCATGACCGGGTTTACGGTTTACTATCACAGCGTGCCGGATAATGAAGTGAATGACTGGTTGGTTGAGAGACATCAGGAAGAATACGATATGCCGCCGGATATTTTTACCTCGGGAGGAATGGCATCAGCCATGGCAATTGTTCGGGCGATTGAAGAAAATGGCGGAAGCACCAATACCGATGAATTAATTGAAACAATGCGGGGGATGGAATTCGAGAGCCCTACAGGCACCCGATATTTCCGATCCGAAGATCATCAGGCGATCCAGTCATTATATGAAATCGAACTTACAGAGGTAGAGGGTGAAGATCATCCGGTTCCGGTGCATAGAAGAACCATTGATGGAGAAGATATAGCACCGCCGATCAGAGTTCCCGAAGGAGCACAACGATAATTGCAGGGAACATAAAGAAAGGATGTAGGCCATGGGTGAGATATTAATTGAAACTAAGGATATTGGAATAAGCTTTGGTGGTCATAAGGCTGTAAACAAAGTGAGTATAAAACTGGAAAAAGGAAAATTAACCACAATTTTAGGGCCCAACGGCGCCGGAAAAACCACACTGTTTAATTTAATTAGTGGACTGCTCGAGCCTACTGAAGGACAGGTTTTCTTTAAAGGGACAGATATTACCCGTCTGTCCCCTCTAAAGAGAATTAAAATGGGTATGGGCAGATCCTTTCAATTAACCAACGTATTCGGTGCCCTGACGGCTTTTGAAAACATTCGACTGGCTATGCAGTCGAAAGAGAACATCGGTTTTAAAATTTTTACCGACCACCGAAAATATCATCAGCTGAACGAAAAAACCGATAAAATTTTGGAAAAAGTACTGCTAAAGGATAAAAAGGAGTTTCTAGCCAGTGAGTTAAGTCATGGAGAGCAGCGAAAACTGGAGCTGGGGATGGTAATGGCACTGGATCCGGAAATTTTGCTGCTGGATGAACCCACTGCCGGTATGGCCATCGAAGAGGTTCCGGTAATGATCGACATTATGAAAAATATTCAAAAAAGCGGAACCACCATCATTTTGATCGAGCACAAAATGGATATGGTAAAGACCTTATCCGACAAACTGATCATCATCGTAAACGGAATGTTTCTTACGGAAGGGGATCCGGAGACCGTCTCCAAAGACCCGGAAGTTTTAAAAGCCTATCTTGGAGGAGGTGTTTTGGATGAGCTCGCTGCTAAAAGTTAACAATCTGGAGTCCTATATAGGCTTGTTCACGATTCTTCACGATGTAAACATTGATATCAATAAAGGGGAAGCGGTGGCTCTCCTCGGCAGAAATGGAGCGGGCAAAACCACTTTTTTAAAAACTCTGATGAATCTTGTGGCTACCCGGTCCGGGACCATCGAGTTAAATGGAGAGTCCATCGTGAATGTCCCTACCCATAAAATCGCAAAAATGGGGATCGGTTATGTGCCGGAAGATTACGGCGTCTTCGATGCATTAACGGTGGAAGAAAATTTAAGAGTAGCCATGTGGAAGGACGACAAAGAAACATTAGAACGATTGGATTATGTACTCGACCTGTTTCCGGACCTGAAAATTGCTTATAAAAGAATGGCTAAAACCTTAAGCGGCGGCCAGCGACAAATGCTTTCCATATCCCGGGCCCTGGTAAATAAAAATCAAATTCTACTAATCGATGAACCCAGTAAAGGTCTGGCCCCTGTGGTTATTGAAAAGTTGGCCCATGCATTAAAAGAAATCAGCAAAAACACTACGGTTCTATTGGTTGAACAGAATTTTGCCATGGCCTGTGCCGTAGCGGATAAATTTTTTATCATCAGTGAAGGTCGGACGGTAGAGCGTGGAGACATAAAGAGTTTAATGGCCGATAAAAAACTGCAGCATAAGCATCTAGGTGTGATATAAAAGGAGGTCACTATGAATATATTTGTTACTTTAGCGATTAACGGATTGGCACAAGGGGCACTCCTGTTTCTTCTCGCCTCAGGTCTTTCAATTATACTTGGATTGATGGGAGTTGTAAATTTTACCCATGGCACCCTGTTTATTTGGGGCGGCTATGTGTATATCTGGGTTTATACACTGACTGAAAGCTTTGTTTTTGCAATCCTGGCAGCAGTGGTAGTAACCTTCATTATGGGAATGTTTTTTGAGCGGTTCTTTGTTAGTCGAGTTTACGGCAATGTTCCCGCGCAGATTTTAATAACCCTGGGTTTGCAGGTGATTTTTACAGAACTGGTAAGGGTAATATGGGGTGCCACCCCTTTAAGTATCGGTCGGCCCGATTTTTTGGCCGGGGCTTGGGATATCGGAGGAGTGGTCATAGTACATTACCGAATTTTCTTAATTGCGGTAGGTTTGTTCATCGCTGTGGGAATACATTTATTATTGAATAAGACAAAAATCGGGATGATCGTAAGAGCAGGGGTACAAAGACCGGATATGGTCCGGGCCCTTGGGATTAATATTAATACCTACTTTACGATGGTATTTGCCGGAGGTGCTGCTCTTGCAGGTTTGGCCGGAGCGCTATATGCACCGTTGGTCGGTAGTATGACCTCCACTGCAGGCATGCATAACCAGGTGCTGGCCTTTATCGTAGTGGTTGTTGGCGGAATGGGAAGCTTTATCGGATCTGCCGGTGGAAGTGTACTGTTGGGTCTTATGGGTTCCGGTGTTGCGTGGTTTGCTCCTGGGCTTGCTACTGTGGCAAATGTGGGCCTCATGGCTATTGTATTGGCTTTTAAACCCAGCGGACTGTTTGGATTGGCGGTGAAGAAATGATACTGAAAAAAGATATTTCTAAAAGAATGATGATTTTTCTAGGAATATTACTGATCGCTTTAGTGATTCTCCCCCATGTATCGACCCTTTCCACAACTACCCTTTTCAGTAGAATATTTATAATGGCGATTTATGCGATGAGTTATGACATTCTTAGAGGCTATATGGGTTTTATCAACCTGGGCCATGCGCTCTTTTTTGGAAGCGGAGCTTATATTGTGGGAATCCTGTTTAACAATATCGGGAATACCGTGCCGATGTTTTTAGTAGCGATTGTGATAACGCTGATCTATTCCTCGATAGCAGCATTAATTATGGGGAAAATTGTGTTTAGAAGCAAAGGTGGAGGGGCTGCCAGTGTGGTAGCGGGAGCCATGACTACCTTAGCGCTTGGAGAAATTGTAAGGCATACCGCTGAGCGATGGCGAGATGTAACAATGGGCGCCGATGGACTCAGTTTTAGAATTCCTCCGGTATTTGCCGACAGGACCATGTTTTATTACTATGCCTTGATCTTTTTAATTGTTATGACATTGATTCTTAGGCAGTTTATCAACTCTCCCACGGGAAGAGTACTGATGTCAATTCGGGAAAATGAACAGCGGGCAGAGTTTCTCGGTTTCGACACCGAGAAGTATAAACTGATCGGACTTCAAGTGTCCGGAATAGCCTCAGGTTTTTCAGGAGTCATGTTCGGCGTGATGAACCGCTTCGTTAATACGGAGCTGCTGACGGTTCAACAGACGCTAAACGCATTACTGATAACTTTAGTGGGGGGAACCGGTACACTGTATGGTGCGATTATTGGGAGCGGCTTCGTAAACATCGTACAAAGTCAACTGCTGAACTTTCGCCGCGTACATCCGATTTTTGAGCGGTGGCTGCTGTTTTTCGGGGCAATGTACGTAATTGTGGTGATTTTTATGCCCAAAGGATTTATGGGACTGTATTACAGCATCACCGACAAGCGAAAATCTAAGCTTCAAAACCAAACCATCAAGGAAACGTCGGGTAAAACTTCTTAGGCTATTGAAAAACCAGGGTTAAGGGGAACGTCCCCTTCAACTGATAATTTTAAAGATTCGGAGGGAAGAAAAATGAACTTAGGCACCGTTGATTTATCCAATGGAGAAAGTATTTTTTATCGAGAAATGGGCAGTGGTAAAAAAACCTTATTATTAATCCATGGCAATATGTCCTCCTCAAAACATTGGGAACCGGTTTATGAAAAAATGAAAGAACACTATAAAATTTTTGCAGTGGATTTACGGGGAATGGGAGAATCCACCTATCATAACCGCTTCGATTCCTTAAAGGAACTCTCCGATGATCTGGCTGAATTTTGTGAAATTCTAAAACTTAGAGAGCTTATTGTGGTAGGGTGGTCCACCGGAGGAGGCATTGCCATGGAGCTTGCTGCGGATTATCCGGATTTAGTTGAGAAGATGATCCTAGTCGAGTCGGTATCTCCCAAGGGGTATCCGCTGATGAAAAAGAATGAAAAGGGCGAACCCATTCCCGGAAGGTTTTACGAATCCAAGGAAGCGATGGCAAAGGATCCTGTTCAAGTATTGCCTGCGGTACTGGCAATGGAAAACCAAGACTTCGAAACCATGAAACAGATATGGGACGCTGCCATCTATGTGGTAAAGAAGCCGGAAGAAAAGAAATATCATCAGTATTTAGAAGAGACATTAAAGCAAAGAAATCTCGTGGATGTGGACTGGGCCCTGGCTACCTTCAATATTACTGCTGAACATAATGGAATGGTAGAAGGAAACGGGAAAATTGAGTTCATTAAACAGCCCACATTAATACTTGGTTCTGAGTTTGATTATGTAGTGCCCTTGACGATGATAGAGGATACTGCCAAGGCTTTAGGTTCGAAGGGAGAAGTTCATATATTTAAAGATTCCGGCCATTCACCGATCACCGATGTGACCGAAGAGTTGGTTCGGAAAATGGAAAAATTCATAGAATGAAAACTGGAAACTGGATTTTAAAACTTAATATATACGGTAATTCTATTGGATAGAGTATAGGCTGAGGGACCTTTAACGGATTCATCCCCCTGATTTCGAAAAGGTCCTGTAGGACCCTTGGTATTGGATTTCATTATGATTAATGATAATACGCACCGTTATCTGGAATCATAAGGAAAAGGAAGTGTATAAATGGGAACAGTGACGATTAATAATGTGGAGATATATTATGAACTGACTGGTGAATCAGGAGAAGTACTGACGATTCTGAATGGAATTATGATGAGCAGTAACAGCTGGACAGAAATTAAAAAAGCTTATGTACAGGCAGGATATCGGGTTTTGACGGTGGACTTTCGGGATCAGGGGAAATCCGGCTCTTCTCCGGTTTCATATGAAATTCAACAGCACGCAGAGGATCTGAAAATTTTACTTGATAGCCTGCATATAAATAAGACAAATATTTTAGGAATTTCCTACGGCGGGCAGGTAGGTATGATTTTTGCAATTAAATATAAAGAGCTGGTTGAACGGCTTATTTTAGCCAATACCAGTTCCAGACTCAGCAACTTTTTAAAGGGTATCGGTGCAGCTTGGGACGAAGCGGCAAAACTGGGAGATGGAGAAAAGTTCTTTCGAATCGCGATGCCGCTGATTTATTCCGATGTATTTTATGAAACCCATTATCAGTGGTTAAAAGAGCGAGAAAAATCATTCAAAGATATTCTTACAAAGGAGTGGTTTGAACGGTACTTACGTCTTTCCTCAAGCCATGGAAATTATAATATCGAAAAGGAAATTTATAACATTGAAGCACCTACTCTTGTGATTGGCGGGGATAGAGATATGGTTACCCCCTATGAAGAAACCTATAAAATATATAAAAATATCAACAATGCAGCCTTTGTCATGATTCCCGAATGCGGACATGCCTCGTGCTATGAAAAGCCACAGGAGTTTAATATACAGGTCTTAGGGTTTTTAGGAACGCATCATAGAAAGGAGAATCAAGGATGAAAAAAAACCATGTAGGAATCGTGGGCTTCGGAACATATATACCTGAGGAAGTGGAAACCGCAGAGGAAATATCTGAAAAATCGGGAGTTCCCGCAGATGTCATTAAAAACAAATTCGGCTTTTACCAGAAACCCGTAGCCGGAAAGGACGACGGAACGATGGAGATGGGTGTTAAAGCGGCAAAGGCCTGTCTCAAGAACACAGGGGTGGATCCTAAGGAGATTGATTTAGTCATCTCCATCGGTGAAGAATACAAGGAGTATCCCTTAGTAACTACAGGAATATACATCCAGGAAAAAATCGGAGCAATAAATGCATGGGGAATCGATATTGCTCAGCGCTGCGGGACGGCGGTGGCGGCAATGAAAATTGCTAAGGCGATGATGTTGGAAGATGACGGGATCAGTACGGTACTGATTGCAGGAGGATACCGGAATGGGGATTTGATTGATTATCAGAACCCCCGGGTTTCCTTCATGTATAATCTTGCCGCCGGGGGTGGGGCGATTCTGTTAAAGAAAAACCTCGGAAGAAACCTTCTTTTGGAAAGCTCCATCATCAGTGACGGCTCTTTTGCCCAGGATGTCGGGGTCCGATACGGCGGAACGAAATACCCGATAGATGCAGAGAACCTTAAAAAAAGTAAAAAATCTTTGGATGTGTTTGATTCGGAACATATGAAACAGGGGCTTGGAGAGGTAAGTATGCCCAACTTTTTGAAGGTAATTGATCAGTCTTTAGAAAAAAGCGGATATGCCCGAAAGGATTTGGATTATTTAGCAATTCTCCATATGAAACGTTCAGCCCATGAGTTTGTTTTATCGGAGTTGGGTATTAGTCCGGAGCAATCAATTTATTTAGAGGATTTCGGCCATATCGGTCAGGTGGACCAGATTCTTTCGACGGAGCTGGCCTTGGAAAGCGGTAAAATTATAAACGGAAGCGTCATTACCTGGGTAAGTGCGGGAATCGGTTATGCATGGGATGCCTGTACGATAAAATGGGGGAGTTAGGAGGGAGTTCAATGGACATTCAAAAATTATACAATGAACGGAAAATAACGGTGGATAAAGCCTTATCCTTCATTAAAAGTGATGATGAAATCATCTCGGCTTTGGGGGCTGCGGAACCTCGGGGAATCGTAAGCAGAATTCATGAAATAGCCGACAGAGTAAAAAATGTTACCGTGGTTACCTGCCTTCCCATGGGTGGGTATGAGTATTTCCAGAATCCGGACTATAAAGATAGTTTTAATATGGAAGGATGGTTTTACAGTCCGGAAATACGTAAAGCCCACAAAAACGGCAATGTTTCCTTTGTGCCCAATCACCTTCATTTAGCGGCAGAACGGAGACTGGATTATAAAATGCCGGATATTTTTATCGGTACTGCAAGTCCTATGGATCGGCACGGCTATATTTCCTTATCCCTTAGTGCAACCTATGAACGGGAAATGCTGGAGCATGCAGAACTTACCATACTGGAAATTAATCCGAATATGCCGAGAACTTTTGGAGATACCGTAATCCATATCAGCGAGATTGACTATCTTATAGAACAGGATTATGATCTTCCGGAATTACCTGCCACAGAGCCCAGCGAGAAAGACAAACTGATTGGAAAACATATCGGGGATCTGGTAGAAGACGGCTCAACGATTCAGCTGGGGATTGGTGGAATTCCCAATGCGGTAGCCTCGGAGCTGAAAACGAAGAAGGATCTTGGAATCCATACAGAGATGTTTACTGACGGGATGGTGGAACTTTTTAAGAGCGGGGCCGTCACCAACAATGAAAAAACCCTTATGCCGGGAAAGATGGTGGCAACCTTTGCTCTGGGAAGTAAAGTACTGTATGACTTTATTGATGACAATCCTGCGGTACAGATTATGCGGGGCAGATGGGTAAATGATCCGAATGTCATTGGAAAAAATTATAAAATGGTTTCCATCAATACCACCATAGAGATTGATCTGACCGGTCAGTGTGCCTCAGAGTCTATCGGACATCGGCAATTCAGCGGAACCGGAGGTCAAGCGGATACTGCTATTGGTGCACAAATTTCGAGAGAGGGCAAATCCATTATTGCGCTGTACTCCACAACAAAAATAAAAGATCCTGGGACGGGAGAACGAAAAACCATCTCCAAAATCGTACCGAGTTTAACCAAGGGAGCAGCCGTTACGCTCTCAAGAAATGATGTGGATTACGTGGTAACAGAATATGGCGTAGCAGCCCTTAGAGGTGCCCCATTAAGAGAACGGGTAAAGCGGCTGATTTCCATCGCTCATCCGGATTATCGATCGAGTTTGGAAGATGCTGCAAAGGAATTAATGATTTGGTAAATCAGCCTCCTTAAAGTTTTAAATTATACATGCAAGCAGAAAAAACACAATGGAGTAGGAGCCTATGGGTAAAGGCTCAAGAATACTCTGTTGTGTTTTTTCTGATCCCGATGAGTTTATTGAAAATTGACGTTTTACATTTTCATCCTAGTGTGTTATTATGAATACAAGTTCATTATATTTAATCCGCTTGACTAATATAGTAACCATGGAAGCTGGAAGTTCTAATGGATGGATCAGGAGGAAACCCATGCCGAAAATCATAGAAAATATAGAACAAAAGATTTTTAATGCAGTGGTTTTGTTGATAAGAAAACACGGTTATTCAGCAATCAGCATGCGGATGATCGCATCAGAAACTGGGATTGCCGTCGGTACTCTTTATAACTACTACTCCGATAAAGAGGAACTTACCACCACGGTGGTATATTTAAGCTGGAAAGAGTCTCTGAAGAACCTTCAAAGGATTATTGATCAGGAAGGGGCGCCAAGGGAGAAGCTTCATTTATTTCTCGAGCAGCTATATGAGGAGATCAGTCAGCGTAGGGGAATCGGCAGCGAATTGATGAAACATGATTTGTATAAGGATGAAAAATTCCTGGAAATCCAGGTGACCTATACGAATATTTTTCGAAGCTTATTAAAGGAGCTGGAAAAAGCAGAAGGAAAACTATTCGAAGAGGCCCATGCAATACGGATTCAAAAACATTTTATGCTGATTACGATCAATCTTGTCAATGAATTCATAGAGGAAGACGGGGAGAACGTCCGGTATTTAAAGGAGATCGCGGATAAATTAATCTAGCGATTATTCTTTTGTGGAAAAATGAACACAAATTCATAAAACATAAGGAGCGATAAAATGCCGCGAGTCCTTATGGGGATGCTGCGGTGGCGGCTATGGGGATTGTTAAACGGGTGATATCCCTTGCGCTGTTTGCGATTTTCGGTTTCAGCCAAGGATTTCAGCCGGTGGCCGGCTATAACTACGGGGCCGATCGTTATGACCGATTATGGGAGTCGATAAAGTTCTCCATAAAGGTAAGTACAACTTTTACAATCCTTGCTTCAGCAACATTTATAATATTTTCCCCAACGATTATATCCTGGTTCAGTAAAGATCCGGCGGTTTTGGAAATAGGCGGGAGGGCCTTAAGAGCCTATAGCGTTCCTTTTCCCCTGCTCGGCTTTCAGCTTATTTACTTTTCGTTGTTTCAATCAATGGGAAAGGCTCTGCCGGCGGGAATACTATCCATATCAAGACAAGGTCTTCTGTTGATTTCTGCTATTTTAATTCTCCCTAATTTCATAGGACTGGAAGGTGTAATCTTGGCTCAACCCATTGCTGACGGACTTACCATTCTGTTGACCGGAGCTCTTGCTTGGATGATTAACAGGGAGATTAAGGGAAAGCTGCGTATCCAGAATCACCAGCAGGATCATAATGATACTCGATTAAAGACAAAAAATTCTTTAACCCAGGCCAGGACATAAATTTTCTGGTATAGAAACATATAATCCGTTTTAATAAGGCTTATCATAAAGTGAAATATAGGATATAATGAAAAATATAACGAAGATTGTTAAATAAAACTAATTTTTCTTAAAATTACAATAGAGATGAACCAATAGTCCACCAACAGATTATCGAACATAACTACTATGAGGAGTGGTATTTTGTGCATTCAAAGTAATATTCATGATACAGCCCTGATTTTTGAAGGGGGTGGGATGCGAGCAAGTTACACAGCGGGATTTGTGAATCATCTGCTGGAAAATGAATTATACTTTGACTACGTAGCCGGGATCTCCGCCGGGGCAAGTCATAGTGTGAACTATTTATCGCGGGATACTCTTCGGACCAGAAAATCCTTTGTAGATCTCGTAAAGGACCCGAACTTTGGTGGCTGGACTTCCTTTGTGCGAGGGGAAGGGTATTTTCGGGCAAAATATATTTATGAAGAAACGCCGTTTCAGGACGCCGCCCTTCCATTGGATTTCGAGACCTTTATAAAGAATCCTGCTAAAATGCGGGTGGGCGCCTTTGATATTGATCAAGGAGAAATGGTTTATTTAAGGAAAGAAGATGTTGGGGATATACGGGATTTGATGAAGATGATTCGAGCATCTTCATCCATGCCGATGTTTATGCCGATTACAGAATTTCGCGGACAACGGTATTTAGATGGAGGGATTGATGGGGGTATAGCCTTGGAAGCAGCAAAAAAAGACGGGTTTGAAAAATATTTTGTAATACTTACCCGTCCAAGAGGTTATCGAAAAACCCCGGTGAAGTTTTCCGGGATGATCAAAGCCTATTATCGTAAATACCCGGATGTGGTTAAAGCCCTGCTTACCCGTCATATTCGGTATAATGAGACGCTAGAGGAATTAGAAGCTTTAGAAAAAGAAGGAAAAGCCCATTTGGTATATCCAAATCATATGCCGGTATCAAATCGGGAAAGAAATCATCAAAAACTGCTTAACAGTTATGAAGCAGGATACAGACAGGGAAAACAGGATCTGCCTAAATGGAAAGAATTCCTGGGGAGATAATACAATCCAAAGGGGGTAGTGTGAATGAATACGAAGGCAAGTTTAGAAAAAGAGAAAAGCATTCGGGAAAAAGAACATGAAAAAATCGCATATGATGCGGCCTTAGAGGGGATTGTCTTATTAAAAAATGAAGGGATTTTACCGGTTGCCCCTGGGAAGGTAGCGCTTTTCGGTGCCGGAGCAAAACGTACGGTTAAAGGGGGAAGCGGGTCAGGAGAAGTCAATGAAAGACACAGTATCAGTATTATGGAAGGGTTGATTAATAAAGGTTTTGAAGTGATGACCATGGACTGGATAGAAGACTATGAAAAAGACTACGAGGAGGCCCGAA
The DNA here is from genome assembly GCA_007120165.1 of Clostridiales bacterium. Lineage (GTDB taxonomy): Bacteria > Bacillota > Clostridia > Peptostreptococcales > T1SED10-28 > Isachenkonia. The sequence goes on from SKOH01000074.1 coordinate 14,511, forward strand.
CCCGCCATCAAAATCGATTGAAAGAACATTTTAAAAGACGTAATCTTCAGCAAATGATGGATCAGCCATTTCGTTATCCCTATGGACGGCGGATACAAAAAAGAGATATTGATAATAAAGATACAGACCTTTGCATTTATGTAATATCAAGACAATCGGGAGAGGGAAGTGACCGATGGCTTCGGGCTAATGATTTTCATCTCTCGGAAATGGAACGGGAGAATTTAAGTATGTGTGCGCGGTTTTATCAGAAGATCCTGGTGGTGTTGAATATGGGAGGATCCTTTGATGTCCGATTTGCAGAAGAAATCCCTGAAATAAAAGGGTTGGTATTCTTCGCCCAACAGGGATGTCAAGGGGGAAACGCCTTCGGGGAGCTTATTACCGGGGCAAAAAATTTTTCCGGGAAGCTTACCGATACCTGGTATAGAAGCTATGAACAAGTGCCCTTTTATGATGACTTCAGTTATATGAGGGGAAATCCAATGAATGCCTTTTATGAAGAAGGCATATATGTCGGTTATCGCTACTGTGATGCTTATAAGATCGCCCCCCAATACCCCTTCGGCTACGGTATGAGCTATACATCTTTTCAATGGGATCTCCTTGAAGCAAAATTAGATAAAACGAAAGTATTACTCCGCTGCAGAGTGAAAAATCGAGGGAATGAATATTCCGGAAAAGAAATCATACAATTCTACATCAGTTGCCCCCAACTACATATAAAAAAAGAATTTCAAAAATTGGTGGCCTTTTACAAAACGACGGAACTGGCCCCCGGGGAAGAGGAAGTCTTTGAAATTGAAATATGTATCAAAAGTTTCGCAAGCTATCATGAAAAGGACGCAAGCTTCCTGCTTGATGAAGGCGATTACATTTTACGTATAGGAAACTCCTCGAGAAATACCCAGCCTTGTCTCCTATTGAATTTAGACTCTCAGGCTTTCACATCCATTCATGAGAATGTTTGCAAAACCCGATCTGAAGTCCGGGAAATTGCCCCGGCGGATATTGAGTATTTTGATGACCTGAATCTTTTGCCAAGGATTCAGTTATACCGAGAGGAAATTGATATTGAAACCTTTGATTATGATAAGCAAAAAGTTCCTGCAGGGGAAATGGTAACAAAATTGATGGAAGACTTGTCGGACTACGATTTAGTTCAATTGGTAGTCGGGTCCGGAATGAAAAAAGCATTGATGAATCAGAATTATTTCAATGTACCCGGGGCGGCGGGGAGTACCACCTCAAAACTTGCGTATAAAGGGGTTTCCAATGCAGTTTTTGCTGATGGACCTGCGGGCCTTCGATTGGCTCAACGCTCAACCCTTCAGCCCCGAGGAAAGATAAAGATGGTAGACGCACCGATGGATTTTTTTCAGTATCTGCCGAAGTTTGTTAAAAAGAGAATTTTCGGAGATCCGAAAAAGCATCCCGTGGTTTATCAGTTTGCCACAGCTTTTCCCATTGCTACCTCCCTCGCTCAAAGTTGGAATATAAAACTAGTGGAGAAAGTAGGAGAAGCACTGGGAAGAGAAATGCAGGAGTTTGGGGTGGATTTTTGGTTAGGCCCCGGGATGAATATTCATCGAAATCCCCTTGGAGGGAGG
>SKOH01000079.1 GCA_007120165.1 Clostridiales bacterium
AGAGAAGAAGTTCTGCGATTAAAGGATCAAATGGAAGAGCATCTTGAACTCGGAAAAGATCGAGCTTCAGAACTATTCGATGAGAAAAAAGGCCGTGCGGAAGAGATTTGGTTAAGTACAAAAACCAGTTTTACCACAGAAAATCAAACTATTCCAGAAGATGAGGAGTCTGAAAAAGAGACCCGGATCGAAGAATAAAATAATTTAAAAGGGGAGATATTATGGAATTTACAGTGGATCTACAATCAATTTTAATGGTCGTATTAATCATTTTGGTTTTAGCTGTTGTATTATTCGTTATAAAACTGATTAAGATCTTGAAGGGCGTTAATGATATTGTTGAAGCAAATGAAAAAAATATCAATGATACCCTGGACACCATTCCCGTTATTACTAAGAATATCGAAGAAGTTACTACAGGCATCAATGAGGAGATGGATAATATCAAAGGGTCGATCGATAGTGTCAGCACAACTATTGAAACCACCACTGATTTAGTGAATACATTAAACGAAGATGTATTACAGCCTTTGTTGGAGTTAGGTGCTATTGTTATGACCATTAAGGATTTTATTCCAAAGAAAAAGAAGAAAAAGGGATTGTTCAGATAATACATATCCTTAGAAAAAAGCGGAGGATTCCGCTTTTTTCTTATGACGGGTATAATTGGAATGTATTTGATCGGTATAACTGGAATATATAAAGGAGGAGTTATGTTGAAAGAAATCGTGTTGGCAGCAGGTTGTTTTTGGGGCGTGGAAGCTTATTTCTCGAAGGTAAAAGGAGTGGTAAAAACCGAAGTCGGTTACGTGAACGGTAATACTGAGAATCCCACTTATGACGAGGTTTGCCATATGAACACCGGACATGCGGAGGCTTGTTATGTTAAATATGACGAGGAAATAATATCATTAAAGGAACTGCTTGGAAAATACTGGAAAATTGTGGATCCCACCGTTTTAAATCGTCAAGGACCCGATGTCGGAGCACAGTATCGTACTGGGATCTATTATATGAATGAGGAGGATGTTGAAATTATCCGGGAGTCCCTTCAAGAGGAACAAAAGAAGTATAATAAAGATATCGTTACGGAAGTCAAACCCCTGGAAAATTATTATGTGGCTGAGGAAGTTCATCAAAATTATCTTAAGAAAAACCCCAGGGGTTATTGCCACATCGATTTAAGCCAATTTGATGAATAAGTCTTGACAATAATGAACAATCCTTTATAATTATTACAATAGTTAAAATATTAATTGAACAGTGAAGGAATCAGTAGCAGGTATGTCATCGAAAATGAGAGAGAAAACTGGTTGGTGAAAAGTTTTCCGAGGATAGCTGTGAATTACACTCCGGAGTTCCGGCATGAAAGTGCCGCGTTTAAACTGCGTTACGGTTATTAAGAGACATTCTACGTTGTAGGGTGTAATTAAGGTGGTACCGCGAGCTTTTCGTCCTTAGCATACAATAAGGAGGAAAGCTTTTTTTGTATTGAATTACTTATAGATATCCGAGGTATCAAATCATTGATTAAAGGAGGATAAAAAAATGAAAAACGTTTATGAAGAATTACAAGAGCGAGGCTATGTGGAACAGGTTATTCATGAAGAAGAATTGAAAAATTTATTGGAAAAAGAATCCGTAAGCTTTTATATTGGATTTGATGCTACCGCTCCCAGTTTAACCCTGGGGCATTTTGTTCAAATGATGGTGATAAAAAGAATGCAAAAAGCCGGTCATCGTCCGATCATTCTCTTTGGTGGAGGAACCACAATGATCGGGGATCCTTCCGGTAAACAGGATATGCGTAAGATGCTGACCCGGGAAACCATTGATGAAAATATCGAGTATTTCAAAAATCAGTTTAAAAAGTACATTGATTTAAGTGAGGAAAAGGCCCTGGTTGTGAATAATGCGGATTGGTTATTGGACCTGAATTACATTGAATTTATCCGTGAGATCGGAAAACATTTTACAATTAATCGAATGCTGAATGCAGAGTGCTACAAATCCCGTTTGGATAAAGGATTAACATTTTTAGAATTTAATTACATGATTATGCAGTCCTACGACTTTTTAGAACTATATCGTCGTTATAACTGTAAACTTCAAGTAGGGGGCAGTGATCAGTGGTCCAATATCATCGGGGGTTACGAACTTGTTCGAAAGTTGGAAAAAGATTCTGTGTTTGCACTAACCTTTAAATTGCTGACGAATTCTGAAGGAAAGAAAATGGGAAAAACGGAATCCGGAACCATTTGGCTGGATCCCGACAGAACCACTCCTTACGAGTTTTTTCAGTATTTAAGAAATGTCAACGATGCCGATGTGGAAAACTGCTTGATGCTGCTGACTCTGCTGCCTACTGAGGAAGTAAAAAGATTATCCGCAATGGAAGGAAAGGAAATCGAAAAAGCAAAAGAAGTTCTTGCATTTGAGACCACTAAACTCGTCCATGGAGAAACCGAAGCCACTAAAGCCTTAGAGGCGGCAAGAGCTTTATTTTCAGGAAATGCCAAAACGGACAATGCTCCCACTTCATTAATGGATAAAATAGACTTTGAAAACGGAATGGATATACTGACGCTGCTATCAAAAACGGGTTTAATCAGTTCCAGAGGAGAGGGGAGACGACTGGTTCAGCAGGGTGGGGTTTATATTAACGAGGAAACCGTAGCAGATATTCATCACCTGGTAAACTTAGAGGCCTTTACTGATAATAAGCTTATGATTCGAAAGGGGAAAAAGACCTATCATCAAGTTAAGATTCAATAATTTTTCCCCCTGGATTAAATTTGTCATAGTTTAATTCCTTAATTAAACCTGAAAAAACCTTCTGATATTATTCAGAAGGTTTTTCTAAAGTTTAATTCATGGGGTTAATAAAATCCCCCCAAAGATTAGTAATAGTTTAGATACTTTTTTAGCTCCCAGTCATGAATTTCTTGACTATACTCTTTCCATTCCGCTTTTTTAGCATCCAAGTATAAGTGGAAAATATGTTCTCCCAGGGATTCCTTCATAAACTCACTTTTTTCAAGTTCTTTAATAGCCTCACCGAGACTCTCAGGGAATCGTTCTATTTTCTTTTCTTCACGGGTCTTGCAGTCCATATCATACGTGCACCCGTCAAAGTATGGAGGCGGATCAATTTCATTCTTAATTCCATCCAGTCCGGCGGAAAGAATTGCTGCCAGTGCCAAATAATGATTTGCAGTGGGATCCGGGTTTCTTAACTCTACCCGAGTACCGGAACCTCTGGTACCTGGGATACGAATCAGCGGCGTACGGTTTTCAATTCCCCATGCAATATCCGTTGGAGCTTCATACCCGGGAACAAATCGCTTGTAGGAATTTACTGAAGCATTGGTAATTGCAGAAAAAGAACGAGCATGCTTAATTAGTCCACCGATAAAATGGTAGGCCTCTTTGGATAAACCAAGGGGGTCATCTTTAGCTTCAAAGATATTTTTACCATCTTTAAATAAAGATTGATTAATATGCATACATGTTCCATGGGCATCCTTAAAAGGTTTTGGCATAAATGTAGCATGAAGTCCATGTTGCTTAGCAATAGTCTTAACGACTAATTTAAACGTCGTAATCTGATCTGCAGCTTTCAGTGCTTCACCGTATTTAAAGTCTATTTCATGCTGACCCGGCGCAGCTTCATGATGGGAAGCCTCAATTTCAAAACCAAGGTTTTCCAGCATCAAAACCATATCCCGACGCGCGTCTTCACCGAGATCTGTGGGAGACATATCGAAATATCCGGCATTATCCTGTATTGCGGTTGTAGGATTCCCATCCTTATCCCGCTCAAATAGAAAAAACTCAACTTCAGGACCTACATAATATTCGTAGCCATATTCCTTTAGCTCTGCTAATACTTTTTTAAGAACACCCCGTGGACACCCTTCAAAATGGGTTCCATCGGTATTATAAACATCACAGATCATTCGTGCTGTTTTTCCTTTAGAGTGGGTTCTCCACGGAGAAATCTGAAAAGTGGTGGGGTCGGGTACTAACACCATATCAGATTCTTCCACTCGAACAAAACCTTTAATCGAAGAACCATCAAACATAACTTCTCCGTTTAAAGCGGAATCCAGTTGGCTTGTGGTTATCGCCACATTTTTCTGCTTGCCGAAAACGTCGATAAATTCCAGATTAATAAATTTTACGTTTTCCTTTTCCACCAACTGTTTAATATTGTCCTTGGATATATCACTACTTTGATCATTCAACATAATCACTCCTATATTTTTTTTGGAATTCTTTGTTCCAATTAACTACACTTAACTGTATCACGAAGTTGTAAATCCAACAATGTTCCTAGTAAGCGATAGAGAGGGGTTATATATAATCTATGGCACTGAAGACCTAATAGCATAGTTTTTTATAAATATAAGCCCTCATAAGGTCATATGCTTTAAATGTCATCCAAAAGGAAAACCTGAAGCAAGGTCGGTTAGGAACTGGCTACAGGTTTCGGTTTACTGAATTCTAGTATGGTTTTATTATGCCTCTTCCGAAACAAAGGTTCGTGTAGAGAGTTCTTTATCCAGCATGAATAATCCATTAGGGTTATTATTGATAAGCTTTAACTTTTCTAATAAATCGGTCATAGTGGCTTCTTCTTCAACCTGCTCGTCTACAAACCAATTCAAAAAGCTGATGGCAGGGTAACTTTTTTCATCCATGGCAATGTCCATTAAGTGATGAATTCGTTTTGTAACAAACTGTTCATGTTCTAATCCTGCAGCAAATACGTCACTCATGGATTCAAAATCGGTTCTCGGGTCATCATACCCGGTAATAACAACTCTGCTTCCCATTTCATCAAGGAAATTAAAAAATTTCATTGCATGAAAACGTTCCTCTTCTGCCTGTACGATAAAGAAATTAGCAAAACCATCCAAGTTTTGATCCTTACAGTAAGCAGCCATTGATAAATAGTAATTTGCTGAAAAAAACTCATGTTTAATTTGTTCGTTAAATTCTTCTACTAGTTTTTCTGATAGCATAAAATCCCTCCAAGTTATAATTATTTTATTAACAGTGCATATAGTTATTATACCATAATCATAGGGCTTTAATCAGTGAGTATTAGTAGAATAGCAGAAATTTAGAAAGAAAGGAGGCACATGACTTTTTATCTGTGGTAAAACAAGGTATAATAGATATTAAAGAATTCTAAGTGAGATCCAACAAAACAATAGATGAAACAAAGAAAGTTGGCATATATATGAAATATAAACTTTTAGCTACGGATATGGACGGAACGCTGCTTACAAACGATAAAAAAATCTCAGAGACCAACATTAATGCATTAGAAGCTGCTAGTAAAAAAGGTGTCGAAATTGTTATAGCCACCGGAAGGTCCTATAGTACCCTAAAAAAATATATCGACTTATTTTCCTTTGATTGCTATCTAATTACCAACAATGGAGCCGTTATTCGCAATAAGGTCCATAATGTTGAGAAATCCGTTTATTTGGATCCGGAGGCAACCACGGAGATTATAAAAGTACTAAGTAATGAAAATGTATATTTTCATAGTTCCGATGCGGATAATATCTATATTCAAAGTTATCTGGCCCGATTTATGGAAGCGAAGCGGTTCTTACAGCATGAATACTCAAACCCTTTATCTCTTTATAAATCCTTAATCCTAAAAATGATTTTAGATAAAAACCTAAAGAAAATAGATTTTAGTAGAATTGCCGACCAAGGGCTTCCCCTTAATACTTTTTTCATCCTTTCAGAGGAGAAGCTTCTACTAAACAAGATTAAAAAGCAATTATATCAAATTCGTGGAGTTGCCGTGACCAGTTCCTCTGAAAACAACATTGAAGCACTGAATGACAAGGCTTCTAAAGGTGCTGCCTTAGGATATGTAGGAGATAAGCTTGGGATTGTTAAAGAAGAAATGATCGCTGTAGGCGATCAGTTAAACGATCTTTCAATGATTGAGTACTCCGGTCTTGGGGTGGCGGTAGCGAATGCCGATGAGAAAGTTTTAAAAAGAGCAGATTGGATAACAAAGAGTAACGAAGATCATGGAGTTGCTTATGTGATCGAATACTTAATCAAGTAGGTACAAACCTGAAAAAGTCTACACTAACTTAAAAAAATCTATATAAGTAAGTAATTTAAGTATTTCTTGGGAGGGTGAAGTGGTGAAGGATATAATGAATTTAAGTCCCGGTCCTACAGAAGTCCATGAGGAAGTGCGCCGAGCAATGGCTTTACCGAGTAAATTGCCCGATGCGCATCCTGAATTTATTGATTATTATTTGTTTTTAACGGATAAACTCAAAAAAATATTTAACACCGAAAATGATGTACGGATATTAAATGGCGAAGGGATTCTAGGTTTAGAAGCTGCCATCGCATCTCTCTTAATGCCCGGTGAAAAAGTACTGTGTATCGAAAACGGGTTGTTCGGGAAAACCTTTGGGGACATGGCAGAAAATCACGGAGCAGAGGTAGTATATTTTTCTTCCAATAACAAAAAACCTATAGATATTAAAGGACTGGAGAATTTTTTACAAGAGAATAATGAGTTTAAATTGGCAACCTTCGTTCACTGTGAAACACCTGCCGGTTTAATCAACAATATTGAAAAGATCAGTTCTCTGCTTAATCAACATGGAATCCTCAGTGTGGTGGATGCGGTATCCTCCTTTGGAGGGGAAAAAATCGAGACAGACTCCTGGGAATTGGATATAGTGATTGCAGGTTCACAAAAATGCTTATCTCTCCCATCCGGATTAGTGTTTCTCAGCATTAGTCATTCCGCCTGGAAAATGATGGAGACGAGAAATGAGAAAATCCGGGGGATGTATACCAATTTACTTCTTTGGAAGGATATTGCAAAAACGAAAACCCTCCCCTATACCCAGCCCACTCCTTACCTATATGCATTGGAAAAAGCCCTTGACCGCTGGAATGAGGAAGATGTAATTGCTCGCCATAGTTTCATAGGAAATGGAGTTAAACAAGCTGTAATCAACTCCGGACTGAGTTTATATCCCGACAGCGGGTTTTCTAATACCGTATCGGCAGTGGAAATACCCCCAGGCATAACGTATAAAATGATTCGAGATGAGCTATGGAATGAACATAAAGTTTTCCTTCCCACTTCCCTGGGTGAACTGTCCGGTAAAGTATTCAGGATTGGTCATATGGGAGAAAATTGCAATGAAGAAAAACTTTATCGATTATTAAAATCCATCACCATTGTATTTAAAAAATACGGTATTTTTCTGAAGGAAGATTTGCATACCGGGTTTGTCGATGCACTAAATAAATAATAGGGAGGAATATGGAATGGTACGAGATATCAGGAAGCTGGATGTAGATATTAAACAGGAGTACGGCTTAGTAATCGCAAGTTTATTTAAAAATTTAATGGATGCTGATGTTTTTCAAATGAGAGCTTTTTACAAAATCCTTGCTTATATACAGGTGCCAAAAAAACATCGAAAAAAAATATTGGATTTTTTAATATCGGATGAACCGGATGAGGAGTCTTTACAAAACCGCATTGAATATATGTTAAATAAGTTAAAAGGCCAGGAAAGAGATATCCTTCGCTTTACTTTAATGGAGGATTTGCTTGTCATGGCAACTGCAAACTCGTATATGTCCGAGGAAAAGAAGGCTTTGTTGGAAAAAGTCCAGGAATACTTACTTATCACAGATGAGCAAATGAAAATTTTCGAGAAGGAATTAGAACCCAATGGGGGACTTAGCCTAAGAGAAAATAATTCAGATAAGAAAAATTTATTTAAAAATAAATTGAGTAAAGGGATGGCCATAGGGGTCCCGCTGTTCTTTTTATATTACAGCCCTCATAATGCTTATCGCCATAATTTTTCTAGTTTCGCATTACTGCAACTGGATAAAAAGCTTAATCCTCAAAAATCCCTTTATACCCTAGGAAATTATCTGATTCTCGGCAGCGTCCTTTACAGTCTTGTGGTATGGGGGTTGAACCAAAGAGATCGAAGAAACAATAAATTAAAAAAAATTCTTTTGGAAGAAACTCAACAGCTGATTAACCGAAGCAAAAAATATCTTGAAGAGGATCTCAGTTATTTCGAAAAATCCCTGAAGAAAAGTCCAGTGAATGAAGTGCAAAATAATTATAAAATATTGATGGAAAAAACACTGAAAATAATAAATGAATAAACCTAATGTTTATTGAAAACGTATAAAAAGATCAAAAGTTGGAGCTCGTCTCAGCTCTTTTGTCGAGGTCTCTAGACGAGGTTACAGTGGTCTGTAGTACGAATAAAAACTAAGGTGAATAAAAGGTTCTTCTTTATTACTTAATCCGCCGACTTCGGAGTAAGAAAAAGGATGGTCAACCAATCTTTTTTCTTGAAATAAAAGATAGAATCCATTACACTAGTATAAGTGAAATGTAGGAGTGGGCAAATGAGACTTGAAGTAAAAACTTTAAAAAATTTAGATTTTATCATCCTTGCAGTGGTCATAATGATATCTACATTTGGAATCATTATGATTTCCAGTGCTACCAATAATTTACCCAACAGTGAGGCTTATATTCAAACACAGTTGACCTCCACGATTCTCGGTTTTATCGTGATTACCGTCATTTTGTTTTTTGATTATAAGACCTTCGGAAATTTTTATTTAGTAATCTACGCTTTTTCTATTTTACTGCTGATTGCAGTGTTAATCGCCGGTGTGGGCGGAGACGATTGGGGTGCCAATCGATGGCTCTATATCGGAGGTTTTGGTTTTCAACCCTCGGATTTTGCTAAGATCGGAATAATTATTTCTCTAGCGAGGGTTATCAGTGAACACCATGAAACAATTAATGAGTTTAAAACCTTGGGAAAGATTGTTGCAATTACAGCGTTACCAATGGGACTTGTGTATATGCAACCGGATTTAGGAACAACAATGGTTTTTCCCGTTTTTACCTTTGCTATGCTGTTTGTAGCGGGACTTAAGTATAAATATATATTAGTAACTTTTCTGGTTGCCCTCGGCAGCGCACCTTTTGCATGGAATTATCTAAACGAATATCAGCAACGAAGGATTATGGTTTTTATCAATCCTACCCTAGATCCTATGGGGGATGCCTACCAGATTACCCAATCTATCTACGCAGTGGGGTCCGGAATGCTAACGGGAAAAGGATTCAACGAAGGAATTCAAAGCCAGTTGGGTTTTCTTCCGGAAAAGCATACGGATTTTATTTTTTCTGTTATCGCTGAAGAATTAGGCTTTGTGGGAGTTTCTATTTTACTGTTTTTATATATTGTCCTGCTAATTAAAGGAATTAGTGTGGCGAGGCAATCAAAGGATCTGTTCGGGTCATTATTAGCTATTGGCATTGTCTCAATGTTAGCCTTTCACATCTTTGCCAATATAATGATGACTATTGGTTTGATGCCGGTTACAGGCAAACCTCTTCCTTTCATAAGTTATGGAGGAACCTTCATGCTCTCGAATATGATTGCCATCGGGCTGCTGCTCAATATCAGTATGCGTAAAAAGCGTACAAATTATTAGGTGTGAAAGGAATGTTCGAACTATGAAAGGACCAATCGGTGTTTTTGATTCTGGATTGGGTGGAATCAGTGTATTAGCACAAATGCTTATAACTCTCCCCCATGAAAAGTTTATTTATTATGGAGATTCAAAAAATGCTCCCTATGGTGAAAAAACAAAGAAAGAAGTATTGGATTTTTCGGTAAATATCTCCAAGTATCTGATCCAACAAGAGTCCAAAGCGCTGGTTGTAGCCTGTAATACAGCTACAAGTGCTGCTATTAAGGATCTGAGAAAAATATATAATCTACCTATTATCGGAATGGAGCCTGCAGTTAAACCCGCTGTGAACATGGAAAACATTCAACGGGTAGTGGTAATGGCTACTCCATTTACCTTAAAGGAAAAAAAATTCCATGAACTTGTACAGAATATCGGCACATCCAAACAGATCATTGAACTTCCCTGCCCAGGACTTGTACAGATTATTGAACACGAGGGAGGAGCCGGGGCGAAGGTAGAAGATTATTTAATCCATTTATTCAAAAGAGTTGCCTTGGGAAAGGGCGATGTTTTAGTTTTAGGCTGTACCCATTATGTATTCTTAACAGAGATTATTGAAAAAATCCTGAGAAACGGCGTACCCTTAATACATGGAAATGTAGGAACCGTATTAGAATTAAAAAATCAGCTTTTGGAACATCATATGCTGTCAATAGAAAATAAAGATCTTTCTTTTGCTTTGGAGGATTCCCTACAAGAGCGTGTTAAATTAATCAACTCCCATCCAAATAAGCAATTAGAAGAAAAGGGATGGAACTTATTGCATTATGAATTAGATAAATTAACAAAACAAAATTAAGTCATGTAAAAAGTTTTTGATTTTAAAGATTGTTCAAAGAGCGATAATTTTCTTTCCAAATCGGATTGAATCTTGTGGCTCTTTTCTATATAATATACAATATGTAGTATGTGAACTATGAAATTTAAAGGAGGGGTATGATGACATTATCAAAAGTACAAAAGAGAAATGGCGAAATTGTAAATTATGATTCAAAAAAAATAACAAAAGCAATTTTTGCCGCAGCTCAATCCGTAGGGGGCAAAAACCAGGCCAAAGCCGACGACCTAACCCGAAAAGTGGAACTGGTATTAAAAGAAACCTATCGAGGGAATATTCCGGCAGTAGAGGATATACAGGATGTCGTTGAAAAAATCTTAATAGAAGAAGGGCACGCGAAAACAGCAAAAGCTTATATTTTATATAGAAAACGCCACGAAGAGTTCCGTGAAGTGAAAAATCTTTTCATGGATGCGGAGGGAATGATCGAAGACTATGTAAATCTTGATGACTGGCGAGTTAATGAAAATGCCAATATGAGTTTTTCATTACAGGGCCTGAATAATCATATCGTGGAGAGTATTACGAAAAAATACTGGTTGAATAAAATTTATGATAAAGACTTGAGAGATGCCCATATCAAAGGAGATTTACATATCCATGATTTAGGACTATTAGCTCCATACTGTTGCGGCTGGGACTTAGAAGCATTCTTAGAGCAAGGCTTTAAAGGTGCTCAGGGAAAAGTGGAGTCAAGACCTCCGAAACATTTTGAATCCGCCTTGGGTCAATTGGTGAATCTGCTTTACACCCTTCAAGGAGAAGCTGCTGGTGCTCAAGCGGTATCCAGTATTGATACGTATTTAGCACCCTTTATTTATTATGACGGATTGGATTACGCTCAGGTGAAAAAGTCCTTACAACGGTTTGTATTCAATCTAAATGTTCCCACCCGGGTAGGTTTTCAAACTCCTTTTACAAATGTTACCTTAGATATCGCACCTCACCCTTTATTGGTTAAGCAGCCTGTGAAAATTGCAGGTAAACTGATGGGTAAAAATTACGGTGAATTCCAGCAAGAAATGGACATGTTTAACAACGCTTTTTGTGAAGTGATGATGGAGGGGGATGGAGCAGGCAGAGCCTTTAGTTTTCCAATCCCGACGATAAACATTACCAAAGACTTTCCATGGGACAGCCCAGTGGTCAACAGTATTATGGAAATGACACGGAAATTCGGTACTCCCTATTTCGCGAATTTCTTAAATTCTGACCTTGCCCCCGAGGATGTAAGGAGCATGTGTTGTCGCCTTAGACTGGATAATCGTGAACTGAGAAAAAGAGGCGGGGGCCTTTTCGGAGCGAATCCTTTAACCGGTTCCATCAATGTGGTTACCTTAAATATGGCCCGTATCGGATATTTAGCTTCCAGTGAAGAGGAGTTTAAAAAAGAAGTGCGATTATTGATGGAAAAATCCCGTGAAATTTGTGATGCTAAACGAATAATGCTGGAAAAATACATGGAAGCCGGCTTATATCCCTATTCGAGATTCTACCTGCAGGGGGTAAAGGAGAATACCGGAGAGTATTTCAAAAATCACTTTTCCACCATTGGCTTAAACGGCATGAATGAAGCTTGCATTAATCTGTTGGGTAAAGACATTACTACCCCGGAAGGCAATCAGTTTGCAGTAGAAATTATGGAATTTATGAATAAAGTTATTCAAATTTTCCAAGAAGAAACCGGAAGTTTATGGAATTTGGAAGCTTCTCCAGCGGAGGGGGCCGCTTACCGATTTGCCCGCCTGGATAAAAAAATGTATGGAAAAATCTTTACCCAGGGAGATGAAGAGCCCTATTATACAAATTCTACCCAGCTGCCGGTAGGCCATACGAATGACTTTTTTGAAGCTTTAGAGCTTCAGGAAAAATTACAGTCACTATATACCGGTGGGACAGTTATGCATGGCTTTTTAGGAGAAGAGGTCGGTGACGTTGAAACTTGTAAGGCCTTAATAAAAACTGCAATGGAAAAAAGCAGCATTCCTTATATCACCATCACGCCTACTTTTTCCATCTGTCCGGAACACGGTTATATAAAAGGGGAGCACTTCCTTTGTCCTACCTGTAACAGGGAAAGTGAAGTTTGGACCAGGGTTGTAGGTTTCCATCGTCCGGTGCAGTCATGGAACAAAGGAAAAAAAGAAGAGTATAAAGACCGGGAAACTTTTTCCGATGAGGTTAGTCTTGGCAATCTTTTAAAATAGGAAATCAGGTGATACCATGCAGATATTAGGATTTCACAAACTCTCTTTAGTAGATTATCCGAAAAAACTGAGCTCGGTAATATTCACCGGAGGATGTAATTTCAATTGTCCGTATTGTCATAATAAAAATATTGTAAACCAAACCGGGGATCATATTGATGAAGAAGAATTGGAAAAAATTCTTCTTCGCAGAAAAAAATACGTATCGACCCTCTGCATCTCCGGAGGGGAGCCGACTCTGCAAAATGACCTGGTGGATTTTATTGAAAAATATAAGAAAATAGGGTTTGATATCAAACTTGATACCAATGGTTCAAATCCAGAAGTGTTAAAAGAACTTTTAAAGAAGAATTGTCTCGATTATGTGGCCATGGATATCAAGACGGATATCCATGACTACAAAGCGGTTATAGGAAAATACGGATTCGAGGAAAAAATCATGAGGTCCATTAATTTGCTCAAGGAATCTACGATTGATTATGAATTCCGTACAACCTTTGTTAAAGAACTTATTACGGAAGAGTCCATTAAAGGTTTGAAAATAATGGTCGAAAACAGTAAACGTTTTGTATTACAAAGAGGTAAACTCAACGATGATGTGCTGGAGCCAAACACCAACATGAGATCCTTTACTGCAGAAGAAATGGAGCAGTTAAGAGATGAATTCACTCCCCTGGCAGAAGAGATTCGGCTTAATTTGTAATCGGTCTGCCAAAATAGTTAATATGAGTAGAAGCTACTAGGGATTATTATCTTTCGTTCAATAATTATGGTATGATATAATCATAAGAAATTGGAACAATAGAGGTGTTATATGAACTTACCAAATATATTAACGACCCTGCGATTATTGTTAATTCCAGTATTTATTTACGTTTTTTTCTTCTTTGAAAACAACAATCTTTTATATGCAACGGGAGTCTTTTTCTTAGCCGGTCTTACCGATGGTTTAGACGGTTATTTAGCCCGTAAATATCAACAGGTAACGAAGATCGGTCAGGCCCTGGATCCTTTAGCGGATAAATTGATGCAATTAACGGTAATCGTCAGCTTTACAATTGCAGAAATTCTGCCCCTATGGATCTTGATTGTTGTGGGAATTAAAGAGGGGCTGATGATATTGGGGGCAGCCATTCTTTATACCCGAAGAGATAAAACCGTCATTCCGGCAAATAAACTGGGAAAAGTTTCTACCGTTTTATTTTATGTTGCGATTTTACTGATTGGTTTGGACGTCTACCTGGGAAGATACTTGTTAATCACAGCGATTCTCATTACAGTCATTGCATTTTTTAGATATCTTCGAATGGGGCTTAAGAAATTAAATGAAACTAAAGCGGTTAAATAAATTCTGTTTTCAAAAAAATCAATTGACAAAATGAAAAATACCCTTATAATTTATAATAACTAAATAATCGGCAATGATTAGGAGTAGTAAGTATTTATCCTTAAAAAGAGAGGCGGTGACCAGCTGAAACATCGCTTAAGGCAATAATTACTGAAGTAGCCTGGGAGCTTCTACAATGAAACAAAGTAGTTGTAGACGGTAGGACCGTTATCCAATACAAGTGTCTATAATAGCAGTATTATAATTATAGGAACTAAGGTGGTACCACGAATGTCAAGCTTCGTCCTTAACTGATTCTATCAGGATAAGGATGAGGCTTTTTTTATCTAGGATTTCCCTTTTATAACCATAAACGAGGAGGAGTTTGTATGAGCGAAAAATTAGCAAAAACCTATGACCCCAAAGCCTTTGAAGAAAAAATTTACCAACACTGGATGGAAAAAGGTTTCTTTAAAGCCGATGTGAATTCTAAAAAACCGCCTTACTCCATTGTTCTGCCGCCACCGAATATTACCGGGCAATTGCATATCGGCCATGCTTTAGACCACACTCTTCAAGACATACTGATCCGATGGAAGCGGATGCAGGGTTACGAAACCCTATGGCAGCCTGGAACAGACCATGCCAGCATTTCCACAGAAGTGAAAGTAGTAGAAAAACTGAAAAAAGAAGAAGGATTAACTAAAAAGGAAGTGGGTAGAGAAGGTTTTCTGGATCGTGCCTGGAGCTGGCGTGATGAGTACGGCCGGAAAATTGTAAGTCAGATGAAAAAACTCGGAAACTCCTGCGACTGGTCCCGGGAGCGATTTACGATGGATGAAGGTTTGAACGATGCTGTTACGGAAGTTTTTATCCGACTCTACAACAAAGGACTGATCTACAAGGGCAATCGAATCATTAACTGGTGCCCCAGTTGTAGAACCTCTTTATCCGATGCGGAAGTGGACCACCATGATAAAAAGGGGAACTTCTGGCATGTAAAATATTTCATTAAAGATTCTGAAGAATTTGTAGTAATCGCCACCACCCGGCCGGAAACCATGTTGGGTGATACCGCCATCGCCGTACATCCGGAAGATAAAAGATATCAGCATTTAATTGGCAAAGTGGCAATTTTACCGTTACTGAATCGGGAACTCCCCATAATTTCCGATGAATACGTTGATCAGGAAATGGGTACCGGGGCGTTGAAAATCACCCCCAGTCATGATCCGAATGACTTTGAAATCGGGTTAAGACATAACCTCGAACAGATCCTCGTACTGGATGAAGAAGCAAAAGTTAATGCACAGGGTGAAAAATACCAGGGGATGGACCGCTACGAGGCCCGTAAAGCGATTGTTAAAGACCTGGAAGCCGGCGGTTACCTCTCGGAGATCAAAGAGCATGATCATAGTGTTGGACAGTGTAGCCGGTGCTTAACAGTTGTGGAACCCATCACCTCGGAGCAATGGTTTGTAAAAATGGAATCCCTTGCAAAGCCCGCTATGGATGTGGTAAATAACGGAGATATAAAATTTGTTCCCGATCGATTCTCCAAAACCTATTTAAACTGGCTGGAAAACATCCGGGACTGGTGTATATCCCGTCAGTTGTGGTGGGGCCATCGGATTCCCGCCTATTACTGCAAAGAATGTGATGAGATGATGGTCTCCAAAGAAGGGCCTTCCCAGTGTGCAAATTGTGGCTCGAACCATATGATTCAGGATGAAGACGTTCTGGATACTTGGTTCAGTTCTGCCCTTTGGCCGTTTTCCACTTTGGGGTGGCCAGAAGATACCAAAGAATTAGAGAAGTTTTACCCCACCGATGTATTGGTTACGGGATATGATATTATCTTTTTCTGGGTCGTTCGAATGGCCTTTTCCGGCTTGGAATTTATGGAAGAGATACCTTTCAAGCATGTATTGGTTCATGGTTTGGTTCGGGATGCAGAAGGGCGGAAAATGAGTAAGTCTCTCGGCAATGGAATTGATCCCTTAGAAGCCATCGAAGAATTCGGAGCGGATGCTCTTCGCTTTACATTAATTACTGGAAACACTCCGGGAAATGATATGAGATTTCATCTTGAA
>SKOH01000055.1 GCA_007120165.1 Clostridiales bacterium
AAGGAGGAAAGAGGCCCCAAGGCCCCAGCGAATTTCCTGTTTGTTTAGTCCTTGTCCAATTTGTGCTAAAGTCTCCATCATTTTTAAAAACACCTCTCCTATGAGGATTTATGATTGGTGTACCCGATGTATTTTATCTTATCACGAGTTATAGCAAAGACCAATAGTCTTTTTAGTTGTTGCCTAGGCATTGAAAAACCGATTGTGCTAAAGCAATCGGCGCCAAACTGTTATTTAGGGTGCTTTTCTTTTAACTCTTTTTGCAGCTCTTTCATATCCTTTTGGTAAGCTTCTTCAATTTCTGAAGTGGAGGGAAGAAAAGGCTCCTTATTGGTATCTACCCGTTTACCGTAGCGAAGCATCTCGTATAGAATCAGCCCGTTGTTGGGACGGCCGTAGACCATTTTCATCGGTACCGCATCAAACAGAACGTAAAAGAAGATATAAAACAAAAATCGATCCCAGAACTCCTCAACGGCCGGAAGGACTTCCCGGTCCAGCAGTAAAATAATCCCGGCTCCCAACAATACATTAATCAGAATCGGGCTGGCGTATAGGAACAGATAAGCAAGCTTGTCCCTCTGTTCTAAACGATCATAGGAAAACCAGCTGTACAGATGGTAATGCCTTCGAATATCCAACGGTCCTTTTTTTATCAGCCGGGGACCGGATCCGATGGTAATGCGTAAGTTTTTAGCTCCCACCACTACTCCGGCAATAAAATAACCCAACTCTCTTATAAAAACAACGATCGGCAAAATGATGAATAAGGAAACGACCAAAAATAAAAAGTCTGTCCAACCAAACATTCCTATCCCCCCTTTGTCAATTTTCATGTTAAACAATCCTCGGGTATGCTAGAAAGTTGTAAGCCGAAGGGCTTTTTGAACACGGAAGAGGGCTCTTCGAAACCAGCTCAGCTCATCCTGATGGGCGTCATATTTCAAAGTGTATTGGTGATCCGGATTATGCCATAACAGATTGAAGTAATCCCGAACGTCTTCCATAAACACCGCTTCCTCCGGACCTTGGACCAGCAGGTTGTTTTCCAGATTGTTTTTATTTAAGCCCCGTCGGGTAAAGTTCATAGAGCCCAGTAATACCCGGGAGGTTTTTCCATCCAGAAACAGGATTTTGCTATGGTACTGCTCTTCGTCGATATTATACCATCGTATATCCATATTGTCCCGACTCTCGGGAGCCATTCTGTGGGATACAGCAAGATTGGGAATTCCAGGCTTCTCATTGCCGAAGCTCTTCTGGTTTGGGTCCAAAATCAGTCGGACCATAACCCCCCGTTCAGCGGCCTCTTCCAAAGCATCGATAATTCTGCCGTCGGAGAGCAGATACATTCCCAGCCACAAAGTTTCTCCCGTTTCCGCTTCATTTATAATCTTCATAGCCTCAGGCAGTATTTTACCTTCCGTGACTACTTTCGCTGCAAGGTCTTCCTCTCCGCTTAACTCTTCAATTACCAGCTGATCCGGCGTCGGAAAACCCTCATCATTTCCCAGATTGTATTGAACCACACGCCGCTCCGCTTCCAGCAAAGCTTCAAGAATCTCCCCCTGTACCCGTACCCCGATATTGGAATGGTAACCGCTTTGATCATGGGCATTGGCTGAAGTATAGATGCCTTCATGCTCGGTAACCAGTGCTTTTCGGTGATTGCCTTTAGTATTGAGCAGTTTAAAATAAGACCGAAGACTCATCTCCGGTTCCTCTTCCCCAAAATGATTGACAATCCAGCCTTCTCCTCCATATCCGAACCACTGTAAGAACATCCTGTAAAAGGAGCTATAGATCGGGATTGGATCCCTAAGGGGCATTAAATCAGCTACAACGACTTTTGCACCATGTTCCTCCAATACATCGATTCTGGATGCCGAGTGGGATTCGTAGGAACTGTTGATGTAATCGGTTATAATCCACACATTCAGATCCGGATACCGCTCCATCTGGTTCAGGATGGTCAGTTTCAAATCCCGGCTTATGGAAGGATACTCTCCTTCTGAAGCGCCTAAATCAGTAAACATGAACATATCCAGAACGATAAATTCCTCCGCCTCCTGTATGGCATCGTGAAAAGCATGAAAGATTTCATGGTCCAAAATAGGTTCCCCTTTTTCTAAATTAATTGTAATATCTCTTAACAACTGTATTTCTCCGCTTTGCAAAGTATACTCTTCACTTGCATAGTTGAGCTCTTCCGGGAGCTCTTTGCTTTGATGGCGAATAAACGTCGCTATGTAAATTACAAGCAGCACCGTTCCCAGTATTTTCAGGGAGCGTCTTATTGATAATGAAGTATTTTTGTTGTGTTCAATAATATCGACCCTCTCCGGTGAATTTCGATTGATGATGACAGCACCAGGTTGTGTTTTTCTTCTAAATTAGTTATACCCGGATGTATATTCATTATTCATTCATTGTTTAAGCTGTTTAAATTTTATTTATTGAATATCATGTATTGCTTTAAAGATACATTCCTATAGGGAATATTTTACTATTTTCTGTTTTATAATTAAGAAGAAGGGTATTTGTATTATTGTGATGTCCCTTCCACTTTTAAAGTCAACATTGGAAGAAAGATAAGGCATCCATAATCTCTGTTGTTATTAATCTAAAAGGAGGTATAGCATGGCAAACAAGAAATGGGAAGGCAAATGGGATCAATTAAAAGGTAATGCCAAAAAAAAATGGGGAAAGCTTACTGATGATGATTTGAAACAGGTAGAGGGCGATAAGGATCGCTTAGTCGGTAAAGTAAAAGAGAAGTACGGCATCAGTAAAGAGGAAGCGGAAAAACAGGTAAATGACTTTGAGGAGGAGAACTAAAGATTTCCCTTCAAAAGTATGAAAAGAAGCCCCCGTTAGCATTGTTGTACAGCCGATGGGGGCTTCTTCTGTTATGTGGATATACTAAGCTTTGTTATAGTTGCTTTCCAACTCTTTTTTTCGCTCACTCATGTTCTTTTCGAACTGGTCTACCAGATTAACCAGTCGGTCTTTTTGAAATACATCCCGAGCTTTCGGAGCCACGTCTTCCTCTTCATCTTCTAAGTGATGGTCCAGCTGTCCCTTCATAATATTAAACTTGGTAAGCCAGTTCTCTGCATCCACCGGCAGGTCTCGAAGCTCTTCCATTAAAAAGTCAATCACGTTATGCTCTTCATCAATTTCAATGGCAAAATCCTTCGTTTCTTTGTTTTCCCGCAGAACGGGATTCAGCACATCCTCTTCCGCTTTATGATGAGCGGTTAACTTAATGTAGAGTTTTTTAAACAGCTCTTCCCGGGTTTTTACCGCCCGGTCCGTGGTCTCAGCAATCTCCTCGCTCCATTTTCTAAAATCTTCATGTTCCTTTTCTATTTCTTGGAAAATATCCATGCTTCCCCTCCTGTTATTTGTTTTAACGATACTTCCTTGCAAAGACTTATCCGTTATGCCCGAGGATTCATAATTTCTTCCACGGTTCCGTCTTTTCGGTGGATCACAACCGTTGTGTTGTCATCCTTCGCCAGCTCCCGGGCTTTTTCCTTTGCTTCCTGTTTGGTATCCATAATGAAGCTCGCTCGTTCGGCTTTTTCTTTTTTTACAGTCCATTGATCGTCCTTAGGAAGCACATGATAAATGGTATACTCCGCCATTGTATCCCTCCCTTCTATTTTTTTCCTTCTTTAAAACTATACCCAGCAACGGAACTGATTAACAGAAACTTAATGAACCTTTTAAGTTATTTTATAGTATAGAATTTAGAATGGAAAGAGTATTGGGACCAACAATATTATACAGACCCCGATAATCACCTGCAGCGGACTGCCGATTTTTATAAAATCCAAAAATTTATATCTTCCTGCAGCCATTACCATAGCATTCGGCGGTGTAGCCACCGGTGTGGCAAAAGCCATACTGGCGGCAAAGGCTACGGCCATAACCATAGGATAGGGACTGACCCCCATATTTTCTGCAGTTAAAATAGCCACGGGATAAAGAAGGACCGCTGTTGCGGTGTTGCTGATAAACTGACTGAAAATCGAAGCTACGGCGTATAGCCCCGCCATTACCAACATTGGCCCGATGTCTCCTAACGTGTTTACCAAACCGTCGGAAATGACTTCAATTCCGCCGGTATTTTCCAGGGCAGTAGCCATAGGAAGCATACACGCAATTAAAATTATGGTTTGCCAGTTAACTCCCCGGTAAGCCTGATCTACCTTTCTAACAGACCGGGTAATAACCATAAGAAAAGCTGTAATCAGTACGGTGATACTGACCGGAAGGACTTGAAAAACCATCATAAAAACCATAAATAGCAAAATTCCTCCGGCGATCAGAGTGTGCACCGGGGAATAGGTCCTGGTTCTCGGCTCTTTTTCATGACTGAGAACGACGGTGTCTTCCATTTCATCGTATAAACGGTCGATATCCTTCCATTTTCCGTAGACCAGCAGCGTGTCGCCGTAAACCAGTTTCCTATCTGCCTCAGGCTTTACTGCGTTTTTATATTGAGGTTTTAAGGCCAACACCGTAAGATCGTATTTATCCCGAAATTGAATTTGTGTAATGGTTTTGTTGATGTAGTCGGAGTGAGGGGTTAATATCACCTCAGCCAATCGGCTGGTATCAATTGAATAAGCCTCCTCCTCTTCCTTATCAGCAACCTGCACTTCGGTCTCTTCTTTGAATCGATTCAGGTCTGGGGGGTCACCATAAACTATCAGCTCATCCTCCGGCTTTGGAACATAATCCGCACTCACCGGCTGGTTCTTTTGCCGTTTTCCGAAGGAAAAAGCGTCTACAGCGGAATCCGATACCGCTTCCAATACGGTAATTTGATATTTCGAACCCCATTGAAGTTCGGTTAAAGACTTTTTCGAAGGGTTAAAATGCTTAGGAATCGTAATTTTATGAAGATATTTCTCCACATCATAGAGTTTTAACAAGTCTTTATCCGAGTCAACAGATTCGGTTTCCTCCTTGGACAACGGCTTTTTCAGCAGCTTCCTGCCGATGAACCATAAATAAATCATTCCAACGGCTAAAACCACTAATGCGATGGGAGCAAAGGAAAGAAACTGCAGGGGTTCATAGCCGTAATCACTTAGGGCTTGACTGGCAATAAGGTTGGGGGCGGTACCGATCAGCGTCAGACTGCCTCCGATACTGCTGACAAATGCCAATGGCATCAGCAGCTTCCCGGGATGAATTTGAAGCTTTTTACAGAGGCTTACCACTACCGGCAATAAAATGGCGATGGTTCCGGTATTATTCATAAAACCGCTTAGGATCGCCACCAGCAGCATCATACCCATCGTCATTTTAAACTCGCTGTTTTCGGTATATTTGGCAATCAAGTTCCCGGCCTTTTCCGCCAGTCCGGTTTGAAACACCCCTTCCCCTACTACAAACAAAGCGGCCATCATTACCACCACACTGTTGGAAAACCCGGCAAAGGCTTCCTCCAGAGTAACAAGGCCCGAAAGAAACAGGGCTAATAATGAGGCGAGAGCCACCATATCCGATCGGAATTTCGGTATCAGAAAACAAAAGGCCGTAACCATTAATATAATAAAAACCAGTTGCATATCGGTAAACAAACTTTCCTCATCTCCTTTCTGTTTCAGCATATTGATGTTGACCGTCTTCTTAAAAATAAAAGGCCGGTCAGTGGCTGACAGGCCTTTTATTCGGTAATTATTATCAAGCTCTTCGCCCGGTAATCATGTTGAATATAAACACCACTAGGGCTACCACTAACAGCAAGTGGATAAGACCTCCTGCAATGTCCAGGAGTAATCCTGCGAGCCATAAAACAACCAATATCCCAATAATTGTCCAAATCATGCTATCCCTCCTGTTGAATGTTGCTTAGCAGCAAAACCGCCAAGCTGAAGTATAGTTGATAAAATGATTATACCCCATTACTTTGGAACTAATCATGGAAACACCTGCCCCGGGTAACTTAGTTTTCAGGGCAGGTGTTATTCCATCTTAAATTACCATTTGGTAATGTCTCGGCTCCAGTAGCGTCTTTCACAAATGTGTCCTATATAGTCAGCTTCTTTACTTCCTTTATCAACCAGTATACCGGCTTCTTCAAGGGCTTCATTACTAAGGATGGACTTTAGCCCGTCTCCTACCATAATCGGTTTAAAGTGGGTAAAGGTATCCAGTAAATAACGTTGAGTCTCCAGTTTGAATTTTCCTTTTAACTCCTCTCCCTCTGGGATATAAAGGGCGTCCAAAAGTACTGGATCGGTGGAAGAAAAAGTATGCGTGGGCTTTAGCTCTTCATTGCTAAAGTGTTTCGGAAGAGAAAGAGTATCACTGATCAATGCAGGCATAGTGTTGGCATCTTTCAGAGCTTTTAACAATGCTTCCAGTTTTTCCTCTTTCGTACCGTCTCCGATAATTACGCCGATCTTCAGTGTATCCGGCTTTTTCGTCGTATCTTCCATGCTTAATGATTTGGAAGTTTTCTTATACTGAGAAGGCTCGGCCTTGGAATACTCCGTCCCTATATTATCGGCTACAGCTTTCATCAGCTCTGTATGGATCTTCCCTAAATTGTTAGTAACTTGCTGACGAACATCCTGACTTTTTACTTTGCTCAGCTCAAAACTGTAGGCATCGATTATATGCTGTTTTTCCACATCGCTCATGCTGTTGTAGAACATAGCCGTTTGAGAGTAATGATCGTTAAAACTGTCACTGCGGGCACGAATAATACGGGCATCGATTTTTTCCTGATAGTGCTTAAAACCTCCTTTTTCCGGCGGAACGGTGTGAGGAGTGTTATTGTTAATGGAGTTATTATGATAAGTGGTTTTTGAGGTATTAATGGTTTTGCGTCCGTATCCATCCCGTTGATTGTTATGAAACTGATGAAGGGGTCGATTAACCGGGATTTCCTGGAAATTCGGTCCGCCCAGACGGATCAGCTGGGTATCCAGATAAGAAAATAGACGTCCTTGCAGCAACGGATCATTGGTAAAGTCGATTCCCGGAACGATATTAGCAGGGCAGAAGGCCGCTTGTTCCACCTCCGCAAAGAAATTGTCCACCCGTTGATTCAATGTAATCTTTCCGATGATTTTTACCGGAACTTCTTCTTCCGGCCAGATTTTTGTAGGATCCAGAATATCAAAATCCAATGAGAATTCATCCTCTTCCGCAAGCATTTGGACTCCTACTTCAAACTCCGGATAATTTCCAGAATCGATGGCTTCATATAAATCTACCCGGTGAAAATCAGGATTCTTTCCGGCCACTTTTTGATGCTCGTCCCATACCTGGGAATGAACTCCAAGTTTCGGTTTAAAGTGAATCTTTATAAAGGTTCCTTTTCCTTCTTTATTTACAAATCGGAAAGTATGAACCCCGAACCCTTCCATCATTCGATAACTGCGGGGTACCCCTCGAGGAGACATGGCCCAAATTACTGTATGAGCCGACTCTTCGTTGTTTGCAACAAAGTCCCAGAAAGTATCATGGGCTGCCGCCGCTTGGGGCACTTCCGTATCCGGTTCCGGCTTAATCGAATGTACCAAATCCGGAAACTTAATGGCATCCTGAATAAAAAATACCGGAATATTGTTTCCTACAATATCATAGTTTCCTTCTTCGGTGTAAAATTTAACCGCCATTCCTCGGACGTCTCTTACGGTATCGGGAGAGCCTCTAAAGCCCACCACGGTGGAAAAGCGGACAAATATCGGAGTTTTTTTACTGGGATCCTGTAAAAAGTCTGCTGAAGTATATTCTTCCATGGATTCATACAGTTCAAACTCTCCATAGGCCCCGACTCCTCTGGCATGAACCACCCTCTCAGGAATTCGTTCGTGATCGAAATGAGTGATTTTTTCCCGCAGATGAAAATCTTCCAGCAGTGTCGGTCCCCTTTCCCCTGCTTTTAAAGACAGTTCGTCTTCGCTGACTTTGACTCCTTGATTTGTAGTCATCTCTTTACCGGTGTCATCCACTCGGTACTGGTCAAGTTGCTGCTGTTTTTTATTCTTCATTTCATCCTTCCCTTTCTTTTCCAAGTCTTCCCCTCCTTATTATATAAGTGCCGACATATCAATATAATTCATACCCAAATATTTCAATAATTCACAATTCAATCAAATATGCAGTCCAGTTTTTATATCGGATGCACCGGAAGCCCTGAAGAAAAACGGGGAATCGGCTCAAACTTAAATCGGTTTTGTCGATGCAGCTGGTCAATTCTTTCCTTTGCCTCAAGATCCTCGATAATCCCGGTGCGAATATAACGGTTGAGCTCATCATAACTGAATCCTAGTTTGTCTTCATCGGTCATTCCGCTAAGGCCGTCGGAAGGGTCCTTAACCAGGTACTTTTCCGGCACCCCCAGACTGCGTCCAAGATCAATAACTTCATCGGAGGTGAGGTCTCCAAGGGGAGCAAAGGCGCCGGTCAAGTCACCGTATAGGGTCCCATAACCCACCCAGTCTTCGGAAAGATTGGAAGTGTTAAGCACCCGGGCTTTTTCCATGCTTTGGGCAACCCCATAAAGGGTCGTCATACGGACTCTAGCCGGCATATTAACCCGAGTCTGTTCTGATAAGTCTGAAAAGGCGAGGAAAGATATACTTTTTAATTGATTGATAAAGGCTTCCGTCATCGGAGCAATATCCACCGCCTGATGAGGGATATCCAAGTGCTTACAAATCCCATAGGCAAAATCAATATCACTTTGTTCTCCATCCGGGAGCAGCACCCCATAGACATTTTCTTTCCCAATTGCTTTGACGCTAAGGGCTGCAGCTACGCTGCTGTCTTTCCCTCCGGAAATTCCGATTACCACCGATCGGCCTCCGGTGTCCGAGAGCTGTTTTTGAAACCACTCCACCAGGTTTTCAGTCATTTTTTCAAAGTTTACCATTACGTTCATTTTACTTTCGCCTCACTTTCATATTCAGACTCTCCATTATATTCAGAGCCTGCTCATGGAGTTTCTTATCGGAACTCATCACCAGTTTTTCATCGATTATTATCTCAGCTTCGGGAAACAGGTTTTGGAGCAGGACCGCATTGGAAAGAATGCAAACATGAGTCTCCGTTCCCACAAATTCTATGGTTTTCAAACATTCTTTTTTATGTCCGAATTCCTTTTTAAAGGCGTGCAGATCATCGGGACTGATGCCGTGATACCTTTTCTCGAATCCTTTGCTACTTCTAAACTCCGGTCCCAGATCCGCAACGATTTCATGGCCCCAGTCTATTTCCTCCTGTTTGTATTTTTTGTTCTTTTTCTTCTCGGAATGATCATAAACTTCTATATGAGAATCCTTTGTAAAAACAACCAGGTCCCCTTTGTTTCAGTATTGCTGTATTTTCTCTTTGATAGGCCCGATTAAAACATCGGCTCCCTTTACAGCCATTTTCCCACGGTCCTGATCCACAAAATCGTTTTGCATGTCGATAACGAATAACACCTTGAAAACCTCCTTATTGATCCAGTTTATTGTAAACTTCTTTCAAATGCTGGTCCCGAAGCTCTGTACCCTTTTTCATGATCCGATCGCATTCGTCCAGCACCTTACTTTTATATTCCTGATCGGTTAAATCATAAACGTTGATTTTTACCGTAATAATAGCGCCTTCCAAGCCCCCGTAGGCTGTCCAGATGCCCACGCCGATATCCGACATGGTATCGATATTCCCCCATTTAACAAAAACCGTTTGAAGCTCCAACGCTTTTAATGCCAGTTTTGCAGTATTTAGCGGAGTTTCCAAAGCTTTTTTGGTGGCTTCTTCCATTGCTTCCCGACGCTTAGTTTTTTCCGCCTCGGTGTTTTTGGGAAGTTTCATCGCCTTTAATACACCTTCAAAGGCGTAGGTATCCTCCTTTGCCAGCTGATTTAAATCTTTAATCAGCTCCTGCAGCTCATCAAAGCTTTTTTGAAAGGCCTCCTGCTGATCCTCTTTCATCTCGTTATAGGCTTTCTTTTCAAAGGTCAGGTTTCCTACCATCGAGGCTAAGGCGCAGCCCATGCTTCCTGAAATAGCAGCAATACTACCTCCTCCGGGGGTTCTTTCCTTTGAGGCCACCGCCTCAATATAACGATCCAATCCCATTTTTACATCCATTTGCATCCTCCTTAAATGTGTTTTAGTTCTCCATTCTATTTTTTATCATTTCCATAAGGGTTGCTTTTTCAATACCGAGGTCATTGAACAAATCCTGTTCTCCTTCAGGAGACAAGTTTTCAATTACGGCTAAAGCTCCATTTTTCTCCAGGATCATCGCATCCACTTTATCCGGAGTCGCATTGGCTTTTAACCGGATATTTTGAGAGATGTCGGTCTTAGTGATTCCTCCTTTTTTCATGTTTTTCTGTAAAAAATTCCCTCTATAAAAAACCAGCATTGGTCGCCCTTCTAATATCACCCTTGCTTTATAGCTTTTAACCGATAAATGGGCTAAACTCCGTTGAAATAAAATCAATAAAATAATCGCCACCACACCTTCCAGAAACAAAATTTCTTCAAATACAATGGTAGAGGCGGCCACCGACCCTATGGTAATGCTTAGCACCCAATCATAAATTTTGAAATTGGCCAGCGTCCGTTTTCCGCTGAAACGTAAAAACACCATAAAGCTTATATAAATTAAAAAAGTGACCACCGTTACCTCAAAAATTCTATAAGCCGAATCAAAAATCATCCTTAAGGCCCTCCTTATAATTAAGTAATACAATTTATTTCAACGAATCCCATAAACCTTGAACTTATTCCTTGAGGTTGTTAAATTCAAGTTCCTCCAAACCATTGATAGCGAGATCCCGAAATAAATCCTTCTGCCCCTCTTCCGTGAGTTTTTCAATCAAAGCGATTTTACCGTTTTTTTCAAGAACAATCGCCTCTACCTGATCGGGAGATTTGCTTGCTTTTAACCGCACGCTTTGAGAGATATCGGTTTTAGTGACCCGTCCCCTTTCCATGGCCTCTTCCAGATAATGCCCTTTATAGTAAAGCAGGGTTGGCCGTCCCTGAAGATATCCTTTGAACTTTTCGCTTTTTACCGAAACAAAAGCGGTTAGAGTTTGAAGAATAATAAAAAACAACATCCCAGCGTATCCGTTAATAAAGGGAGTATCCCGCATAACAATTGTAGAAGCTGCAATGGATCCGATAGTAATACTGATGATCCAGTCATAAACCGTATAGTCTCCCAGGGTTCTTTTGCCGCTTAAACGCAGTGATACGATCAAAGCGATATAAGTAAGGACGCTGATTAGAGCAATTTCCAGCAGTCTCCACGGTGAATCTAAAAACATAGCCAGTGCTCCCTTCTATAGTTTTTTCTGATGATATTCCTTTTCTTTCTTGTTTTGGTATTCCCTATAAAAAATACTTACCACTGTCCGCAGTGCAGCATAAGCCGGTACCACTACAAATGCGCCGATAATACCGAAAATGGTGACCGCCAGCATGACCAGTATAATAATTGTCAGGGGATGAATTTCAAGTTTCTTCCCGATGACGTTCGGGGAGATCAAATCACTCTCTATCTGCTGAACAATAATGGTTCCGATAATAACTTGTACCACCACCCACAATCCCTCACCAAGAGCAATAATGATTGCAGGAAGAACTCCAAGGATCGGCCCAAGAAAAGGAATGACCGAGGTTACCACTGCAAACATGGCAAGAACCGGTGCCAAAGGCAGCCCTACAATCAAATAGACCACCAGCATTCCCGCCCCGGTAAATAAGGCCACTATT
Source organism: Clostridiales bacterium (assembly GCA_007120165.1). GTDB lineage: Bacteria > Bacillota > Clostridia > Peptostreptococcales > T1SED10-28 > Isachenkonia. The sequence continues at coordinate 11,755 of SKOH01000055.1, forward strand.
AATTGGCCTTTAACGTAGATTCCCAGTACAATATCTACTTTCTCCACCGCTTCCACGTACTTTGTCCGATATTGATAAGGCAGGATTTCCCGAAAATTTTTGTAAAATTTTTTACTGTCTTTTAGAAGGTAGAAGGTTAAAAATAACATCAGCACCAGCTGAGTTGGCACTTCCTTAAGCTGATCGAAAAGCCCGCTGATATTTTCCTGCAGCCAGGCAGCTGCATTGCTTAGCTGCTCTGTTACATTCTGTTCCACATCTTCAATATCGATAAAATCATCCAAAAAGTTAGGAATCAGACTATCAGGGTCCTCCTGATACTGCTCATATTGTTCCATAACTACCTCTCCCAAAGCATCAAACTGATCGATAAAAAAGAAGCCTAAAGCTCCAACGATAATAAAGAGGCCAAGTAAAAATATTAAAAAGGAAACTGCGGCACTGGCCGTATGAGGAAGCTTCTTTTCCAGCAAGCCCATAAGCGGTTTTAGTAAATAATAAAAAAGCAGCGCAAAAATAACGGGGATGAATAAAAATCCCCCGGCGGTAAACAGCGGAGCAAATACAAAAGACAGTTGATAAAGCAAAAAGAATATAACCAAAGTAAGCGCAATTTTCGTCAGTTTTTCTATTGGTTTTGTCATCATCTAAATCCCCCTTTTTTACCTCTTAGAACAGGTATACCCTTGAAGCTTAAAATTTAAACCAAGTTTGCCCATCTCCGTCTATACCTCTTTTTAAATTTTTATTAAAAATTATTATTTGCGATTTATTCTTTTTTTACAGGGTGAGCTTTAATTATAGACTAACTATAAGAGGTAGATACCATGTTCTTTGTAGGGGGCATTAACAACCTGACACTACTTACAGCGTTTGAGAAAAAGACTAAATAAAACACCACCCTTAAAATATTTACTTTTACGGGTGGTGTTTCACTGAATAGTAACATTCAACCTGCTATTTTTTTTGTGCTTTTAAACTTATCACCAGCGGCAGTTTCCCTGCAAGTTCCGGGTAGTAGGAAAGGCCTTTATCGTCGGTTCTAGTGCCTCCCATCCCCGGTGCACATCGATCGTATTCGTTAAAATAAGTAATGTACAGGCCTCCGTTTAACAAACCGTTGACGATGGTACTCAGCTGATGTCCCCAGAAATAATTCTCCGCGGTTTTGGTATCCGATGCATAGCCCCCGATATAGGCTTCTCTATCGGCATGTTGCTGAAAGTAAGGATATTTAGGGATCAGTTCACCATTTTCCAAGGCCTGTTCATCAAAGATCCCCATGAAGGGATGACAGTCATGAAAATAAAAAAATCCCTCCCTGCTTAAAAAGCGTTCGAGGACTTTGCCCCACTTATTTAAATCCGGAAGCCATCCGATGGCACCGTCGGTGGTCATTACAATATCATAGGTGCCCGTGTGGACTTCAGCTAGTTTCAAAATATCCGATTCAATAAACTGGATGTTTTTTACATCAAAATCTTTCGCAAGTCGCCGGGCGAAGCGGATATTATCCGGTACCAGATCCACTCCGGTAACGATTGCTCCTTTCCTGGCAAGTAAAATAGAGTCCGCCCCGGTGTTGCACTGCAGATGCAGAATTCTTTTCCCCTCTACATTACCCAGTTCCTTATCCACCATCGGGTTTAATTTAAAGCCGTCTTCGGCTAGTCGACTTTTGAAATGCTCATAATGCTCTTTCGAAAGAGTTCCCCAGGCGATTTTATTCGCCTCGATTTGCTGTTCATCATAATTTGATATGGCGTTTTTATTCATGGTCTTTTCCTCCTAAAATATTTTCTTCAATCTATATGGATAGATCATCGGCCCCGAACTCCCGGTTGCAAAGGACAGTCACTTCCCATTCATTTTCGGGATAAAAACTTGACCGGAAATTCACGCCGGGGTCCTCTCCCATAATCATATATTTATATACTACATCCTTTATTGTTCGCACCCACATCCCATAACCATAGTATACTTCCTGTTGAACCTTAGCATAAGAACTGAAAAAGATCTCGCGGATCTCTTTTGTTATCAGCCCGCCGTTAAACACACTTTGCCAAAGACGAGTGATATCATCAGCGGTAACAAAAATGCCGCCATCGGGTCCGCCGATCACCGGCACCGAGTAAATGTTGCTGATTAAATCTCCCTGTTCATTTTTAAAATACCCCAGGGCCGTATTCTCCGGCAACTGATCCATCGAAAAGTAACCCGAGTCGCTCATCTTCGCAGGATCTAATACATGGCGCTTTATGAAGCGGGAAAAACCCATCCCGCTAACCTTTTCGATCACAAGACCCAGTACGATGTAGGCACCGTTGTTGTAGTGGAATCTCTCTCCCGGTGAAAACATCGTTTTCCCGCTGGTAATAAGCGGCAAAAAATCTCTCGGTTCCCTTAGTAGATACATCGGCTGATCGATCCAAAGTTCGCTAAAGTTCTCCATTACTTCTTCATCGAAGTAATCGGGAATACCCGATGTGTGGCTAAGCAAATGCTTTATTCTAACGTCACTATGAAAATCAGGAAACAGATCAGTGCTGTCTTTTAGACGGTCTTCTACCGTAAGCTTACTCTGCTCCACCAATTTTGCGATTCCCAGAGCCGTAAAAAATTTAGCTCCCGAGGCGATAGCGAATCTGGTATGAGTGGTATTCCTTCGTTGATTACTCAGCTCGGCGTATCCGAAAGCTTCTTGATAATAGACCTTACCCCCTTTTTTTATCGAGACTACCCCGGAAAAATCACGTATTTCTTTAATTTTTTGTTTCAGCTTTTCCTGCTCCTTCGTCGTTAGGCGACTAAAACTCCTGTCAGCAGCGGATTCAACCAACGCCACTCGTTTGGCCATTAGAATATCCGGTTTCCGATACCCGTTGGCATCGGGCAGGACCCCGACGATTTGATAACCGATTTTTTCGTAGAATTCATAGGGGTGCTGATGATAGTTAATAATTTTTTCAATTTTTTCAAAGGTATTCTCAAACAGATCGTCATCGCTAAGGGAGGTCTGGAATCGTTCATCATCGGTGCCCAGATAAATCATGATGCCTCCCCGGCGGGCAACCTCTTTTTCCAGACTTTCCACCAGTTTTTTTCCGATTCCTTTTTTCCGGTAACTTTTCTTTACTGCCAGAGGATGCAGCTCCCATCCCCCGGGCTCGTATTGGGGTATTGCACCTATAAATCCGATCAACTCGCCATCATCCATTGCCATAAAAGCGACCCGATCCGGTCCCAGGATATGTTTCATTTCTTTTAACGGATCTTCTCCATAACTTTCAGGAAAGCACGCTTTTAGAAGGGCGGCCCCGGCTTCTATGTATGTTGGCTTCTGTTTGTCAAATTCTATAATTTCCATGTCCATCTATCCCTTTCTCAGACGAGCTGGCTCGTCTTTTAACTTTGGTAATATATCTTTCACAAGTACTTTTATTTTATATCTAATACAGCTCGCCGAAAAGGATACAGGGTCGGAGTTTAACTCCGTCTCGAGGCGGAACTGAAGATTGTGAGTTTTGTCTTCATGGGTTTTTTATTCTTCGCCCAAACAGAAAACAAGGGCTTGGCAAAGCTAGCCCAATTGGTATTTGATTCCCTGTTCGGCGGTTACGGTATCGGCCAGCACTCCCCGAACCCGGAAGTCTCCGAAAGCGGCACCGAGGTTTTGGCTTTTGGTTACGATGCGTCGGCCTATTCCTCATCGCTTTTATTCGGCGGCAGCGGACGCTTCCATCGGTAAGGAAGCTCCACGAGACTTTCGGCTCCTCCTTCGATTGCAAAAGTTAACAGATCCATTAGAATCTTTCGCTGCAGTGTAACGTCTCCCGACATGCCGAAAGTCTTTCCGAGGGGAAATCGGATGTGCATCATCCGGGGCGGCCGTACTTTTTGGCCGACTTTGGGAAGATGTATGATGGAGGCGGTTCTTATTCCCTTCTTTTCGAGTTCCCGTTGAATCAGTCCCACGGACTGATGGCAGATGTATCAGCCCGGGGTAAGGATGGCGATGTCCACTTGGTCATCCACCAAAGCCTTGGCAACTTCCGGAGCACTTTTTTTAACCAAAAGACCCGTTCTCGGAATATATCCCCGAAAAGTATAAAAGTTTTTTGCAATGGATCCGATGAGACCCTCCTCTTCCAACTCTCCTAGGCGGTCGATGGGAAAAACTACATTAATATCCAAATGAGCCTGGCTGTCATCGTAGTGGCCATGGGTAATCATCAGCTCCTCCATTGGGGTATCTCCGGGCACAATCCGGTAACTGGCATCAGGTTTGGAGGTGTTAAAGGGCCTG
>SKOH01000058.1 GCA_007120165.1 Clostridiales bacterium
GCCCGACGGAGCCGACAATAGAAACCGGGGCCTCAAAACCGGGTTTTAGACGGTTAAAGGCATCATTCGTTGAGTTAATAAAAGGGTTAATCACTTCATAATTCTTTAATAATCCAATAAATGCTCCCCACCCAACAGGATTTAAGAAATCTTTTTTGATATCATCAGGTACAAAAGCATTGATTTTTTTTCCATTGTTCAATTGATACTGCACACCTACATGGGTGTGTTTTCCGCTTCCCGCCACCCCTTCAATAGGCTTCGCAGCAAAGGTTACTTCCAAGCCGTAAAGCTGAAAGATTTCTTCTATAAGTTCTCGAATAAATAATTCATTGTCTGCGGCTTGCAGGGCAGTACTGTACTTCCAGTCGACTTCCAGCTGTTCCATTACATGATTGAACTTACCTGTTAATCCGATTTTTGCACTTACGCCTCCTACTTCCTTATGGGCCATCTCCGGTCCGAAGCCGTAATCCTCCAAAACAATCATTACTTCTTCTAAGGCGGTTCTTACATTTCCTTTTGTACGCTTCCAGTATTGCTCTTTTAGCAACTGGGACGTGGTCAATTTTTCTTCATCGGCAGATTCTTCAGGACTTTTCACCCAAAATTCCAATTCTGTAGCGGTTGTTAGTATTACTTTTTTGACTCCTTTCGAATGAAGGTCCTTAAACTTTCCATCCTTATACTTATCGATGGATGTTAACATAAACTCTTCAAAATAGTTTTCCGCTCTTTTTAGAATGGAACGGGAGTCTACCATCTTTTCATTGTGCTTTAAAAAGGCAGGGATTCTCAATGTCCCCAAAGGCATATTGGTTTTGGAATCCTTATGATAATAATTGTAATCCACAAACCAGTTAACATCTAAATCAGGGATCAGATCAACTTTTGCATTGTTAAGCGTAGCGATTTTATGCAGAATTACACTGGAACCGTCGGTTTGCACCCCTTCTTTTAAAAAGCTGTTTAACTCTTTTAAAAACAGAGAGACGGGAATTTTTTCATCGGTATCATTTCCTCCGAGATCTACCCCGACCAAAGAGACGAACTTAATGTAACTATGGGCGGATAGAATTTCTTTTAAATATTTTTCCTGATGGGACCAGGGCGGTAGGGTAAATAATTTGTCTTTCGAGAGTATTTCCTTTAATGCTGCTTCCATGGAATCAATCCTTTCTTATTTATCGAACTAATAGTTCGTTTTATTAGATAATGTTCGTTATAAAACATATTTAATCGTTTCCAATATCTATAATATATGAATTATATAAAATCATCCTTGGCTTGTCTACCTTTGTTCTAACTAAAGTAAATAATTATACTCATTAAAAATTATTACTGAAGATAATGTGACAAGTAATAACTTGATAAATCAAGAAAGATCACTGCTTATTCTGCGAGTGATCTTTTTCGCTCGTAATCCTCTAATTGTCGAATTAAAACTTTAACAAGATTTTCCGGAGGTTCACCTTCTGCGAAAAGACTGATATCCGCCACTTGGTTATAAATATCTCGCCGGTTTTCTAAAAGATTTGCGATCTTTGTTCGCAGATCCCTTGTTTCAGCTAACAGTGGTCTGGTGTCGTCGAGTATTAATCGATTATATATAGTGTCTATGTCGCCTTCCAGATGAACGATCATGCCGTTTTTTCTCATGTTTTCTACATTTTTTGGATTTAAAATAATTCCACCGCCACAGGCAATTATTTTCTTTTGTTTAGCTCTTTTCCATTCCCTATGAATATTAAGAATAAGTTTGGCTTCCAGACTGCGGAAATAATCCTCGCCGGATTCTTTGAAAATTTCTTTAATTTTCCGTTGTTCCTGGGCCTCAATAAACAAGTCGGTATCCAAAAAATCCCATTGTATTTTTTCTGCTAGGGTTTTTCCTAAAGTCGTTTTTCCCACTGCCATAAAACCTATGATGTAAATATTTTCCTTTAAGAGATCGTTCCACTGATAGTACTTGCTTACCTCTATGATTTTTTGATACACTTCTTTCAGATGACTGTTGTATTTATCATTTTCTTTTATTATTCCCTCAAGTACTTCCTTCTCTCTTAGAGGATTTTCAATATATTCTCCTGCTTGGACCTTATATGCAAGGATCTCGTCCAGGAGAGAAAATCGCTCTCTTAGAAGATGGGCAATTTGTTGGTCTAACTGATTTATTTGATCTCTGGTACGGTTTATGGTTTTCATATAGATTCCCTTCTTTTATAGAACTTTCATAGATTTGGCGCTAATTTATTTTTCATGGTTTTGTTTATAGGGTAATACAAAAATAATTAACAGGGCGATTACTGAAAACAAAAAGCCTAAAAAGAACCAGATAAAAGGATTTCGTTTTTTTTCCTTTGCTTTAATTGCAGTAAAAAGTACAAAGAATAATTCAAAAACAATAATATAAATATAATATTCCATAACTAAGCCTCCAGGTTATTTTATTATGCTTAGTAAAGTATAACATAAAAGAAAAATCTCAGAAATAGAATTCAGAAGAATCTTATAATTTTTCATCGAAGATTTCATCGCGACTACTTGAAATTTCTTTATCATCCCATATAATATTTTCCACCCCTTGTATTTTTTTCAATTCAGTAAAGCAGGAACCTCTTTTGAAATTCCGCGGGGTGCCTACGAAAAAAGTAATCTCCAGGTCTTTTTCATCTTCCTCATCACTATAGCTTTTTTGATCAACAATAATATTTTTGATATTAATCTGATATTTTCCAAAGATGGTCCCTATTTCTCCCACCAATCCTGGACGACTGATAGCTTTAAACCGGACTTCGGAAAATCTTTTAAGTTTATAAATTTTCCCCTCCAAAGCTTTTAACCCCAGCAAAGAAAATAATGCTAAAAATGTTGTGAAGGAAGCCGCCATATAATAACCCAGCCCAATGGCCAAACCAATCCCTCCGCTAATCCAAATGCTTGCAGCCGTTGTAAGGCCCCGTACGTTAGTGCCTTCCCGTAGAATGGTTCCGGCTCCTAAAAATCCGATTCCACTTACTACTTGAGCGGCTAAACGAGCCGGTTCTCCCCCTGCGCCATCGGGACCCAGCCCGTGAAAACCATAAGCTGATAAAATCATTATTAAACAGGAGCCTAAGGTAACTAAAATATGGGTACGAAAGCCAGCGGGACGATTGCTTATTTCCCGTTCAAAACCGATAATCCCGCCTAAAACAGCGGCTAAGGCAAGTCTCAATGCAAGTTCTGCTGTGCCAATCATAGGACATTTCCTCCTTTTATGTTGTATATTAAGTGGATAAACAACTTTTTATATAATTTATCAATAGAAAATATTTCAAGAGCATATTACTGATTTTGTTCCAATAGATACTTCCATTGTTTTTTTGGGTATAGAATACTTATAACCACAATTTACTAATATAATCAGAGGAGGGAAACCATGAACATACAATTTTTAGGGGCTGCAAAAGTTGTTACCGGGAGTAATATTTTAATTACCACTAAAAATTATAAATTATTAATTGATTGCGGTTTATTCCAAGGGAGTGAAGAATTAGAAAAACTCAATCATGAACCCTTTCCCTATAATCCGGAAGAAATAAATTTTATGCTGCTCAGTCATGCTCATATCGATCATAGCGGAAGGATCCCTAAACTTGTAAAAGAAGGTTTTAAAGGAAAAATTTATTGTACGAATGCCACCTATGATTTATCGGATATCATGTTGAAAGATAGTGGGCATATCCACGAATCCGATACCAAATGGTTGAATAAATCCAGAAACCGATCCGGTAAAAGTCTCCTTGAACCATTATATACAGTGGCCGATGCTGAAAATAGTCTGCGTTACTTTGAACCGGTGCTTTATGATCAGAAAATCGATATTACGGAAGATATTTCCGTTCGGTTTAGAGATGCAGGCCATATTTTAGGTTCTTCCATCGTGGAATTATGGATTCGGGAACAGACAGATACCGTAAAAATTGTTTTTTCCGGTGACCTGGGATCAAGGGGCAAACCCCTCATTAGAGATCCTGAATTTATCAAAGAAGCAGATTACCTAATTCTTGAATCCACTTATGGAAATAGAATTCATGAGAATAAAGAATTTCGAATGAAAAAATTAATGGGTATTATCAATGATACGGTTTCCAAGAATGGTACAGTAATCATTCCCTCCTTTGCGGTGGGAAGGACTCAGGAGTTGATTTATGAACTTCATAAATACTACGAAGAACATAATAACATTGAAGAATTTTTAAAAATCCCTATTTATATTGATAGTCCTATGGCAATTTCCGCTACGGAAATTTTCAAAAGAAACACCTCAGCCTTTGATGATGAAGCCCGGGAGTATATTTTAAAGGGAACAAATCCTTTGGATTTTGAGAATCTTTATTACGTTAGGGACCATAAAGAATCCATGAGACTTAATGAGGCGGATTATCCCAAAGTTATAATTTCAGCTAGTGGAATGTGTACTGCCGGTCGGGTGCGTCATCATTTAAAGCATAATTTATGGAAAGATAAAAACGCTGTAGTTTTTGTTGGTTACCAGGCCCATGGAACCTTGGGAAGGATTCTCCAAGAAGGAGTTAAATCTGTTAAAATTCTCGGAGAAGAAATTGCGGTTAAAGCTGCTATTCACAGTGTGGAAGGATTTTCTGCCCACGGGGATCAGCAGGATTTGATTGATTGGGTGGGTCATTTTGTGAAAAATCCGCAAAAAATATTTTTAGTCCATGGAGAAGAGGACAATGCCCGAGGTCTATATGAGTTGATCAAAGAAAAATACGGGCTTAAATCTTTGATTCCTGCTATGGGGTATTCCTTTACCGTGGAAGAATCTGTCCTTAAAGAAGAGTCGGGGGAAATGCTTAAACCGGTAGAGCGTAAAGAAGTAATCAGGAAGGAACTTCAGGAAGTGTTGAATCAGTTTCAGTATTTAGAAGAAAAAACCGATCGTTTCTTAGACGATATAATTTTAGAAAAGGAATACGATAAGATTAAAAACAAACTACTGGATTTACAAAGGGAGTTAATGGATATCACAATGCTTATCGGTAAATGATACTTTGCTCACTCTTTCTTGTAAGTTTATAGAAGAAATTCTGAGAATAAAAAACAGTAGATAACTATCTACTGTTTTTCCATGCATTGATTCGTTGATTTCGATTACTATGAAGTTTATTCCACTCACAATAGCCCTTTACCTCGCGGGAGGATTCGCTACTGTTTTTTCTTATACTTTCATAGGATTTCATAAGTTCATTAGCGTTTTTTTTAATCACTTTTTCCACCACCTTCGAATAAATAATCTTATTTTAGTATTATTATACAGGTATTTGATATTATTGCAAGGCCTAAATTGACTAATTTTCATTATTTTGATAAAGTTATGAAGAGGTTTTTTTATCTTTTAATGAATAGAGAATTAATTTTAGGACAGCAGAAAAACCGGTACAGCATATTACGACGGTTGTTCAATTTAGTTTTAAGGAGTGGAAAATATGAAAAAGAGATTTGTCAGCAGCGTTTTTATTTTGGTCGTTTTTATTACTCTTGTGCTTTTGTTTGGTTGCTCTGAAGAGGAGGATTATCAGTTAATTCAAGAAAGCCGATTCGCTTTGGGAACATACAATCAAGTAACGGTTTATGCTCCCGGTGAAGAAGAGGGTCAAGGCATTATTAACGAGGTTTTTGCAAGAGTAGATGAAATCGAAAGTTTAATGAGTTCCAATATTGATGACAGCGACATCTATATGTTAAACAGCCAAGCGGGAGAATCTGCCGTTACCGTAGATCCGGAAACATTTAAGCTGCTCCAGCTGGGAAAGGAATATAAAGACCTTACCGACGGTGCTTTTAATATCGGAATTGGAGCGTTAATTGCTCTTTGGGATATTGGCGGGAACGACCAGAGAGTTCCAGAGGATGGCGAAATTCAAGAATTACTCAATCGGATTGATCTAAATCAGTTAACCTTAAATCAAAATAATTACGAGGCAAAACTTGAAGATCCTGAAATGTCTGTAGACCTTGGAGGTATTGCAAAGGGTTATGCAGTGGACGAAGCCATTCGTATAATCGAAGAGCATGGCGTTGAACATGCCATAGTGGACTTTGGCGGCGATATTTACGTCCTTGGCAGCAATCCTGATGGCAATGAATGGAGAATTGGAATCAGTACTCCGGAAATTGGAGGTTCCGGTGTGGCGGCAAGACTTTTTTCTTCCGATATGTCGGTAGTATCCTCCGGTGACTATGAGCGTTATTTCTTTGAAGATGATCAGCTTTATCATCATATCCTTGATCCAGCCACCGGCTATCCTACGGATAATGAACTTTCAAGTGTAACCGTGGTCTCAAATACCGCTTTGGCAGGAGATGTTTTTTCTACCGCAATTTTTATTATGGGATTAGAAGAGGGACTAGATTTCCTTAAGGATCAGGAGGACATTGAAGCCATTTTGATTACGAATAACAAGGAAGTATATCTAACTGATGGCATCGTTGATCTATTTGAAATCATGGACGAGGAGTACATTATCGTTGAATAAATCGGAATTTTTATATTAATGAATGACTATTCTAATAGCCTGCTAAATTAAAAACGTAATCTAGCCCTTAAGTACCTTTATACTTTATTGGCAGATTACGTTTTTATTTAATGCATTCTATGGATGGACTCAATCGAGAATTTCCACGTCGGTGCTCAATTTATAAATTACATCCTTTCGTTCTACAATCACTTGAACCTTATCTTTCAATGCTTTATCGGATTTAATGTTAATTAATAATTCTTTTACCGGATTAATAGCTGTCGGATTCCCCACAGCCCGCAACATGGAAATATCACCGTTGGTATCCCCATAGGCGTAGCTTTTCTTCAAATCCAGGTCATACTTTTCTTTAAAATTTTTAATTGCCTCTTCTTTGCTGTGAGAATCCCACATTTGGTCAATCTCTCCGGTTAACAGGCCCTGATTATCTACATGATATTTAGTGCCTACGAAGTCCTGTACTCCATATTTTTCTGCCATTTTTTCTACTAAGTAATCCGGGCCTCCGGAAATAAAAATAATGGTATGTCCCTGATCTTTATGCCATAAAATTCGATCACGGGTGTAGCGGTATACCCGCTCTCCTTTTTTAGCAATTACCTGATCACACATAAATTCCATGTGCTTACGATTGATTCCTTTAATGGAATTTAAGTAAATATGGGCTACTTCCAAAAGATAGTCTTCATAGTTTCCTTGTCGTTTATCCCAGTTGTGAAAAGTTTGCTTTGCCTCATTATGCCATATGGAAGGATCGATAATCTCATATTTAATCATTTTTTTAAAATGTTCCACCATTAAGGAATCTCTGTATAGGGTTCCATCTACATCGAATAATGCGCCAATATTTTTCATGTCTATCCTCTCCTTTGCTCTTTCAATAAATATACCCAATTACATTCAAAGAAAACTCCATTTCTCTTTTGAGAAATAGAGTTTTCAAATTGTTAAAGTACTGCAGTTATGTTACATACACTGAGTCTTTTTAGGCTTGAGAATTCAACTTGATTTGATCCAATACAGAGTATGCTATATTTGAAGCATGGTCGCTGATACGCTCAAGGTTACTGATAATATCTAAAAATACAACACCGGATCCGGTATTACAAAGATTGTTATTGAGTCGTTCAATATGATTGGAGCGGAGCTTTTTCTCCATTGCATCCACCTGGTTCTCAATTTCTAAAACTTCCAAGGCAAGTGCTTGATCCAGGTTAGCCATCGCAGTTAAAGACTTCTCATAAGCATCAATTGTCATTGTACTCATTTCGTCTAATTCATCATTTGCTTCTTCGGTAAAAAGTAAATTATTTTCCAGTTTATATAATGCCAATTCGGCGATGTTATCCGCGTGGTCTCCTACCCGTTCAATATCATTGATAGTATTAAAAAGTCCTGTTAAAATTTCTCGATTTTTCTTAGAGATATCGGTATTAGATAATTTTACCAGGTATGCGGATAATTCCCGTTCAATTTCGTTTACAACTTTTTCTATTCTAAACCCTTCCATGATCTCTTTTTCATTTTTATTGAAAAAGCCGGATAAAGCCGTGTGCAGAGTCTTTTTTGCTGTATTCCCCATGTGTAGAGTTTCGCGCATAGCGGAGTTTAATGCAATGGATGGGGTCTCCAGCAGTCGAATATCAACGTACTTGATACCCTCCTGAATATCTTCCTCTCCCGGAACAATTTTTTTTGCGGTTTTAACAATTAATCCAGCAAAAGGCAACAGCATCAATGTGCTTACTATATTGAATATCGTATGGGCATTAGCAATTTGTCGTGTGACATTATCCGGTGTTAAATATTCTACTACCCAGTAGAGTGGAGCTCGTAAAAAAATTAAAAATACCAGGGTACCTACCACGTTGAATACAAAGTGAGCAGCTGCAGCTCGCCGTGCGGTTCGATTCGCTCCAATTGAAGAAATAATTGCGGTAACAGTAGTTCCGATATTTATTCCGAACAACACCGGAAGTGCCGCATTTAATGGTACCAAACCCTGAAGGGATAAAGCCAGAACGATACTGGTTGAAGCGGTACTACTTTGCAGTGCTACGGTAATGAAGAAACCGGCTAAGACACCCAATAGAGGATTGTCGGAAAAACTGATGATTAAATCTTGAAATGCCTGAAGCTCCCGAAGGGGCCGTACGGCATCCCCCATAAAGCTCATTCCTACAAAAAGGATTCCGAAACCGATAAATGCTTCCGAGATTTGTTTAATTCTACGATTTTTTGTAACCAGCCAAATCAGTACTGCAATACCGATAATTATCGGTGCGTATTGATCAATGCGAAAGGAAATAACTTGGGCTGTAACGGTGGTACCAATATTGGCCCCCATGATAACCCCTACGGCTTGACTAAGATTCATCATCCCTGCATTTACAAACCCAACCACCATTACTGTGGTGGCACTACTACTTTGTACAATAGCTGTTACTACGGCCCCTACGACGACCCCTAAAAGACGGTTAGTGGTTAACAGACCGATAATATCTTTTAATTTGTCGCCGGCTGCCCGTTGTAAACTTGAACTCATAACATGCATACCATAAAGAAAAAGACCAAGACCACCTAACACACCAAAAAATATTTCCATTATGCTGCCTCCCAGTTTATAACAAAATAAATGATTGTCATGCAAATGTCATTATATCAAAGCACCAAAATAAATACTATCAAGTTCAATAAATTTCTTTGATTTTTTGATGAATTCTTCAGATTTCAATATCTTGAATAAAGACGTTTACCTGTTCCACTGGGATATCCGTCATGGACTGCACCATTTCTTTGATCCGTTTTTGAACTTTTTCAATAACCTCGGGAATTTTGATCCCCAGCTGAATTACAAGGGCGATATTCACCACGATCTCTTCATCCCCTTTTTGGATCTTTACACCCTTTTTGCTGGAAGTTTTTTTACTGAACACTTCAGCAAAGGAATCAGATCTTCCACTGGAAAAGGAAACAATCCCCTCCACGTCTTTCACCGCCTCCCGTATGACGGTCATAATTACTTCATTAGAAATTTCTATTTTTCCTTCTTTACTGATAATTTCCATCGGTCATCCTCCTTATAGATTCATTAATCATTTTAGCTCTTTCGTAATCTTCCCGGTTATTAATATTATAAAAACTGATTTCTTTAGGGTCAAAACGATGTATGACTTCTTCCCCTACGGTTAGAAGTCTCACATCGGGGTAAAGACTGATGATTTTATACTGCTGTCGGTTGATCATTTTTTTCATGGGAACTAAACAATTCTTATGATAAATCCCATGTAAGGGTTGGTAATAATCCCCAATTTTTGGGACCACCACATCATACTCCTTGGACATAGCAATAAAATATTTGATCAGTCCTTTATTGATAAAGGGCATGTCACAGGGTAAAAAAAAGCCATAGTCCGTAGGTATTTGGGACAATCCGGAATAAAGACCAACTAAGGAGTTTTTGCTGGTGGTTTTCACAAGATCCTGAACAAAGCAGATATTTTCTAAAAAGCTATAGCTCTCTGGGTAATTCGTTACAATGTATATGGTCCCCTCAAATATCAATTGAAGTTTTTGAACCATGATTTCTATTATTTTAAGGTCATTAATTTCTAGTAAAGCTTTATTTTCTCCCATTCTTTGATTTGCGCCCCCGGCTAGAATTACCGGTGTGATATCAGTCTTTCCAATGGTATCAACCATTTATAAATTTTCGCTTTCGATATTTTTTTCTTCTTGAAGAATTTGATATTTATTAATATCCTGGGTAAGCAGTATCTCTTCCGGATCCATAGAATAAAAAACCACTTCGCAGTCTTCATTATCGCATAAATGGTAGTGGGTTCCGTGCACATAGGGTCTGACCGAATCTTTAACCATATCGAAAACTTCCTCTGCTATGACTTTATGAGTGGCACTTCCACACAATGGGCAAGGGGTTTCCTGTTTATTACACCCTTTTTTACATGTACTACAGGACATATGAACGCCTCCTATTATATCCTTCCTATCCTTTATACTTATACTTATTTACGGGTTGCATCTATAAACATTTTAACACACAGAGGGTTGATATGCTACAATAAACCCGGCATTCAATAAATCTCATTGCATTTTACTTCTGTAGGATTTATAATGGGGCTTATAGACTAAGGGTACGAATAATTGATAGATTTTAAGCTATAAAAGATTAAAATTTTAACCGGGAGGTTACTATGAAAAAACAATTTGATAATCCGTATTTACAAGTAAGTGAACCGAAATCATCGTTGGATTTCTTAAGTACGATTGAACAGAAAAAAAGCTCTTTTTATCCTCTTCAATCCTTACTAGGCGTTGTCGGTGTAATGTTGATCTTTTTAAGCTTTCAAATGCCGGTGTATTTTTTCATCGGAGCGGTTTTTCTATTTCTCAGGGTCTTTTGGCGAAAGAAAAGTGATCCGTTATTATCCGCTCTGCAACAAAGCAAACTGTATTATCGAAAAAAACGCTTTAATAAATGTCTCGCTTCCTTAGACCGGTTAATTGAAGAGTATCCAACGAATTATGGCCTTAAGCTGATTAAAGGAGAATGTTATTTACACATGAATCGGTTGGGAGAAGCCTATGAAATCTATAAATATGGGTTTGAAAATTCCAAGGAATCCTTTTTAGATGAATCCTCTCAAAAGCACATGGTGTATTTGCTTTTTTTAATAGTTCATTTTCGGGATTTTGAATTTGGGAAACAGGTAGCAGCGTTTTACCGGGTCAATGAAAAGGCGGAGTTTTTCATCATTTTATGGAGTCATTATTACTTAGGAATTATATATTATTATAATGAAATGCCCGATAAATCCATTAAACATCTTAAGAAAGTTTTCAATCTTAATAGTGATTTTAAAAGTATCCCCAAGGTTCTTAAAAAAGTTAAGCAAAGGGAAAGTATCGAATCCCTCATATAAGAAAACAGACCGGGTAATGCCCGGTCTGTTTTTCTTTGATGTTCCAGTTATATTTGCTTTAAAGTACATATTTGGCAATCTCTTTTATCTTCGTCGAAAACTTTTTACGGAAATTGTAAACATCCAATGGGCTTCAACAATGTTTTCTTAGCAATTAAGGTCCAATAATTAGCCCTTAACCACTATATTATAAATTCTACCGGGAACGTAAATCTCTTTTACGATCTGCCGGTTTTCCAAATGCTCCTTTACCCCGTCGGCATCTTTAACAATTTTTTCTACGGTTTCTTTCGGCGCATCAGGCTCAATTTTAACCTTGCTTCGAACCTTGCCATTGACCTGAACTGCAATTTCAATGAACTTATCCACCGTCTTTCCTTCCTCCCAGGCCGGCCATTGTTGTTCTACAATTCCTTGATTGTGTCCCAACGTTTCCCATAATTCTTCAGTTATATGAGGGGCTACGGGATTGAGAAGTATCAGAAAGGCTTTAAATTCTCCCTTGGTAACGCTGCCAAAGTCGTAGAAATCATTGATTAAGGTCATCAGTGCGGCGATCCCTGTATTGTACTTTAAGTTTTCATAGTCATCGCTGACTTTTTTAATGGTTTGATGCATCTTCACTTCCAGTTCTTTTGAGAAGGCCTCTTCTTCGCTCATCATATCCTGGACTTTCCATACCCGGTCCAGAAATCTTCGGCAACCCTTTACTCCGTTTTGGGACCAGGGAACACTTTTTTCAAAATCGCCAATAAACATCTCGTAAACCCGAAGGGTATCTGCTCCAAATTCTTCTACGATTTCATCAGGATTTACTACATTCCCTTTGGATTTGGACATTTTCTCATTGTTTTCCCCAAGAATCATTCCATGGGAAGTCCGTTTCTGATACGGTTCTTTTGTGGGTACCACATTAATATCGTATAAAAATTTATGCCAGAATCTGGAATACAATAAATGAAGCGTGGTATGCTCCATACCCCCATTATACCAATCCACCGGCAGCCAATAATCCAATCTTTCCTTAGAGGCCAGAGCTTCATCATTATCCGGATCCATATACCGTAGATAATACCAGGAAGAGCCGGCCCATTGAGGCATGGTATCGGTCTCCCGTCTTCCCTCTTTTCCGCAGGAAGGACAAGGGGTTTTAACCCAGTCCGTAATATTGGCCAGGGGTGATTCACCGTCATCGGTAGGTTCATAATTTTCCACTTTCGGCAGCTCTAATGGAAGCTCTTTTTCCGGAATTGGCACCCAGCCGCAATCCTCACAATGAACCAGTGGAATCGGCTCCCCCCAATACCGTTGTCGGGAGAATACCCAGTCCCGAAGCTTATAATTTACTTTTTTCTCTCCCAGGCCCCGGTCGTCCAACCAGTTACTGATCTTCTCAATTCCTTCCTGGGGCTTAAGACCGTTAATGAAATCCGAGTTTACAAGTATACCCTGGTCTACATCGGTAAAGGCCTTCTTTGTAACGTCTCCCCCCTGAACCACTTCTTTAATCGGAAGGTCAAACTTTTTGGCGAACTCCCAGTCTCTGGTATCATGACCCGGTACCGCCATAATGGCTCCGGTTCCGTAGCTCATTAATACATAGTCGCTGATCCATACCGTCATTTCCTCCTTAGATACAGGATTGATGGCTTTAACTCCCTGCAGCATTACTCCGGTTTTATCTTTTAAAAGTTCACTCCGCTCAAAATCCGATTTTTTTGCGGCTTCATGTTGATACTGATGAACCTCATCAAAATTCTTTATTTGACTACGAAGCTTTTCCAGCACCGGATGTTCCGGTGAAATGACCATATAGGTAGCTCCAAACAAGGTATCCGGACGGGTGGTAAATACTTTAAGAGCTTCATTCGTCCCTTCAAGGACAAACTGAATTTCCATTCCCTCGGATTTACCAATCCAGTTCTTTTGCTGAATTTTTACCCGCTCGATGTAATCCACTTCATCAAGATCGTTAATCAGTCTTTCCGCATATTCAGTTATTTTTAGCATCCACTGATTTTTCACCTTTTGTACGACTTCACCGCCGCAGCGTTCACAAGCGCCTTGTACCACTTCTTCATTGGCCAGTCCCACCTTGCAGGAGGTGCACCAGTTGATCGGGATTTCCTGTTTATAGGCTAATCCTTTTTCAAAAAGCTTTAAAAAGATCCACTGGGTCCATTTGTAGTAACTGGGATCCGTGGTATTGATTTCTCTGGACCAGTCGAAGGAAAAACCTAAGGATTGCAGCTGAGCTTTGAATCGAGCCACATTATCCCTGGTTACCTTTTCCGGATGGATTTTATTTTTTATGGCATAGTTTTCCGTCGGCAGGCCGAAGGCGTCCCAACCCATGGGAAATAAAACATTATACCCCTGCATTCTTCGTTTCCTGGCCACTACATCCAGAGCCGTATATGGTCTTGGATGACCTACGTGAAGTCCTTGTCCTGAAGGATAAGGGAATTCAATCAAGGCATAGAATTTCGGGCGATCATCGCTTTCATTAACATGAAATACCTTTTTTTCTTCCCATCGTTTCTGCCATTTTTCTTCGATGGTTTCCGGATGATAATTGGGGTTTGTATTCATTTTCATTCCTCCTTTAAAAACTTGGTTTGTATTTTTCTTTCATCAAAAAAATCTTCCTCTCATTTAGAGACGAAGATTCGCGGTACCACACTAATTGATAAATGCTATACATTTATCCACTCTTCGATTAACGGATCGTAACCGGTTTAGCTTACTGTTTTCAGCTAAACTGCTCCTTAGACGAGTTCGGTAACTTTGTCTGCCGCATCCCACCCTTTGCGGCTCTCTGTAAAACAAAGGCATTACCTACTACTTCCAATCATTGCATTGAATATTCATTTATATACAACTGATTATAACAAAGTTATCTGAATAAATCAATTAAAACTCCATGAAAAACTTGAGGATGAAACGCAAAAGCTAACGGTTCCCATTACTATCTGCAGGTTTGATTCCAAAGTAGTTGGTTCCCCAGACACCTAATAAAATCAGCACTGCTCCTACCACATGAAACCAATAAAAGGGTTCGCCTAAAACCAAAATTCCTGCAATAATGGAGACCACCGTCACCAAATTGCCAAAAACAGCAGATTTGGTCGCTTCAATTTTGGAGAGCATATAATTCAGCATAAAAAAGGCTATAACGGAAGATAATATTCCTAAATAAGCTACTGCTAAAAAGGCGCCAGGATTTAAAAGCGGTACAAAATAAGCAGTTATTTCTCCTCTTATGATATGGTCCGTGACGGCGATTCCATTAAAGACCACAAGACCCACCATCATCATGAAAAAAGTGATTTCTATAGCATTAAAATACAGCGAGGATTTTCTTGATAAAATATTAAAAGCTCCAGCGGAAAAAACCGCCCCTAAAAGCACCAGCATGCCAACAAAGTTTCCTTTCACTTCGCTTTCCCGCATAACAGTGATAAAAATCACTCCTGCTACAGAGAGCAGAATAAAAATCCACTGTTTGGTACTGGGTCTTTCCTTTAGAAATATCACACCCAGTATGGCCGCCACCACGGGTATTAATGAAATCATCATCCCGCTTTCCGATGCCGAGGTCATATCCACTCCGGTTACCTCACAAATGAAATATAAAACCGGTTGAAACAAGGTCAAAAAAAACAATGGTTTCATTCTCCGACCGGAAAAATTAATTTTAATTATATTAAATAGTCGGAGAACCCATAACAGGGTACTGGCAAATAGAAAACGAAGCCCCAATAAATGAAAGGGATCCAGTATTTCTAATGCCCCCTTGGTAAAAGTAAAGGAAAACCCAAAAATAACGGCCACGAGCACTCCTGCAAGAATCGGCAGCAGCTCTTCTTTTTTATCCATAAACTCCCTCTTCTCCTTAATATTATGTACGAATACAGTTTAAAATCTACGTAAGCTCCTAGAGCCTTAAAGACAATAAAAAAGCATTATGGGTTACCATAATGCATGGTTTTTAGATTGGTGGAGGCGGTGGGAATTGAACCCACGTCCGAAAGCCTTTCACCATCAGCTTCTCCGAGTGCAGTTACTATTTTGAATTTCACCTTTCAAAACGCCTAGTAACAGGCTTTAAGATCGGCTAGTCCTAATTGTACAACGTAACGTCAGGACATCCGTTAAGTCGTTCCCCACATAGGTTGGCGTCTGTTCCTAAGCTGTGGGAACTTAGAAGAGACGGGCTACCTAATAAATTAGGCAGCTAATGCGTAATTATTGTTATCTGCGTTTATCTTTAGTGCTCAGTTTTTTTACGTGTGAAAGAGCAAAACACGACTCGCTACTGATGGATACAGACCCCCGTCGAAACCAGTACGCCCCCTAAATTTCCTTTTGACGCTGTCGAAGGGCTTTTTGAATATTACGATCAGCATCTCTTTTGGCAATATCCCGTCGCTTATCATGGAGGGCTTTACCTTTGGCCACTCCTATGGTCAGTTTAACCCTTCCATTTTTTAAATGGACGTCTAAAGGGATTAGGGTATATCCTTTTTGTTTAATATAACCGATAAGTTTACGAATTTCTTTTTTGTGAAGCAACAGTTTTCGTACCCGTAGAGGATCTTTATTGTAGATGTTTCCCTTTTCGTAGGGGCTGATATTTACCCCGTGAAGAAAAACCTCTTCACCATCCACTTGGGCATAACCTTCCTTAATGTTGATTTTTCCCATCCGAATGGATTTCACCTCGGTACCTACCAGGACGATCCCGGCCTCCAAAGCTTCTTCAATAAAATATTCGTGTCTGGCTTTACGATTTGTTGCCAGTACTTTACCCTTACTTTCTGCCATAACCTTCATCCTTTAACTGCGTCATCAGACAACATATGTTCAGTTGCTAGAGTAATTATAACACGGGAAAGGACAACTGTCAATTAGTAAACGTTGCCCTCTCCCGCTCTCACTTGTTTTTACAGGACTATTGATGGGGGTTATTATTTTCCTTGGTTTCAGAAGTGCTGGATTTTTTTCCATTGACTAAACTAAAGTTTACTTCCCCTTCCATAACATTTACTTTCTCTACTTTTACCGTTAATGACTCGCCTATACGGAACTGTTTTTTGGTACGCTCTCCAATAATCTGTTGATTCTCCCGATCATAGTGGTAATAGTCGTCGGTCAGAGAGCTGAGACGAATGAGCCCTTCAATAGTATTAGGCAGTTCCACAAAAATTCCGAAGGAAGTGAGACTGGTAATAACCCCTTCAAATTCTTCCCCGATTTTCTTGGACATATACTCCGCTTTTTTAAGGTCTACCGTTTCCCGCTCGGCGGCAGCCGCTTCCCGTTCCCTGGTTGAGGACTGATCGGCAATTTTCGGTAAACTCTTTTCCAATTTTTTCAACACATTTTTCGATAATTCGTTGTTCAGCTGCCACTTGATGATTCGGTGAATCATTAAATCCGGATACCTGCGGATTGGAGACGTAAAGTGACTGTAATACTCTGCAGCAAGTCCAAAATGCCCCACATTATCTGCAGAGTATTCGGCCTTTTGCAGGGATCTTAACATCAGGGTATTGAGCATTTTTTCTTCCTTTTTACCCTTTACCTTTTCATTGATCTCTTGAAGGGCTTTTGGATGCACTTCGTTTTGGATCCCTTTGATTTGGTATCCGAAATTATAAATGAATCGATTGAACTCCTGTATTTCTTCGAGATCCGGTTCTTCATGAATTCGGTATAAAAAAGGAATTTCCATCCAATGGTAGCGCTCAGCGATGGTTTCATTACATACCAGCATAAACTCTTCAATGATTTTATTGGCAATTCTGCGTTCTTCTTCTTCGATGTCTATAGGAGTACCTTCGTCATCCAGAATTACTCGAGCTTCAGGGAAGTCAAAGTCGATGGCCCCGCGGTCCATACGCTTTTTACGAAGAATTTCACTAAGTTCTTTCATATGCTTAAAGATATCAAGATAGGCTTCGTATTTTTTCATTAATTCCCGGTCTTCCTTTTCCAATATATCCGAAACATCTTCATAGATTAAACGTTCCTTAGTATTGATAACACTTTCGAATACCTCTTCATTTTGGACTTTACCTCTGGCGTCGATCTCCATAAAAACCGACACCGCTAACTTATCGGTATTGGGATTAAGACTGCATAGATTATTTGAAAGTTTTTCCGGCAGCATAGGGATTACTCGGTCAATTAAATAGACACTGGTGCCTCTTTCCAAAGCTTCTTCATCCAAATCCGTACCTTCTTTTACATAATGGGTTACATCAGCAATATGTACCCCTAGTTTAAAGTTTCCATTGTCCAATTTTTCAATGGATACGCCGTCATCTAAATCCTTTGCATCGGCCCCGTCTATGGTAACAATAGTTAGATCCCGTAAATCCTTTCTTCTGTGGAATTCATTTTCTGAAATTCCTTCCTTGAACTTATTTACTTCCTTTTCCACGCTTTTAGGAAACTCCAGCGGCAGTTGATGCTGTTTGATAATGGATAGGATATCCACCCCTTTATCTTCCTGATAACCAAGAATTTCACTGACTTTTCCTTCCGGACTCTTTCTTCTGCCTTCGGGCCATTTAACAATGTTGCAGACTACCTTCTGACGGGTGGTGGCACCCTTCTCGCTGCCCTTTGGAATAAAGATATCCTGCTGGATCCTTTTGTCATCGGGGATTACAAAACCGAAATTTTTACTGCTTTCATAGGTCCCGACAATTTCTTTATTGCAGCGTTTTATAATACGGATGATCTCTCCTTCGGCCCGACTTGTTTCGGTTTTAGGAGATTCTATTCTGCCTATGACTTTATCACTGTTCATGGCACCGTTCATGGCTCCCGGAGGAATAAACAGATCTTCAGAATCTTTTTTCTCAGAGATTAAAAACCCGAACCCCTTGGGGAATACTTCCAGTCGACCCACCACAAGGTCTAATCGTTCAGGAACTGCGTATCGATTTGTTTTCGTTTGAATAATTAAGCCTTCATTTTCCATATCATTCAGCGCCTGGCTGAACTCTTTTTGTTGGCTCTTATCGATATTAAAGGCTTGCATCAATTCTTTCTTAAGCAACGGTTTGTAGGCGGATCTTTCCATATAATCCAATAATTTTTCTTTGATTTTCAAATATTTTCCCTCCTTTTAAAAGCTTTTACATTCCCTTTGGGTGCTTATAATAGTTATAATCCATAGAAAAGCACGGCAAAGAGAAAAGCCCATTGTAGTACATATATACCCGGTATTCCCATATAAAACTTCTTTTTAGAAGTTTTATGTTTAAAAATCAACATTCCAAATGCAATACCCCCGCTGCCTCCTAAAAAAGCAAGTAGCATAAATTGGTTTTCCGGAATTCTTCTTTGCCGATTCTCTGCTTGTTTTTTATCCCAAGCCATTATGATAAACCCCACCGTAGATAGCAGGGTTAAATAAAAGTAAAAGCCTATGCCATAATTTATAATTATCTCCTGTATGTCCATTTGCCGCCTCCTAAGAAAAAAGCCCCTAACCTTAGTGGATTAGGGGACTTTTGAAAATATTCATGCAATATCCTATTTAAAAATCATACTTTACAGACTTAACAGTCCGCCAATACTTAAGAATAATGGAGCGAATACTACGGATACAATGGTCATCAACTTAATAAGGATGTTGATAGAAGGACCGGAAGTATCTTTGAAAGGATCTCCTACAGTATCTCCAACGACTGCAGCTTTATGCGCTTCGCTTCCTTTTCCACCGTGTGCTCCACCTTCAATATATTTTTTTGCATTATCCCAGGCGCCGCCAGCGTTGGCCATCATAATAGCAAGTACTACCCCGGCTGCTAACGCTCCGGCAAGAAGTCCTCCTACTGCTGCAGGTCCCAGTAAAATTCCCATGAAAATCGGGGATGCAACGGCTAGAATTCCAGGAATAATCATCTCCCGAAGAGCCGCTTTTGTACTAATGTCTACGCAACGGGCGTAGTCCGGTTTTTCTGTACCTTCCATGATTCCAGGGAACTCACGGAATTGTCTTCGAACCTCTCCAATCATTTCGAAAGCGGCTTTTCCCACTGCTTCCATGGTAAGAGCGGAGAATAGGAATGGCAGCATTCCTCCGATTAAAAGACCAATAATAACGGTTGGTTCCGTTACGCTAATTCCGACTTCTGTTAATTGAACAGCTTCTGTATAAGTTGCAAACAATGCAAGGGCAGTCAGGGCTGCAGAACCAATTGCAAAGCCTTTACCAATGGCTGCAGTAGTGTTTCCAACTGCATCCAGCTTATCTGTGGTCTCTCGAACTTCCGGCGGCAGGTCGCACATTTCTGCTATTCCTCCGGCGTTGTCGGCGATTGGACCATAAGCATCTACCGCTACAGTCATACCTGTGGTTGCAAGCATACCTACGGCTGCTAAAGCAATACCATATAAGCCTGCTGAACTAAAAGCTACGAAAATTCCGATACAAATGAATATGATAGGTACGGCTGTTGAAAGCATTCCTACGGATAAGCCACTGATAATCGTTGTAGCCGCACCGGTTTCCGCTTGATTTGCAATTTTCTTAACATAACCATATTTTTCAGAAGTATATACTTCTGTAAGTTGACCAATAAGCATTCCTACAACAAGTCCTGCAACAATTGCTACAAAAGGTCCGGTGGCATCCAGTAAATAATTACTTAAAAAGAAAGCAACGATTACGGTAATAATACCACTAACCCAAGTTCCTGCCTTTAAAGACTTTTGAGGGTCGGTTCCATCTTTTCCCTTTACAAAGAAAGTACCGATAATGGATGCTAAAATTCCTGTTGCAGCCAGTAATAGTGGGAACATAGCTCCTTCAAGTCCGAAGGCAATCAGACCTAGGGCTATCGCTGAGATAATGGACCCTACGTAAGATTCAAAAAGGTCGGCGCCCATTCCAGCAACGTCTCCTACATTATCTCCAACGTTATCTGCAATGGTTGCAGGGTTTCTTGGATCATCTTCAGGAATACCCGCTTCTACTTTTCCTACTAAGTCCGCACCAACATCGGCAGCTTTTGTATAGATTCCGCCACCAACTCGGCCGAATAAAGCAATGGAAGATGCTCCAAAAGCAAAACCTGTGATGATTTGAGCGGCGGAGTCAGCCCCTTGAGTTGCTTCCAGTAAAAAGAAAAGACCTCCCACACCAAGTAAACCCAGACCAACTACGCTCATTCCCATTACTGCACCTCCAGAGAAGGCAACATCCAACGCTTTGTTCATACCACTCTCCCGCGCTGCATTGGCTGTACGTACATTCGCCATGGTGGCAACCTGCATACCAAAGAATCCGGCAAGTCCTGAAAAAAGAGCTCCGATAATAAAACAAACAGCGGTAAGCCAGTTTACTCCAAATCCTAATACAATAAAGACAACTGCTACAAAAATAGATAATGCCTTATACTCCCGTGTTAAAAATGCCATGGAACCTTCGTGTATGTAAGCTGCTATTTCTTTCATACGGTCGGTTCCGGCGTCTACTTTTTTGACTTTTGCTGTTAAAAAGTAGGCAAAAATAAGCGCAACAACACCTAGAATAGGTGCAATGAGTACGATTTCCATCTTACTATTCCTCCTCAAAGTTATGAAATTTTATTATTGAATTGCCACAAGGGCTAATGCAATTCCGATAAACAGTACAGCTGCAACGGTTGTTGCTTTGTTTAGTAAAGATTCATAGCCTTTACCTTTTCTTCCCATTAATTGTTCTGCTCCCCCGGATATTGAGCCGGACAAGCCTGCACTTTTTCCAGATTGTAATAGTATACTTGCAATTAAAACGAGCGAAACTAAAACCTGCCCCACCATTAATGCTAATCTCATTTCCTCCACCTCCCATGCTTGTTCTTAACATAGTTATTCTATCACAGGCATCTGGTAAAATCAATGGAATTGTTTAGACGAAATCTATTTGATTCATGAATGATTTTACAAAAAAACCAATCTCTTAGTACGAGACTGGTTTTAAATGTTTATTACAGAATCCATTACTTTTTAAGGTTGTAGAAAGTGTCCTGACCTCGATATTTTCCTCGGCCTTTCAACTGGTCTTCGATACGGAGAAGCTGATTATACTTCGCTACCCGATCGGTTCTAGCCGGGGCACCGGTTTTAATTTGTCCCGCATTGGTAGCTACGGCCACATCGGCAATAAAAGAGTCTTCTGTTTCACCGGAACGATGGGAGATAACATTGGTGTAGCCTGCCCTTTTGGCCATTTCAATGGCATCTAAGGTTTCGGTTATGGTACCGATCTGGTTTAGTTTGATTAATATGGAATTAGCAATTTTTCCAGTAATTCCTTTTTGAAGTCTTTCGGTGTTGGTAACAAACAGATCGTCTCCCACAATTTGAATCTTTTTACCTAAACGATCCGTAAGCTCTTTCCAGCCTTCCCAGTCTTCTTCATCTAAGCCGTCTTCTATGGAGATGATCGGATATTTTTCAACTAATTCTTCATAAAAATCCACCATTTCTGTTGAAGTTTTTTCTACTCCTTCACTGGCCAGTTTGTAAATTTTTGATTCTCCATCATAAATCTCCGTTGCTGCCACATCTAAGGCCAGTTTAATATCGGTTCCCGGGGAATAGCCTGCTTTTTCTATGGCACGAATGATAATTTGCAGCGCTTCTTCATTAGAAGACAGGTTTGGAGCAAATCCGCCCTCATCCCCTACGCCCGTGGCCAGGTTTTCTTCCTGGAGAACTTTTTTGAGAGTATGGTAAATTTCCACACACTGAACCATACCTTCCTTAAAGGATTTAGCACCCACAGGCATAATCATAAATTCTTGAATATCTACATTATTATCGGCATGGGCGCCCCCATTTAATATATTCATCATCGGTACCGGCAGGTCTTTTGCATTTACCCCACCCAAATATTTATAAAGAGGCACTTTAAGAGTATCGGCTGCAGCTTTTGCTGCTGCTATGGAAACTCCCAAGATGGCATTCGCCCCCAGTTTTCCTTTGTTATCAGAACCATCCAACTCAATCATGGTCTCATCGATTAATTGCTGGTCCAGACCATTAAGGCCGATCAGTTCCGGTGCAATAACGTCATTAACATTTTCTACGGCTTGCAAAACCCCTTTTCCAAACAGGCGGTCATTATCATTATCCCGTAATTCCACGGCTTCAAACGCTCCGGTGGAGGCTCCTGACGGAACAATGCCCAGACCCTTTCCTCCGCTTTCAAGTTCTACTTCCACTTCAATTGTGGGATTTCCTCTTGAGTCGAAGACTTCTCTCGCGTAAATGTTCGTAATATTATCCATAAAAATCTCCTTTCATATCTTATTATATTTTTTAAAGATTTAATGAGATTAATTTGACTTACCTTTTTTTATCAGACTGGTACCTGTCATCTCTTTAGGCTTTGGCAAATCCAATAGTTCGAGCACTGTCGGAGCTAGATCGCATAAACTTCCCGGACCGGTGAGGTTTTTCTTTTCCTTCTGTACCAAAATGAGTGGAACGGGGTTGGTTGTATGAGACGTGACAGGTTTTTGATTTATATAATCATACATCTCCTCTGCGTTTCCGTGATCTGCTGTCATCAAGACCACTCCGTCCATTTTCAACACTCTTTGCACTACACGGTGCATATGGTGGTCTACCGCCTTTAAGGCTTGAATAAGGGCGTTCATATCCCCGGTGTGACCTACCATATCGGGGTTAGCATAATTGATCACAATAAAATCATGGGAATTCTCTTCCAGCTTTTCCAATAATGTATCCGTTACTTCCTTTGCACTCATTTCCGGCTTTAAATCATAAGTGGCTACTTTCGGGGACTGAATCAGAGCCCGTTCTTCCATCGGATTAGCTTTTTCCACACCGCCATTAAAGAAGTAGGTTACATGGGCATATTTTTCAGTTTCTGCAATACGTAGCTGAGCTAGCCCTTGGGTACTTAGGTATTCGCCGAGGGTATTATCCAGTGTCGCCGGAGGATATAGCACCGGCAAAGTGCTAAAATTCTTGTCGTACTGAGTCATGGTTACATAACGAAGATTTAAGTCCTTTTCCACGGGAAACTCAGAAAAGTTTTCTTCTGTCAGGGCTCGAGTCATTTGTCGAACCCGGTCCGCCCGGAAATTAAAGAACAGCAGGCCGTTATTTTTTTCAATTTTACCGTCGACTCCGGATATCGTAATTGGGGGCATGAATTCATCAGTTATGCCTTCCTCATAAGCTTTAATAACGGCGTCTTCAGCATCTTCTTCTTCGCTGCCCAGTCCATTGACCAAGGCTTTATAGGCTCGCTCTGTACGCTCCCATCGTAGGTCCCGGTCCATAGCGTAATACCTTCCGGTGACGGAAGCAATTTCACCTACGCCGATTTCCTGGATTTTTTGTTCCAATTCCCGTATATAGTTTTTTGCTCCCTTCGGGGGAGTATCTCTTCCATCGGTGAAACAGTGGATATAGACTTTTTTTAAACCCTCACTCTTTGCGATTTTTAAAAGTTCATAAAGGTGCTTATTATGACTATGCACCCCCCCATCGGACAAAAGACCTAAAAGATGAAGCTTTTGATCTTCTTTTTTAACATATTCCATTAGATCTTTTAGTCTTGGATTATCTTTCAGACGATCTTCTCGAATGTCTTTGGATATTCGAGTAAGTTCCTGATAAACCACACGACCGGCACCGATATTTAAATGTCCTACCTCCGAGTTGCCCATTTGTCCCTCCGGCAAACCAACAGCCTCGCCACTGGCATTTAATGTGGTGTTAGGATAGCCCTCTAGATAATACTGGAGATTTTTCATATCCGCCTGTTTAACTCCGTTTCCCTTTACTTCCTCTCTTAATCCTAAACCATCCAAGATCATAAGCATTACTGGCTTTTTCATAAAAACCCCACTTTCTAGAAATTCACTATTTCGATGAAATCCTTCGGTTCTAGGCTGGCGCCTCCGACCAGCGCTCCGTCAATATCCGTCTGATTCATGATGTCTTCCACATTTCCGGGTTTGACACTCCCTCCATACTGAATAATCAATTCCTCAGAGATCTCTTCTGAAAAAATTTCCGCTACCATTGAACGGATATAAGCCGCCATTTCATTGGCATCTTCCGGGGAAGCTGTTTTTCCGGTACCGATAGCCCATACAGGCTCATAGGCAATAATGACTTTTGAGGCATTTTTTTCATTAATACTTTTAAATCCTTTGATTAATTGATCCCTTACTACGTCAAAGGCCCTTTCTCCTTCTCTTTCTTCAAGGGTTTCACCGACACAAAGGATTGGACGGAGGCCTTTCTCTAAGGCTTTAACGACTTTTTTATTAATCCTGTCGTCAGTCTCATTGAAAATTTGCCGTCGCTCTGAGTGACCGAGTATAACAAACTCCACTCCCAGGTCCAACAACATATCGGGCGACACTTCTCCGGTAAAGGCCCCATCTTCTTCCCAACTCATATTTTGAGCGCCGAGTTTTATCGAAGTTTTGTCGATAATTTGTGAAGCCGAGTCAAGTACAGTAAATGACGGGCATATGACAACTTCAATCTCCGAATCACCCACTAAGGTTTTAAATTCTTCTAAAAACTTTTTTGTTTCTTCCTTATTTTTATTCATTTTCCAATTTCCTGCGATTATGGGTATCCTCATACTATCATCCCTTCTACTTTGATGTATTAATCACTGCTTATTGATCCTCTATGCTGTCTATCCCCGGTAAAATTTTCCCTTCTAAGAGTTCCAAAGAAGCTCCTCCGCCGGTGGAAATGTGACTCATTCGATCAGCAAATCCAAATTTCTCTACTGCAGCAGCACTGTCACCGCCGCCGATAATCGTAATGCCTTGACTGTCAGACAAACTTTTTGCTATAGCCTTGGTTCCGTGTTCAAAACTGCTCATTTCAAAAACACCCATAGGACCATTCCAAACTATGGTATTGGCCTTTTGAATCACATCATTGAATAGGGTTACGGACTCCTGACCAATATCCAGTCCCATGGTATTTTCAGGTATACTGTTGACGTTTACCGTCCAATATTCGGCACTATTACTAAACTCCCTGGCAACAACGGTATCCACTGGAAGGAGCAGATCTACGCCTTCGCTTTTGGCATTTTGCATTAATTCTTTGGCTAAGATGATTTTGTCATCCTCCAATAAGGACTTACCAACATTATATCCTTTAGCCTTAAGGAAAGTATAGGCCATTCCACCACCGATGATTAATTGATCAACGATGCCTAATAGATTCTTAATCACCCCGATCTTATCGGAGACTTTCGCACCGCCTATAATGGCAACAAAAGGTCTTTTGGGATGTTCCAAAGTCTTTGCAAAAAATTCTAATTCTTTTTCCACCAAGAACCCTACTGCTGAAGGTAAATTTTTGGCTAAGCCGACGTTTGAAGCATGAGCCCTATGGGAAGTCCCAAAGGCATCATTTACGTACAGATCTCCGATAGAGGCCAATTCTTTAGCGAAACTTTCGTCGTTGTCCGTTTCTTCTTTACGAAATCGGATATTTTCCAATAAACCGACATCCCCCGCTTTCATTTCCAAAACGGCGGTTTTGGTTTGATCACTGATTACTTTCGGGTCTGAAAAAAACGCTACATTTTCATCAAGCAGCTCTTCCAAACGTTTGGCCACCGGTTTCAGTGTCAGTTTTTGGTCACTCTTTCCCTTCGGTCGGCCCAAATGAGAGATTAAAAGTACCTTAGCCCCTTCATTTCTCAAATACTTAATAGTCTTCAGAGCCCCTTTGATTCTGCGGTCATCGGTAATGTTTCCGTGGTCGTCCTGGGGAACATTAAAATCGCAGCGAACCAAAACCATTTTTTCCTTGACGGATAAGTCGTTCAAAGTTTTTTTATTCATGATAGCCTCCTTAACTTGTTTTATAATTGGAATTATTCGTTAGAAAACATAAAGTCTACAAGATCCACCACTCTAGATGAATAACCCCATTCATTATCATACCATGCAATGACTTTGATCAGATTATTATGCAATACATCGGTGGATAGTCCATCGATGACGGTGGAAAAATCACTTTTAATATAATCTGCTGATACTAACGGTTCATTAGAGTATTCAAGGATTCCTTTTAACTCATCCTTTGCAGCATCTTTAAAAACATCATTAACTTCCTTTATATCCGTATTTTTTTCAACTTCTACAACCAAATCCACCACGGAGACCGTCGGGGTGGGAACCCGCATAGCCATTCCTGTTAATTTACCCTTTAGCTGGGGAAGGACTAATGAAACCGCCTCTGCTGCTCCTGTGGTTGTAGGAATAATAGACTGAGCCGCAGCTCTGGCCCGTCGCAGGTCTTTATGAGGTAGGTCTAGAATGTTTTGATCATTGGTATAGGAGTGAATCGTAGTCATCATCCCTCTTTTGATGGTGAAATGATCATCCAATAATTTTGCAAAGGGCGCCAGGCAGTTCGTAGTACAAGAAGCATTGGAAATTATATGATGTCTGTTTGCATCATAATCCTTTTCATTAACCCCCATCACAAGAGTAATATCTTCATTTTTCGCCGGTGCAGTGATCAGCACTTTTCGGGCGCCGGCTTTTATATGGAGGTTTGCCTCTTCTTTTGAGCGGAAAATTCCTGTTGACTCAATCACCAGATCCACACCAAGTTCCTCCCAAGGGAGTTTGGAGGGGTCCTTTTCACTATAAATTTTAATTTCCTGACCATTGATGATCAAAGCATCCTCAAGTACTTCCAAACTTTCACTAAATTTTCCGTAGATACTGTCGTATTTCAATAAATGACCTAAAGTTTTAGCATCGGTTAAATCATTAATCGCCACAATTTTCCAATTAAAACCTTTCTCAAAATAAGATTTTAAAACGTTTCTTCCAATTCTACCAAATCCATTAATTGCTACTTTTTTCATTATAAACCTCCTTATAATTATAGTTTTTACAATATCTATATTATTATCTATATTATTTAAAATGATATCGTGTCTGTCGGGATTTTATTATATTAATGATCAATATTATAGGACTATATATGAATCAATACCGTTTCCTTTTAGAGGATGAGAGTATTCTCAAATTATCTCTGTACTTTGCCACGGTCCTGCGTGATATATGCATTCCTTTATCTTGCAAAGTCTTAGCAATTTTTTCATCACTTAATGGTTTTTTGGGATTTTCTTGCGAGATCAGTTCTTTAATATAATCCTTAATGCTGTTTGAAGATAAGGACTCCCCCCCATCTGTTGCAATTCCGCTGGAGAAAAAGAATTTTATTTCGAAAGTCCCGGCCGGAGTTTGGACGTACTTTCCATTTGTTGCCCGGCTTACCGTAGATTCATGGACTTCGAGCTCATCGGCCACCTCCCTGAGGGTCAATGGCTTTAAGTGCTTTTTTCCCAACTCAAAATAATCTTTTTGCTTCTCGATAATATTTTCCACCACACGATAAATCGTCTGTTTCCGTTGTTCAATATTTTTAATCAGCCAAACCGCTGCATTAAGCTTGTCATTTAAATACTTTTTCGTATCTCCACATTTTAAATTATCTCCACTCAACACCATCTTTCGATAATCCTCACGAATGT
Source organism: Clostridiales bacterium (assembly GCA_007120165.1). Classification (GTDB taxonomy): domain Bacteria; phylum Bacillota; class Clostridia; order Peptostreptococcales; family T1SED10-28; genus Isachenkonia. The sequence continues at coordinate 28,068 of SKOH01000058.1, forward strand.
ATAGACGGGGAACAGCGTTATCATTATAAACCACCACATATTCGTCCTGAATTTTTCGGACAATCACGTCGGGAATAATATATTTGTTTTGATTGGTAATGAACTGTCTACCGGGTTTCGGTTCCAACGAACGAATATAATCACAGATCCTTTGCACTTCCATTGTAGTGATTTGTAATTTTTTTGCAATTTCAGGATATTTGTTAGAGCCCACCATTTCTAAATAATGTTCTACAACTTGATATACCTTGGGGTTTTTTTCATTTTTATTTTTTAATTGAATCAGCAGAGACTCTTTTAAATCTCTCGCTCCTACTCCGGAAGGGTCGAAGGTCTGTATAATTTGTAAAATGCCTTCAATAATATGGGGTTCTTCTTTCGTTTCCTTAGCGATGGTATCGATACCTATAGTTAGATACCCATTCTCATCCAAATTATTGATAATAAATTCTCCAAGTTCATGATATTTTCCTTCAATCGAAGTTAAATGCAGCTGAAACAACAGGTGTTCCGATAATGTGGCTTCCTTAGAAATGATATTTTCATAACTGAACTCTTCCTGTTCAGGATTGTAGCTGCTTGGAGAATAATAACGATTGTCAAAATCTTCGATGTATTCCTTCCAATTAATATCCTGGTTTTTATCTATTTTCTCCGGTCTATTCTTTTCTTCGGTAACTTCCAATACTGGATTGCTTTCCATCTGTTCTTTAACATATTGATCCAACTCCAAAGCATTCAGTTGCAATACGGTGATTGCCTGTTTCAATTGAGGAGTCATCACCAGCTTTTGAGTTTGCGTTAATTCCAGACCAAATCCCATTCTCATATTGACCACCTTTGCTTTCATAGTATACCTGCATTATACCATTCTTAAAGTGAAAAATAAAGAAGTTCGAGCCAGGATTAATTTTTGGCATAAAAATTGCAAAGACTTGAATAACAGAGGTCTTTGCAATACTAAGAGTCCTTTATTGAGAAGTTGAATTCATAGGCTACATGACAGGATCTTTTAAAGCTTACCTTCCACCCTTGTCATAAGGCTTACCCACTGCTTTCGGAGCAACAGACTGTCTGCTGAACAATACCAAAGCAATAACCGTCAGCACATAGGGGAGAGCAAAAAAGACTTCATTGGGTAACTGAGCCAGAATCTCAAATCTTGAGGAATAAAGGGCAAAGATTCTTGAGAATCCGAAAAATAGCCCTGCCCCCAGTACCCCGATGGGTTTCCAGCGTCCAAAGATTAAAGCGGCTAATGCGATAAAACCGGTACCGCCTATACTCATTACTGTATATTGAATATCTTGAGTAAGGACCAGGATGCCTCCTCCAAGGCCTGCAAGAACACCAGAAATAACTACTCCAATATAGCGCATTTTAAATACACTAACTCCCATACTATCCAGAGCGTGAGGGTGCTCTCCAGCGGCTCTAAGTCGTAGGCCGAAAGGAGTTTTGTATAGAACAAACCAGCTTACAATCACTAAAATGATCGCAAGATGGACCGTTAAATATACCCGGGTAAATAATACATCCCCGATTAATGGGATCTCACTGAGTCCGGTAAAGGTATACCGCTGAAAACTTTGTGAAAAGCTCTGAGTTCTTTGTTGGCCGAAGATTACCTGGGCCATATAAATCGTTACCCCGGTGGCTAACATGTTAATAGCAACGCCGGAGATAATCTGATCCGCTTTTGCATGGATGCTTAGGTATGCATGAATTAACGATATTAACCCGCCTACTATCGCTCCCAGTAAAATGGCGAGCCATGGAGCAAATGTGGTATAGGGCTGTAAATAAACCAAAGCCGTTGCGGCGGTAAATCCACCGAACATCATCAGACCTTCCAGACCAATGTTAACAATACCGGACCTTTCAGAAAACATTCCACCTAAAGATGTAATAATAATGGGAGTGGAGAAAACCACGGTTAAAGCAAGCATAGAGTATATTAAGCTCATTATTGTTCTCCCTCCTCTACCTTAAGTTTTTTCAGTGCAAGTTTAATGGGATGTTTCATAGCGACAAATACGATAATGATCGCAATAATTATGATCGCAATATCTCTCGGGATCCTGCTGATCTGCATAATCGTCTGGGAAGCCTTTAAACCGCCAAATAACAGTCCTGCAAGTACTGAACCAAGAGCGGTGCTTCCCCCAACAAGGGCGACTGCGATACCATCAAAACCGTAATTCTCAAAATGTCCGAGAACCCGGCCATACCCGAAGGTTCCAACCACTAAAATAGCGCCGGCAAGTCCGGATAATGCGCCGGCAATTGTCATGGAAAGGGCTGCATTTCTTTGTACTTTCATACCTGCATATTCTGAAGCCAAAGGGTTAAATCCTACAGACTTTAACTCATAACCAAAAGTGGTTTTATTGATGATAAAGTAGAATAAAAAAGCACAAACAATCACGACTAGAAATCCCCAATGGAGCCGGGAATTATTGGTAATGGATGATAGGAAATCACTTTGTAATGTCGCTCTCGCTGGTAAATCCGCTGTTCGAGTACTGGTACTGTCAGGAAGAGCGCGGATATAGTAATTGGACACATACAAAGCCGTGTAGTTAAGCATAATGGTTACTACTACTTCATGAACCCGAAATTTTGCCTTTAATATCCCGGGGATGAAGCCCCAGAACGCTCCTCCTAAAGCACCTGCCAATAGGACAACAATTGGAAAAATAAACGCCGGTAAATTCAACATGAGTCCCGCATAACTGGCAGCCAGAGCCCCAATCATAACCTGACCTTCTCCCCCAATGTTAAACAGTCCTGTTCTAAAGGCGAAGGATACCGAAAGCCCTGATAATATTAATGGTATAGAATATACAAAAAACTCGCCAAAATACCGGGCGTTAAAAGCGGATTGATCGGTAAATAAATTCGGGAGGTTGATTCCCGTTACCGCTCTAATGAAAGAGGTGAAAAGATCTAAAGGATTTAGCCCGCTAAAAACCATAATTACGGATCCTGCTAAAAACCCTAGGACAATGGCGATAAAAGGAATTAAAAAACTGTGATGTTCTTCATTTGCTAAAAAGCCTCTGAATTTATTCATCCTCTTTCACCTCCTTTTTCTTTGAACCGGCCATCATAAGTCCCAGTTCATTCTCATCCGTTTCATCTGCCTGGACGATATCCACAATTTTTCCTTCATAAATAACCGCAATACGGTCTGATAGATTGAGAACTTCATCCAGTTCAAGAGACATTAATAGGATGGCTCTACCTTTATCCCGCTCTTCTATTAGGCGTTCATGGATATATTCGATTGCCCCGACATCAAGGCCCCGGGTAGGCTGGGCTGCAATTAAAAGCTCCGGTGAACGGTAAAGTTCTCTTGCTACAATGGCCTTTTGCTGATTTCCTCCGGACATACCCCGTGCACCGGAAGTGCTTCCCTGTCCACTTCTTACATCAAATTCCTCGATCCGCTCATCGGAGAATTTTCGAATTTCATCAAACTGTAAAATTCCGTTTTTGGAGAAAGGTTTTTGAAAATACGTTTGCAGAATCATATTTTCTTCCAGACTGAAATCCAAAACCAGCCCTCTTTTTTGACGATCCTCGGGAATATGTCCAATACCCTTTAAGGTTTTTTGCCGAGTGCTCAATTTTTCGATGGATTCTCCTTTGAGTAAAACAGAGCCCTTCTCTACCTCTCGAAGTCCGGTAATGGCTTCCATCAGATCTGACTGTCCATTTCCATCAATACCGGCTACGGAAGTGATCTCACCGGCCCGTACTTCGAGATTAAGCCCCTTTACCGCATCCAATTTCCGATTGTTTTTAACCCATAAATCCTTCAGTTCCAACACAACTTCTTTTGGTTTCGCCGGTTCTTTTTCCACCTCAAAACTTACCTCGCGGCCAACCATCATTTCCGCCATCTGTTCTTCAGAGGTTTCTGCCACTTCTACGGTACCGATATATTTCCCCTTTCGAAGTACCGTGCATCGATCAGCAACATCTTTAATTTCTTGTAATTTATGGGTAATCAGTACTATGGTCTTTCCTTCTTTTACTAAATCTCTCATAATTTTCATCAGTTCCTTAATCTCTTGAGGCGTAAGAACTGCGGTAGGTTCGTCCAATATCAGAATTTCAGCTTTTCGATAAAGGGTTTTTAGAATTTCTGCTCTTTGCTGCATCCCTACGGAAATGTCGATGATTTTTGCATCCGGATCAACTCTAAGGCCATATAAGTCGCTGATCTCTTTTACTTTATCCCGAGCCGACTTCATATCCAGTCTTCTAAAGGATTTTGTAGGTTCTTCCCCTAGAATGATGTTTTCCGTCACGGTAAAATCCTCTACAAGTTTAAAGTGTTGATGCACCATACCTATACCCAGTTTATCCGCCACTTTAGGATCAGTAATATTTACTTTTTCTCCCCTAACTTTAATTTCCCCTTTTTCCGGCTGGTAAAGACCAAAGAGAACACTCATCAGTGTAGACTTACCGGCGCCGTTTTCTCCGAGCAGGGCATGAATTTCACCTTCTTTTACTTTGAAGTCCACTTGGTCATTTGCTTTTATGCCGGGAAATTCTTTTGTAATTCCTAACATCTCGATTGCATACGCCATAATATTTCTCCTATCTCTATAATATTATAGTAATATTTTTTAATCCCTCTTGCATTGCCAGATTTTTTAATTCATTCATTTTTTCAGCACTAGGAATATTATTCGCAATTTTAGTTCGTTGATGTAAAGAAAGCCCCCGATGATGTACGCGTATCAGTTTATATTCCACGTTCGGATAGTTTTTTAATAACTCTGCGGTTTTTTGTACGGTAGTTACCAAATCCATATAATATTCGATACACACCGTTCGAACTTCGACAATTTTTTCAGCTTCCAACAAATTTTTTAAAATAAAAAGATCCTGGGGATAGGATAAACCCGTTAGGGTTTTCATATTCCCATAGGATTTTATGTCTACCAAGTATCCGTCGGTAACTTCAATCAAATTTTGATGTTCCTTCCAGTCAAAAATTAAATTTGTATCGATATAACAAGTTAATGAATATTTCTTTATTTCTTTGAATAAAACTCTCAGAAAGTCCTTGTATAAAGTAGCTTCCCCACCGGAGACGGTGATCCCTTTTATAAAAGGCTTATATTTCAAAATTTCTTCCACTAATGCTTTCACAGTCATTTCCCTATAACCGTTAGAATTGCAGGGTTTAGGTATTGTCTCCGGATTATGACAATAGACACATTTCAAATTGCAGCCCTGAACAAAAATTGCCGTGCGATTGCCGGGTCCGTCTACGTTGGAAAAAGGAATGATTCTATGCACCGGCAGGGTTAATGCGTTATTCATTTGATCGCCGTCTTCGTCTAAATACATTGGACATCTCGTCGGTACCGGCTCCAAGCATTGTGGTATCCCGTCGCACTACTTCTTCTTTTCGGGCTTTTTCCACTTCACTGCGTTTTACCAGGTAGCCGGTAACTCTTACCAAATCCCTGTTTTCACCGTAAAAAGATAAATACCGATGTCCCTCTTTAAAGCCCCCGATTAATATGTCTTCCAAGGCGTCGATATGGTCCAGATAGGTCTGATCGAAAGAGAATACGTCACCGACCCCGGAAGGAAAATACTGATGAAATTTGGATGATTGCATAAGATGCAGCGGCAGTGCAGGTTCTTCTCCAACTTTAATGCGGTGAGCCGGAGTATTATCCCGGTCGGTTTTATCAAGGCTTGCACCAACCTGAGCATGGAGAATATAGTTATTATTTGTACTTTGTGAAGAGACTCCCCGGTGGTTTTTAACAATGTCTTCAATGATTTGGAGGATTTCATGAGCCCAACGATCGCCGATCTCAGACTGGCCAAAAGTCTCCTTAATTCCTTGCATGATTAATAGTTCGTTTACGCAATCGGCTAAACCGATGATTCCCACCATTCCTTGAAAAAGGTCCTTGTCAATAAAGCCTTCTGATACTAAGAAGGAAGTTTCGAAAAAATTACTTTGTTTTATCAAATATCGGATCCTTTTATCGATCATTGATAATATGAGACCTGTGTATTTGGGCAATAGGGAGTTGATGAAATCTTCTTTACTATGAGCTTTTTTTACCAGGGTTCCAAGTTTCAGCCTCGGCAGGGTATAAGCACCGCCCCCAACCGGAAGGGCATTATAACAACTGGCAATACCATAACCGGAGTTTTCCTGCCCATAAATCTTGTGATTTGCAAAGGAAGGTTTGGCAACCTTTAACGCTGTTTTTAAAGCCCTCTGTAAGAACTCACTGTCATAATTATCTGGGTCGAGTTTCATCGTTAAATTTGGGGTGGGATTTTCTAATTCCTCCACGGCTTTTAGTATCAGTCTTCCTGCAGCAGTATCCCTTCCCGACAGATTACCATGACAAAAGGAATCGGAGATGGTTTTATCAATGTAATTTAAAAATCTTTTAATTATATGGTAGTCCTGTTCTTCATTGGTAATAAAAGGATTAATCATAGTGTCCAGTTCTCCGATATAAACCGGGAAACTGGTAATGGATGGTACATGATGATAAAGTATCCGAAGTCCTTCGAGTAAATCCTCTAGGGTATCGGGTTTTTCCAGCTCTAAGAAGGCGCACCCTTGTTTTATAAACACCGAATAATTCGGGAGGATGTAGCGAGGTCTATAAATACCATAGCCTTCATTTAAGTCACAGATAATATGTTCAATTAGGCTCTCGTATTCCTCTTTAGAATAGTCCAAAAGCTCTCTGGGGTCCAGCATTCTTTCTGCTGCGTTTGCCAAGGCATGATGCTTTTGTTCGTAGGTCATGGAGCTGCTTTCAATGACCCCTCGAATTTCTTCTTTTGTTGCTATCATTTTTTCACCTCAATTGTAATGATTCGCTAAAAAAACCAAGACTATAAAATCTTGGTTTTTATAGCGAAATATTAAATTCATAACTATTCTATTAACTTTCACTGATAGTTATACGTAAATGGATTACTGTAATCTTTCAGGTGTAGTTGGCACTTCAATTTCACCGGCTATAATTTGATCGATATAGTTTTGTACTTGTTCCAGAATATCGTCACTTAAATTTGGATTTTCCTCCGGCAAAGAAACCCCTTCGTTTTCTAAATCAAACTCAATAATGTCTCCTCCAGGGAAGTTGCCTTCATAGGTCATTACGGACACTTCATAAGCCGCTACGTCTACTCTTTTCATCATTGAAGTAAGAACCGCTGAATTATCTCCATCGTAGATTCCATCATCGTATTGGTCTCGGTCTACACCGATTGCCCATACATCATCTCCGCCGCTTCTTCGTTCCATGGCTTCGTTAATCAATCCGTTACCAGAACCACCGGCTGCATGATAAATTACGTAAGCGCCATCATCAAACATGATGGATGCTATGGATCGTCCGGTTGACGGGTCAGAAAAATCTCCTACATATTCTACTAAAACAGTCATATTAGGGTCTACTGCATAAACCCCTGCTTCAAAACCTGCTTCAAACTTCTGAATTAACTCAAAGTCCACACCGCCGATGTATCCTACGGTGTCTTCTCCGGCTTCCTGGGCGGTAAGGGCTGCTGCCACTCCCACTAGGAAAGATCCTTGTTCTTCGGCAAAAATTGCATTTACGATATTGTCTCGTTCTACAACCGCATCAATAAGCAAAAAGTTTTGGTTCGGGAAGTTATCGGCCACTTGACCAATAGCGTCTTCGAATAGAAATCCGGGAGCCACAATTAAATCAACTTCGTCATCTGCAAAACTTGATAGGTTGGGAACATAATCAGCATCCGCTTCGGATTGAAGGTAATTGGTCTCTGCACCATACTCATCAGCAAAATCCTGGATCCCTTCCCAGGTTCCCTGGTTGAAGGATTGATCATCGATTCCGCCGGTGTCGGTAACAAGGCCTACAAAAAAGTCTTCGCCATTCTCCCCGTTTTCACCGTTTTCACCGTTTTCACCATTGTCATCTCCATTACAACCTGTTAATGCCAAAACCATTGTAAGTAAAGCTACCAATAACAAAATCCATAAATTCTTCTTCATTCTTCTACCTCCCCTAATGTAATATTTAGACTTTTACAGTACTAAAAAGAGTCTAATATTCCGTCCTGCGTTGCAAGGACCTTAACCTCATTATAATATAGCAAATCCCAAAATGCAACGCTCATTTCCTTCTATACCCTGTAATTTAATCATTAAACTCCCCCGGTTAATTAAATAAAAGAACCCCTTTTTCCTAGGATAAGGGATATTATCTTGGCAAAAGTGGGGTTCTTTAACGTGTGTCTATTAAATTGTCTGTAAATGAAATCTTCAGCAGTGAAATTAGCAGTCGATCGGTTCACTGACCGCATAATCTGCAGCCTTTAAAACACTAATCGCTTTTTTGATTTTTTCTTCACTGACCATTACCACGGGTCCGGTGCATCCCATGCCGCTTTCTGCATAGATCTCATTTTTCCAAAGTTCCTGTACGGCATCTTCCAGTTCCATAATATCGATTCCGGATAAAGAACCGGTAACCACTTCTTTCGGCGGTTGCTTCACGGTTTCTTCCTCATCGGATTTCTTGCTGGATTTGGTAAGGGCTTCAATAATATCCTTAAGGCCTGCTTTATTGGCTTTACTATACTCTTCTTTTACTTTTAGTTCTAACTTGCCTTCCACAAGCTCCGCAGCATATTCTAAAGCTTTCGCCACAACCGGAGTTCCTGAAGCCCGGGATAGGATTAAAATATTCTTATCATAACCTTCACCAATTCCCGGACCATAGCCATATCCTAAGGCTTCATAGTCCCCTCCGGTATGGAATGAGGAGAAAATCTTCATGAAAATATTACCGGTAAGTGTATCTTGTACCATGACATCCGGACTACCGGCTAAAAGATCGTTTCCTCTCATAACCACCCCTCCGTCGGCACGCATGGATTCAGTAAACTTCATATCATAGCCATTAGCTACTAAGGTGTTAAGTGCTTTTTCCACTTGTCTTGCACCATCCACATTCAACACACCAATTGTTGGATTCTTTACACCAGAGGCTTTAGCAGCGATAACTCCGTGGATCGCGTTTCTTACCATGGCTTCTGTCCGATCCGCCGCTGAAGTTCCCGTGGTTGTGGCTAAGTACATCTCTTTACCTTTTCCGGGAGTGATGACTTTTCCTACGGTGGATACACCGATCGGGAAGTTGTAGTGCATCGTTACGCAGGCCTGAATTTTTTTCGAAGCCAGAAGCTCTTCCATAACATTATGCATAATAGTCTCGTCCTCTGCTTCAACCAATTCCAATTCGGTATCAATCTTGGGACCAATCAGTACTACATCAAATTTACCGGTTTTAGCAGCAATTTCCGCGCCTTTAACAAGATTATCCACACCATGCTCACTACCTAATGTGGTAAGACCTACCGTTATTCTTTCTCCAAAATTTCCGGTCTCAATTCCTTTGGCTATATCATCAAATACCTTGCCAATTTGTCTTTTAATATCTTTTTGTTGTTCTGTCACTCCATTCACCGCCTTTCTTAGTCAAGGTTCCCTCTATTCACCCATTAAATTTTTTGCAAAATCCTTCATGGTTTCAGCAATCATCATTCGGATTTCCTGCTCGGAAACACCACCGCTTACTTCTAATTTTCCTGTATTCTTTTCTAGTATTACGGAAACTCCATCAAACTGATTTGTCATTCTTGCTAAGAAAAGGCTGCCTTTTCCTACAATCATAGCCCGTTTGATTTCATCGTTTTTAAACGACTCCAAGGCAGGTCCCAGGTAAGGAACCCCTGAAGGAATATGCCCTTGAGTAGGTGCCCATCCGGGCATTCCGTGTTTACTGCCGAATGTCGCCACATCCTGACGTTCCATTTCTTTACGTTTTACACCAAGGGCTGCAATCATCTTATAATTTGAAGCAGGCACGTCCCCGGCTCCTGCAGGTTTTGTAATATCCGGATTTTGCATCTCTACGGAATATTTATCCACATCGGTGATTTTCAGTCCTCCTTTATCAAGAGGTGCGGTAATTAGAGCCGTAATAACTGCCTGGGGGGAAGAGCCGGTGCCAACGGTGTGTCGACCTACTAAATCTGTACGGATAATTGGATGAAGGCCATCATTTTTGGTTACCAGTACCGCAAAACCACCGATAACGTCTTCCAATATCGGCATTTCTTTTTTGACATGATCCTTTCCGTTCATACCCAGTTTTGCCACGGCTCCTCCTGCGGCAACTAATACATTTTCATAAACCCCTGCCTGCACTAAGGCCGCAGCTTCAATAAGGGCATGGGTAGGTGCTGCACAAAAGGCTCGAAGATCGGAACCGGTAGCATTAACGGCACCAATCATTTCTGCAATGGATTTGGCGAAGTTTCCGCCGCCCCGTTGATTAATATCGCCGCAAGCTTCTTCAGAACACTCAATTACATAATCTATATCTTCTACATTAATATCATTTTTGGCAATTAAATTCTCCGCAGCTAAAACTCCCGAAGCTTTTACCGCTAAGTTTTCAAACATTACATGGGCATTTAAGTTGGGATCGGTCTCGTGGGCTCTTTTCACGCATCCCACCACTTCATTATTATGGTATATAGCCTCCGCTGCATGGTTATTGATGGCCTTTTGAATATCAGTAAGCTCTTCCCCGTTTTTTAATTTCGTGATATGAATATCTTTTACTAAGGGATGGGCTTGTAGTTTTTGTTTGATATCGTGAGTAAAACTTTTTTCGAGCATGACCAGATCAAATACATCGTTAATTTTTATCAAGCCGATAAATTCTTCCTGGGGCATGATCTCTCCAAATTTTCCAAATCGTACTGCGCCGTCCACTCTTTTATCATACCAAGGCATTTCAAAATCATTTAGATCTTCGGGCTTAAGCGTACCGATGTAGGCTTGGTTCGGCGGATAGGTTACCACTTCTTCGAAACTTCGTAAATGTTCTGGGAGTTTCTTTAAGTATTCCGAGTCCGGATTTGCTCTTCTTTCGATGGTTTGCGTGGTCCCGCTGTGGGTAATCATATCCGGGGTATGAACGAGCACATAGCCAGCCCCTTTTAATACTGAATAATTCATAACTGTCACCTCCATAAGTTTTCGCAGTTTTAAATTACCAGCTACTCCGATGGAATAGCTGGTAATTGTTTCTTACTTTATTGATAGTACCCATAATGATCATTAATAATATGATATTCAGTTATTTTTTTGCAATACTTTTAGTCAAATACGGTTTGTCCGCTGACTTCAGTGGTTAAGGCTACTAAAGACCGCTCAACAATTTTTCGTCGAAGGGCTTTTGCTTCTTCATGATCCAGCATCGGACTTCCCAGTGGATGGGGAATGGCAATTGCCGGAACAATCCGGTTTGCTCCCACCGTTAAGGAAATCGGTACTACTGTACAAATGTGAACCACCGGAATACCGGCCCGCTCAATTTCTTTCACCATCGTTGCACCGCAACGTGTACAGGTACCTCAGGTGGAGGTTAGGATAACCGCATCCACTCCATCTTTTATCAGTTCCTGAGAAAACTCTTCTGCAAAGGCTTTGGAACTTGCAACGGAAGTTCCATTTCCGGTCGTAGTATAGAAGTATCGATGAAGCTCTTTGATTTTTCCTTCTGTTTCCAGGTCCCGTAACACGTCCACTGGAAGTACACAGTCTGCATCCGCATTGGCATAGGTGGGGTCATATCCACCGTGAGCCGTTTCATGACTGGCTTCTAATAAATCACCCAGATCTGCAATATCATATTTTCCGTATTTAGAAGCACTGGAAGACTCAATTCTATCAGGATTTCCCTTTGGAACAATTCCTCCCGAGGTTACTAGAGCAACTTTTGCTTTGGTAATGTCAACAATTGGAGGTAATGGGTCTACCCGGTCAAAATTTGGCATGGGATATTCTGTTGTAAAGGGTTCTCCAGCCATTTTTTTCATCAGCATATCCACCGCTCTTTTTGAACCTCTTGTTTCATGGAAATAGTTTTTTCGAACGCCCATGGGGATATAGTTGTCCTCATCAGGACTTCCAATTTCTTCTCCATGAAGCATCTTAATCGCCAGACTCGCCATTAATGGAATGGCTTTACGCATTTTTGCTGCGGAGTTGCCGGTTTCAATAATATGCACCGACTTTTTAAACATGTCTGCTCCGGGGTTTTCCGGATACATACCGGTCATGCTTGGAATGTTTAATTCTTTTTTTACAGCATCCGCAATCGTACCACAGGCTACACCGTATCGCCCTGCATTGAATGCCGGTCCTGCAATGAAAAGGTCTGCATCGTATTTCTTCACTAATTCCAATACTTCCTCTTTGGCCTCTTGAAGATTCTCATTAAAGTATGAGTCTCCACAAATAATGGTAGCTACTATTTCACCCTCATCTTTAAGAGCTGCTTGCAGTGCCATCCCCGGGCCTACGACCCCTTCTCTTACTTCCGGTTTGATATCTGCTTTTTCTTCTCCGCCGATACCGCCGAAAAATTGATTTATATAATGGACAATTCTCTTAGTACTCATTATTTCCCCCCTCTCTAAATTTTAACGGGAATATATTAATCATTGAACTTGCCGAATTCTCCTCGAATATCTTCCATTTCCTGAATGATCTCGTCGACCTCTAGAACCATTTCCATCATCCCTATTTGATCATCATAAACGCTTTCATCTACTGCACTTTTGAAAGTCTCTTCTACTGCATGAAATACTCTTAGTCCCAACTGAA
>SKOH01000007.1 GCA_007120165.1 Clostridiales bacterium
ATCACCGAAAGCGTGGCAATGAAACATATTGAGCAGAAAATCGAGCTGATGAACCGGCTTAAAAAAACCGGGGTAACCTTTTCCATCGATGATTTCGGGACCGGCTATTCATCGCTGTCCTATTTCACCAATTTTCCGGTGGATATTTTAAAGGTGGACCGCTCCTTTGTCCATAATATGCTGACCGATGACAATGCCCGGGCGGTGACCACCACCATCATCCAAATGGCCAAGGTCTTAAACCTTCGAATCATTGCCGAGGGTGTGGAAACCGAGGCCCATAAAAAAGCGCTGAATAAACTGGGCTGCACCCATTATCAGGGCTACCTGATTTCTCCGGCGGTCCTTCCGGCGGACTGCGGGGAGATCATGAAAAAATACGGTCATGAAAAAATAGATTAGGATACAGGGGGAAGACTAGACAGCAAAACGGAGTCTTGTCTTCTCGCATTTCCAGTTAGAAATGTTTGACAAGGAAGAGGACCTCCGCTATAATTGGGGTATGGATAGATAAATATTTAACAAGTGAAGAAAAATTATGAAAGTTAAAAATATTAAGTTCGAAGCTGAGCTCTTTTGCTGTACGCTATTGGAATCCGGGTATTCAGAACATTTTAAAAGGAGGGTCCACCCTATGAAACGATTAACCGCAGCATGGATCATGTTTTTCGCCGTGGTGTTTTTTACCTCAACAATCTAACCTAATTAATAGATCCATATTAATAGATCCATCAAAAATTCGGGGAAATATGAAAAACCTGAAAGAAACCATTTTTCACTAGAAAGATGGTTTTTGTTTTACCCTGGAAAACTTTCGGGTATAAATTCGGGTATAAATAAAGCTAGGGGAGGTTTTACAATGAACACATTGGATTTTATTTACAAACGCCACAGCGTACGGAACTTTAAGGAAGCCGCCGTACCCAATGAAGACATTCGGGAAATCATTCGGGCAGCGACCTATGCGCCGTCGGGAAAAAATCAGCAGAATTGGCACTTTATTGTGGTAAAAAACCGGAGCATCATCGAAAAGATCAGCGCGGCCATTGAGGCTAAAGGAAAAAAGATGGTAGAGGGACTGCCGGAGGAAAAAACCAAAGACTTTTTAAAGTATTTACCCTTTTATTCCTTTTTCACCAAAGCGCCGGTAACCGTATTGGTATTTGCCGGGCCCTATCCCACCACCGGAGAGGAGCTTCTTCGGGCGAAAAATGCATCGGAGGAAGAAATTGCAGCCCTTGGAAAACATCACCCGGGCATTCAGAATGTGGCCGCCGCAGTGGAAAATCTGTTGCTGGCCGCGGCAAATCTCGGCTACGGCACCTGCTGGATGACGGGACCAAACTTTGCCGCAAAGGAAATTCAAGAAGCCGTGGGCTTTGAAAGGGAAGGCTACTACTTAGCCGCAATGACCCCTCTTGGCGTCCCCGAGGAAAAAGAACTCACATCCCCAAAGCGAAAGCCCTTAGAGGAAGTGCTGGAGATTTTGGAATAATAAAAAAGTATCGCCGGGAAGGCTTCCCGCCGGTACTTTTTTATTATTCTTTTTGCTGTCAGGAAATTTTCCCTGGATTATTCCCCTTGGATTATTAATTGAAATTAACTCTCGTTTCCCTTTTTAAAACAAACTTTTATGGGTAACAATATATTGTTAAGATTTTTGTTGATAAACCGCAATCGAGACCTTAAGCGGTGAAAATAGCATCACGAAAGAAATCAGAAGGATTCAAAAGGAGGAAAAGAACATGAAAAAGAAGTTATTTATTCCGGGACCGGTGACGGTCTCCGAGGATGTATTGGAAAAAATGAGTACCCAGATGATCGGCCATAGAACCAAGGATGCCTCGAATCTTCAGCGGTCCATTTCTGAAAAAATGCGAAAGGTGATGTATACCGAGGAAGAAATACTCCTTTCCACCTCTTCAGGCACCGGCCTGATGGAAGGGGCCATCCGCTCCGGTACGAAAAAACGGGCCGCCGTGTTTTCCGTAGGGGCCTTTGGCGATCGGTGGTATGAACTGGCGGAGGCCAATAATGTACCTGCGGATCTATTCCAGTCGGAAATGGGTAAGCCCACCACGCCGGAGATGGTAGAGGAAGCCCTCGCTACCGGAAAGTATGATTTGGTCACCATTACCCACAATGAAACCTCCACCGGTATTATGAACCCGGTAAAAGAAATTTCCGACGTGATCAAGAAGTACCCGGAAGTACTGTTTGCCATGGATACCGTAAGTTCCCTGGGAGGGGTGAAAATTCCCTTTGACGAGTGGGGCGTGGATATCGGTATTACCTCTACGCAAAAATGCTTAGGGCTCCCTCCGGGACTGGCCATTGCCTCTTTTTCCAAAAAAGCGGTACAGCGGGCGAAGGAAGTGAAGCATCGGGGATACTATCTGGATCTGCTGAAACTCTATGACACCATTCAAAAGAAGGACTATCAGTATCCTTCCACACCGTCGCTGTCCCATATGTTCGCCCTGGATTATCAGCTGGATAAGATTTTAAACGAAGAAGGACTGGAAAACCGGTTCAATCGCCACCAGGAAATGGCGGATTACGTGCGGGCCTGGGCAAAAGAGCATTTCGAACTGTTTGCCGAGGAAAAGTACGCTTCCAATGCCCTGACCACAATAAAAAATACCAAGGGGATCAGTGTGAAAGAGCTGAACCGGAAGCTTGGAGAACGGGGATATTCAATTTCCAACGGATACGGAGACTTAAAGGAAAAAACCTTTAGAATTGCCCATATGGCCGATACCACGCTGGATGAGGTAAAAGAACTGTTAAACGTGATTGAAGAGCTGATGGAAGAGAAGTAAAGGATATCAGTAAACAAGGACAGTAAGCAAATACAGTAATTAAAGACACCGAACAAATACAGCAAAAGATGGAGGGAAACCTATGATTAAAATACTTGCCAATGATAAAATAGACGATCAATCGGTAAAAGCCCTTAGGGATATGGATATCGAAGTAACAGAGGAACACTACGATCCGGAAGAACTGAAAGTGAAAATCAAAAATTACGACGGAGTCATTGTACGCTCCGCAACGAAGATTACCAAAGAGGTTTTGGAGAGTGCCCTGGTTAGCGGAAAGCTGAAACTGGTCATTCGGGCCGGTGTGGGAATTGACAACATCGACAAAGCCTATGCCGAGGAAAACGGTATTACCGTCCATAACACGCCGGATGCCAGTACCAACGCTGTTGGGGAGATGGCTATCGGACATATGCTGACCCTGGCCAGACATCTCCATCAGTCCAATGTAACGATGCGAAACGGAAAATGGCTGAAAAAGCAGTACACCGGCATAGAATTGGAAGGCAAGACCTTAGGGATTATCGGTTTCGGCCGAATGGGCCGGGCCACGGCGAAAAAAGCTTATGATCTTGGAATGAAGATCACCTATACAAAAAGGTCCGGAGCCGTGGAAGGGTATGAGAACTATCAGTACCTGTCAACGGAAGATCTGTTGAAAACCGCAGACTTCATCAGCATCCATGCCCCCTATAACCCGAAGGTCGGCGCCATTTTGGACCAAAAGGCCTTTGACATGATGAAAGACGGCGTCTACATCATCAATTGTGCAAGGGGCGGAGTCCTTTCCGAGGACGCGCTGTTAAAAGCCCTGGACTCCGGAAAAGTGGCCGCAGCGGCCCTGGATGTATTTGAAGATGAACCGCTGGAAAAGGAAGAAATCTATAACCATGAAAAGATCTCTCTAAGCCCCCATATCGGTGCCGCCACGGTGGAAGCCCAGGAAAAAATCGGCGAAGAGATTGTAAAAATCGTCAAAGAATACTTTAAGCTGTAATAGCAAAAAACCAACGATAAAAAAACCCAGGTAAATAAACTGGATGCCCCAGATAAATAAACTGGATACCACAGATAAATAAACTGGATACTATAGGTAAATAAACAGGATACCACAGTATTTAATAAAAGGAGAGGATCATATGGCAGTAGTAAAACCCTTTGCGGCGGTTCGACCCGCCCCGGAAAAGGCCAAGGAAGTATCCGCCCTACCCTACGATGTAATGAACCGGGAAGAGGCGGCGGAGATGGCAAAGGACAACCGGGACAGTTTCCTCCATGTCAGCCGTTCGGAAATTGATATGGATAAAGAAACCAGCCCCTACGATCATCAGGTATACGAAAAGGCCAGAGAAAATTTAATGGACATGATGAGCCGGGGGGTAATGATCAAGGATCCCCAGCCGAAATACTATATTTACCGGCAGATCATGGATGGAAGAGGACAGACCGGAATCGTTGCAAGAGCTTCCATTGACGACTATTTAAATAATGTAATCAAAAAGCACGAGCACACCCGACCGGAAAAAGAAATCGACCGGGTAAATCACTTTGACGTGACCAATGCCAATACGGAGCCTGTGTTTTTCACGTACCGATCCAAAGAGCAGATCAATGAGATTATCATTGAATGGACCAATAAAAATGATGCGGAGTACGATTTTGTTACAGAAGACGACATCCGCCATCAATTATGGGTGGTGGATCGACAGGAGGTTATAAAAGCCCTGGAAGAGCAATTTGAACAGGTGCCCAGTCTTTATATAGCCGATGGTCATCACCGCACCGCCTCCGCCGCAAGAGTGGGAATCTCCCGAAGAGAGATGAACCCGGATTATACCGGAGAGGAACCCTTTAATTATATGATGGCGGTAATTTTCCCCGATGATGAGCTGCTGATTATGGATTATAACCGGGTGGTAAAGGACTTAAACGGCTACAGCAAAGAGGAATTCCTGGAAAAAGTAAAAGTGAATTTTGACATTCGGGAAGCACCGGAAAAAGAGCCTTACAAACCCGATAAGGTGCACCGCTTCGGAATGTATTTAGAGGACAAGTGGTACACCCTTGAAGCATCGGATTCCGTCATCAACGAGCACGATCCGATTAAGAAGCTGGACGTCAGCATTCTTCAGGAGCATTTACTAAAGCCCATCCTCGGTATTGAAGACCCCAGGACCGATAACCGAATTGACTTTGTGGGAGGCATCCGGGGGCTTAAAGAGCTGGAGCTTCGGGTATCTAAAGATATGAAAGTGGCCTTTACAATGTATCCCACCCCGATTGAGGATCTCTTTGCCATCTCCGACGCCGGAGAAGTAATGCCGCCGAAATCCACCTGGTTTGAACCGAAACTCAGAAGCGGACTGTTCGTTTATCTCCTCGATGAAGAAAGCAGAATGCAGCGCAGGGACGGCAGTAAGGATCAGGACAAAGAGCGGGCGAAAAAAGGCCGGGATGCGGTAGCCCATGCAGAAAAGGATCAGAAAAAAGCAGAGCAGGCAAAAGAAGAGCAGAAAAATAAAGAGCGGGGAAACAGCGAAACGGAAGATACTAAAGGGGACAGACCCCGGGCGGAAAAAGAGCATGCGGACCGGACCTATGAAGAACTTCCAAAGGAAGAAAGAGGCCCGGCTGACCCCGGAAATATTCACAACCCCATGGATCAGAAGAACAGCAGTGAACCGAGAAGCACCGAACAGGAAAGAAACAAAGACCGCAGCCGATAACCGATAAAGCAGACCAAAACAAGTTTAGCTGCTGAGCGGGACTTCAACTTCGATTTAGCGGTAAATAATCCGCTGAAATCCAAAGTTGAGGTCCTGTTTTTGTTTACACCCCCTATGTTTGTGGTAAAAATACTAGTAAACATCGCAGGAAAAATCGCAGGAAAAGAGGTGAGGCCGTTGTTTTTTAAAGAACACCGCAAACTGGCTATTGTACTGGGTACCCTTGTAATTATCGTAGCGATCGGTACCATCGGCTATCAAATACTATTGGGTGTAAGTTTTGTGGATGCCCTTTATATGACCATCATAACCATTTCCACCGTGGGATTTACCGAGGTGGGGGACATGACGGATCAGGCAAAGTATTTCACCATGGTTATTATTTTCATGGGTCTCGGGACGGTGGGGTATGCCGTCACCTCAGCGGTGGGCCTGCTTTTGGAAGGCACCTTTAAGGAAACCTGGAGGAGGGTCAAAATGGAAAAACAGATCAAAGAGTTAAAGGACCATTACATACTCTGCGGGGCCGGGGAAACCGGTCAAAGTGTGATTCAGCAGTTTGAAAACAGCAAAGTGGATTTCGTGGTCATTGAAATTAAGGAACGGATCGTCCGGGAACTGGCGGATCGCGGCGTACTGGTAATCCAAGGGGACGGTACCCACGAAGAAGCCCTGGAAAAGGCCCAGATTCATAAGGCCAAGGGCCTGATATCCAGCCTGCCCAAGGATGCGGCCAATGTGTTTGCAGTCCTTACCGCAAGGCAGATGAATCCGGACCTTTATATCGTTTCCCGGTCGGTGGAGAGTAATTCCCGGGAAAAATTGAAAAAAGCCGGAGCCAACAATACCATCTCCCCAAATATCATCGGCGGTATGCGTATGGCCTCCTTTGTGATCCGGCCCTCGATTATTTCCTTTTTGGATATCATCACCCATGCCGGGGATGTGGTACTGGATTTGGAAGATGTGATCATCTGTCAGAGCTCCTCCTTAAAAGGAAAGACCCTAAAGGAGGCGAAGATTCCCGAGAGAACCGGGCTGATTGTCCTTGCTATTCGAAAAAAAGGAAAGGAGCAGCCGAAACTGAATCCAAGCTCCGATGAAGTCCTGGAGGAAGGGGACGCCATGATCGTCCTTGGAAAGGAAGAGCAGGTAAATGAGTTAAGGGACCTTGCCTGCGACGACGGGAAGAGGGATCCGGTTAAAGAATTCGAAAATATGATCGAAAACTCCGAGCATGAAAATCATCCCCCGGGGAAGGAGCAGGAATAGGACTTAAAAAATAATGATATGAATAATTCCGCGGAAAATAATCCCGATTACTGCGGCAATGATCGCCGGTCGAACCACCTTCGAAACCCTGGGGCCGGTGGCCGTCAATACCGCCAGTCCTACGGGATCCAGGGGGTTAAGGGTAAAGCCCGCCATTCGGTTCAGTTCCGGGACCGTCATCAGTCCGTTTTCCATTAAATCCAGAATGATCGCCATCATGGCTGTACCCCCGGCTATAAACTTTGTAACAATGGGAAGCACTGCAATGCTTGGAATACCCATCCGGGTAAGCGGCGGTGCCATAATTGTCTCCAGCACGGCGATAATGCCCGCCATTTCAAAAATGTTTACCATTAAAATCGCAAGAATCAGCGGTGGGATGGATTTCAGTGTGATCTGAAGACCTTCTTCCCCCCCTTTAAAAAGCAGCGGAATAATTTTTTTCTTTGGTTCGGGTTCTTCCTGTTCCCCCACGGGGTTCAGGATTTTTTCCTGTTCCGGGTGATGGAGATCCATCTTTTCGCACATCTTAAAGGCAATAAAGCTTGCCAGAAGCCCGGCGGGAATAGAAGTTAAAATATTAATCGGTAGATTCAGCCCCACGGCAACCAGCGGAAAGCTGGCATTGGCCTGGGCCATAACCAATATGGCCGCCAGGGTCGCAGCGATTCTCGCATCGCTGATGGAGGGCTTCATCTCCATCACCTTTAACGTAGCCACCGGGGCGGCGAAGGAAATAAACAGGATTTGAATCAATGCAAATACTCCAAGGCCCGGAAGACCGAAAATCAGCAGCAGCGGAGAAAAAACCAAGGCCGCTTTGTTTAAGACATTTTTTTCTTCCAGGACTTTCATAATCGCCATCATCGTTACCATAATCGGAAGGATTAAGTATAAGGACAGGTCGATGCCCCGGGCACCGGACTCCAGAATCATATCAATAATTTGCTGCAAATAAAGCACCACCCTTCGGTTATCAGTCCGCAAAAATATCGGATTTCATTATAATTCAAATAGAAACAGCAGGCAAAGAGAAAAAACAGGCAAATAGAAGGGAGTCTATTTCCTGCTTTTTCTTTTCCTTGAGCTTTAAAAACATTCGCTATTTGTACATCAATATATCAATGATTAAACCCAACGGATGAATTCATGGCAAAATTCATCGCTGGAATCAATGACCGTAATAAGAGGTTAAAACTTACAGCACAACCCCGCCATCTACTGAAAGAACGGTACCGGTTACGAAGCGTGCTTCGTCGGAAGCAAGGAACAGGCAGGCGTTGGCAATATCTTCAGGCTCTCCTAATCGGCCGAGGGGGGCTTTATCCTTCATCATATCCAGTACTTTATCCGGCATTTTTGCAGTCATTTCGGTATTAATAAAGCCCGGCGCTACGGCATTAACAGTAACGTTCTTTCGCCCGACTTCCTTGGCGATGGATTTTGTCATTCCGATCACACCGGATTTTGTTGCGGCGTAATTGACCTGACCGAAGTTTCCGTAAAGGCCTACTACGGAAGAAATGTTAATAATGGATCCGGTTTGCTTCTCCCGCATGATTTTTACCGCTTCCTGAGCGCAATTGAAAACCCCTTTAAGGTTTACATTAATCACGGAATCCCACTGATCTTCGCTCATTTTATAAAGCTGCGCATCCTGGGTAATCCCCGCATTGTTTACCAAAATATCCAAGGTTCCGTGGTCTTTGACTATGGTCTCGAATACTTCCTGTACCCGGGCCCGGTCGGTTACGTCCATGGCGTATCCTACTGCGTCGCCGTACTGCTTCATGTCTTCGATAGACTTCTGCACGGCTTCTTCACCACGGTCGATCAGTACGACTTTGGCGCCTTCTTCCAAAAACTTCTTTGCAACCGCATTTCCGATACCTCGGCTGGAACCTGTAATCATTGCTACTTTTCCTTTTAATCTCATAAATATATACCTCCTAGTGTAATTTGGACAAAAGAGGACGATTTTCTTCTGTCAGGTCAGTGATAACCTGCAAACCTAAGACCTTTTGCTTGTCGTCCCACAACGGAAGTGTCCCATTGTGCGTCACCACTTTATTTATAATCTCATGGGGAGAACCGGCGAATTCCTGTTTGACGGCTCTGCTTTTGGTTTATACCCCATTATCAACGCTCTTCACATTTTTATTACGGCTGTAACGGCTGCAGTACAAACTAGACTAATCCGAAGTTTCCTAGGATAATCCCGGAAATCACTGCTGCAATGGGAATTAACGATCCCACAACGAAGATTTCCTTGTAAGAATCTTTATGAGTCATAGCGGTAACGGCAAGGAGGGTAAGCACCGCGCCATTATGGGGCAGTGTATCAAGTCCACCGGAGGACATCGAGGCGATTCTGTGGAAAGCTTCCGGTGGAATTCCTGTTGCCTGGGCAATTTCCAGATACTGAGATCCAAGAGCTTCCAGGGCAATTCCCATACCCCCGGAGGCGGAACCGGTAGCCCCTGCCAATAGGTTAACGGATACTGCCTGGGAAATCAATGGATTTCCGGGGATTCCCATCACCATGTCGGTTAAGGTTTCAAAACCGGGCACTGCCTGAACCACAGAACCGAAACCAACGGCTGCGGAGGTATTAATGATTGCAATAACGGAACTGGAGGCTCCCTGGTTCAATGTGGCCTTCATGTTTTCAATACGGGGAATATTCAGGGCAAGACCCAGTAAAATACCTGCAAGTAAGGCAACGATAATGTTCAGGTTGAAAATGTTCAATAATGAAATTACTGCAAGCAGGGGAAGGGCGGAAAGTGCCGGATTCGGCAGCTTCGAAGCATCAATTTCCGGAGCCTTATCTTTAGGCTCATTGTAAAGCTCCCCAAGGGATTCATATTTCCTTCGCCGCATTTCCAAGTAGAAGATTCCGCCACCGCACATGATGATCGCACCGAGAATGCCCATGATCGGTGCGGCGGTTGCTTCTGTTCCAAAGTACTGCATCGGAATCAGGTTTTGAATCTGGGGAGTTCCGGGGATAGCCGTCATCGTAAAGGTAAAGGAACCGAGGGCGATGGTACCGGGAATCAATTTTCTTGTAATGTTCGCCTCCCGGAATAATGAAAGTGCGATGGGATACATAGCGAATACTACAACAAATAAGGAAATTCCGCCAAAGGTAAGGACGGCACAACCGGCTACAACCGCAGAGATCGCCGCTTTTTTACCGAACTTCGAGGTCAGCCACTGGGCCACGGCCTGGGCAGCACCGGAGTCCTCCATAACCTTCCCGAAGATGGCACCGAGCATAAATACAGGGAACCATAGTTGTGCAAATCCGACGAAGCCGCCCATATAAGCTTCGGTATAGGCGGGCAGTAATTCCAAACCACCGGCAGCGGCAACCACCAGGGCACAAATCGGAGCGATCCAGATGATGGAAAGCCCTTTGTAAGCTAAGAACATCATCAGTACAAGACCAATAATAATACCAATCATTAACTTTTCCTCCTCAAAATTTTGGTTCGGGCCTAAGGGTACTCAGGCCCGGAGTATAAAATCTTTTATAATGTGGTACTTAACTTCAGGTTCATTTTCTCCGGCTTGAAGATCCGTGAATCCATTTCCTTTAAATCATCGGCGATCACAGGCTTAAAGTCCATGTAGGCCAGAATATCGGTTTCAAGATCCATTCCCGGAGCAATTTCCGTCAGAACCAAGCCTTCATCCTTCAGCTCGAAGACTGCCCGCTCGGTAATGTAAATAACCGGTTGATTGGATTCCTTCGCAAACTCCCCGCTAAAGGTAACGTGCTCTACATCCTGCACAAATTTAATCGACTTGCCTTCCTGGGTAACCTTCAATTTTCCGTCCACGGCTTCCGCTTTGAAGCCGCCGGCGGTAAAGGTTCCGCAAAAGATCACTTTTTTTGCATTCTGGGTGATATTGATAAAGCCCCCGGCACCGGCAATTTTCGGGCCGAACTTGCTTACATTAATATTTCCGATCCGGTCGCACTGGGCAAGGCCTAAGAAGGCTACATCCAGTCCGCCGCCGTCATAAAAGTCAAATTGATTCGGCTGATCGATAATCGCCTGGGGATTGGTGGCCGCACCGAAACTTAAGCCGCCGGCGGGGATTCCGCCAATGGGTCCGGGCTCTACGGTAAGGATCATTTCTTCCCCCACCCCTTCTTCGTTGGCAACGGAAGAGACTCCCTCGGGCATTCCAATTCCAAGATTCACAATGGCTTGAGGAATCAGTTCCATTGCGGCTCTTCGTGCAATGATCTTTCTGGGATCCAGTGCCATGGGCTTTACGGAGGTCACCGGTACCTTAATGTTTCCTGTATAACTTTCATTGTACTGCTCGGCGAAGGTCTGCATATGATTATTCATGTCTTGGGTCTCTACAATAAAGTCGGTATAAATTCCGGGAACTTTTACCAGGCGGGGGTCTAAGCTTCCGGCTTTTACAACCTTTTCCACTTGGACGATGACTTTTCCTCCAGAGTTTTTAACCGCCTGGGCAATGGATAACACTTCCAGGGAGCCGGCTTCTTTTTCCATCGTGACATTTCCGTACTCATCGGCGTAGGTTCCCCGAATTAATGCATAGTCGATGGGGAAGGCTTTATAAAGTAAATACTCTTCACCGTGGATTTCCATCAGCTCCACCAGATCTTCCCCGGTGCATTCATTCAGTTTTCCTCCGTCCAGTCGGGGGTCCACAAAGGTCTTAAGACCAACTTTTGTGATGGTTCCCGGTTTGTTGGCGGCAATATCTCTAAATAAGTGGGAAATGGTTCCCTGGGGGAAATTATAGGCTTCGATTTTATTCCCAAGGGCCAGCTTCTGGATCTTCGGAACAAGACCCCAGTGACCTCCAACGACCCGCTTTAACAATCCCTCATGGCCTAAATGATTCAATCCCCGATCTTTTCCGTCGCCCTGTCCCGCGGCATAGACCAGGGTCAGGTTTTGGGGTTTACCGGTTTCCAGAAAGTGCTCTTCCAACGCGATTTCCAGTTCCTCCGGTACGGCATTTCCTACAAATCCGGCAGTGGCCAAGGTTGAATTGGACTCAATGCAGGATACCGCTTCTTTTGCATTTGTAAACTTGGGCATAAGTGAACCTCCTAAAATATAATTTATAAGTGAAGTATAAAACTGCTTGATAACATTAAATAAAAGCAAGGGGCGTGCCACTTTTTGAAATTTTATAGAAATTCCGCTGAAAAGTAATAAATATTCCTGCAAAAAAAGGGAAGGGGTATTAGGAGGGTACAATATCACTAATATTTATTATTTTAAGAATTCCCTGCAATATTCGAATTAATCCAGTAAATTCCTACTCCCAGGCTTATGGTTTTCTCGAAGGCCGATGGAAATGAAAGGAAAAAAATTGATTAAAAGTTAACGGAGTGTCCACTATATTAACACTACCGCCGTTTCTTAACTGAAAATTCGAAAATTCGCCGGCGGAAGGACTCAAATAAAAGGATAGGGTGGGGCGGATCAATCCATAAAAAAACCGTGTAAACATTCTGCACACTGTACAAAATATTTACACGTTTATTAAAGTCCATGTTCTTCGATTTTTTTATACAGACTGGTCCGGCTGATCCCCAGGAGCTTTGAGGCTTCCAGCTTATTATACTTCGTTTGGGACAGCGCCCGTTTAATAGCATCCCTCTCCAATTTTTGGATTCGCTCCTTAAGGTTTAAACTTTGGTCTATTCCGGCGGTGGAAGAGCCTTCCCGCAGATAGGGAGGGAGATGGTCCGTATCGACCCGACCCTCAATGTCCATCAAATTCAGTGCCCGCTCAATCACATTGGACAGCTCCCGGATATTTCCCGGCCAGGAATATTTCTTTAGTATCCACAAAGCTTTCGGGGTGATTTCCGTGACGCCGAGTCCTAAGTCCTTGGAGAGTTTTTTAATCAGATACCGGGCAATCACTTCGATATCACTGGGGTGCTCCCGCAGCGGCGGAAGGGTGATCTTTACCACATTCAACCGGTAGTATAAGTCCTCCCGAAACTGCTGCTTGGCCACCAGCTCTTTAAGATTCTGATTGCTGGAGGCGATAATACGAAAATCCAGCTTCTTGCTCCGCACGCCCCCTACCCGTTCAATTTCCTTTTCCTGAATGGCCCGAAGAAGCTTTACCTGCATGTTCATGGGCATATCGCCGATTTCATCGAGGAGGATGGTACTGTTATTAGCCATCTCCAGTTTCCCCAGCTTTCCGCCTTTTTTCGATCCGGTAAAGGCCCCGTGCTCGTAACCGAAGAGCTCGGATTCCAACAGTTCTCCGGGGATGGCGGCGCAGTTTACTTTAATCAGCGGAAATTCTCCCCGGGGACTGAGGTGGTGAATAGCCTGGGCCGCCAGTTCCTTACCGGTTCCCGATTCCCCTTCCAGTAATACATTGGATTTGGTATTGGCCACTTTA
This sequence comes from Clostridiales bacterium, assembly GCA_007120165.1. Lineage (GTDB taxonomy): Bacteria > Bacillota > Clostridia > Peptostreptococcales > T1SED10-28 > Isachenkonia. Next base: position 13,253 of record SKOH01000007.1, read on the forward strand.
CGAATCATTTTTTTCACGTATTCAATTTCGGGACTGTCTCCAATAATATCCTCTAAAGTATAGCCGGCAGTCATTTTTTTAAATTCTTCCTGATAGAATTGAATCTCTTTTTCCATGTCCCTTACCCGCTTTACATAGGATTCCATTTCCACCAGGTCCTTAAATACTACGGTACCCACGGCTCCGATCAGTTTTCCGTTTTTAAATATCGGTATACGGTTGGCCACCATGGTGTTTCCCTTGATTTTTTGTAAGTCTCCGATTTCTTCCTTTTGGGTTTTTACCACAATATGCATACGGGTATTTTCAATGACTTCCGTGACATGCTTTCCCATGGCCTCTTCCTGGGGGATGCCTAGAAAGTCGCAGTACGCTTTATTCAGAAGGATTACCCGGCCTTCGGTATCCACCACCACTACCCAATTGAAGATATGATTGAAGATGTTTCGATATAAATCCAGCATTTCTGTGATGTCCTTATCCGGATTCTGTAATGAACCTATGGTCATATTATTCTCCCCCATGATTTTAATAGTAAAAAAGCGGATAGGGGAAACCCCTATCCACTTCATTATACCAAGTTTTTTCAATTTAGTAAAAACAATGTTCAGTAACTGTACAAATTAATAGGGTTGAGAAAACTACATTTTTACGATCATACTGGTTCCCATACCGCCGCCGATGCAGAGGGTGGCAAGACCGTAGGTGCTCTTTTGCCGCTTCATTTCATGGAGCAGCGTGACCAGAATTCTTGCACCGCTGGCCCCTACGGGATGGCCAAGGGCAATGGCTCCGCCGTTGACATTTACCTTGTCATTAACCCAGTTCAGCTCTTTTCCCACAGCTAAGGCCTGGGCGGCAAAGGCTTCGTTGGCTTCAATCAGGTCCATGTCTTCCAGGGTAAGTTTTCCTTTTTCCAGTGCACTTTTCGTAGCATTCACCGGTCCGATTCCCATGATGGACGGATCCACACCGGCGTTGCCATAGGATACGATGGTGGCAAGGGGAGTCAGTCCAAGCTCATCGGCCTTTTCTTTGGACATTACCACAACCGCTGCGGCGCCGTCGTTAATTCCCGAGGCGTTTCCTGCGGTTACCGAGCCGTCTTTTTTGAAGGCCGCCCGGAGTTTTCCAAGCTTATCCGGGGTAATGCCCGGCTTGATGAATTCATCGGTATCAAAGATCACGTCGTCTTTTTTCCGCTGGGGGATCGTAACCGGTACGATTTCCTCTTTGAATTTTCCTTCCTGCTGGGCTTTTTCCGCTTTGTTCTGGGAAAGGGCGGCAAAATTGTCCTGCTCTTCCCGGGTGATGCCGTATTTGGCCGCCAGGTTTTCTGCCGTAATACCCATATGGTAATCGTTAAAGGCATCGGTTAAGGCGTCGTTGATCATCGTATCGACCATTTTCACATCGCCCATTTTCGCTCCCCACCGGGTCTGACTCGAAACGTAGGGGGCCTGGGACATATTTTCCGTGCCTCCCGCCACAACAATATCGTTATCCCCGGTTAAAATGGTTTGAGCTGCCAGGGATATGGTTCGAAGACCGGACCCGCACAGCATATTGATCGTCGTTGCCGGTTTTTCTACCGGAATTCCGGCGTTCACCGCAGCCTGGCGGGCCACGCCCTGGCCAAGTCCTGCCTGTAAAATGCAGCCCATGTATACTTCGTCCACCAGGGCCGGGGAAACCTCGGCTCTTTTTAAGGCTTCTTTAATCACAATGGTTCCAAGGTCCGGCGCACTGATGCCCTTTAGCGCTCCTCCGAAATTTCCAATCGCCGTTCTTACCGCACTGACTATTACTACTTCTTTCATAAATAAATTCCTCCTTTTATGATTTAATAATCCATTTCCTACTGAATATGGATGCAAATACTGTGCCAAAAAACCTTCAGCTTTTATTTTGAGCCTCCTTCTTCTTTCTTAAAGCCCATCCTTTTATTTATACCCAATTTTATAAAAGTTAATAAATAAAACAAGATACCTATTCTCATAATGATTCTTATAATGGTATAATTAGTAATGGAATTCTGAATATTAATACGATACCCCTAAGGAGCGTGAGAAGTGAAAAAGAAGGTTGCTGTTGTCATTATATTTATCAGTCTTTGGACACTATTTGTATTATACCCTAATCCTTACCGTTTGGCAGTAAGCGGATCAAGAATGATCAGTCCCGCCGTCAATCCCGCTGCAGTTACATACTTATTGGACGAACTACCGGAAACCCCGAGGGAAATTGAACGATACGTCCTCGATAAGATTGTCCCTTACCAATATGACTGGCAGACCTACGGAGTCCCCTTTTATTTTCCCCGGGCGGAAGAGGTGCTGGCCAATGGGCTGGGAGACTGCAAAAGCCGGTTCGTTGTCCTGGCTTCTATTTTTGAAGCCCTGGATATCCCCTATGAAATGAATTACTCCCTGAGTCATTTCTGGATCGTCTATGAAGGGAAGGTGGAGACCCGGCTGGAATCCCGGGAAAATGCATTCCTGGTCCAGGGAGAGAACGGACCTAAGCTTCAAATTCCCAGAGAAAGCCTGGAAGCCAGCTACAGCACATTGAAAGCGGGATTCTGGGATGCCATGCCCGGACACCGTCAAGGACTCTTATTCGCCGGGCC
>SKOH01000083.1 GCA_007120165.1 Clostridiales bacterium
GGTCTGATTCCTCTTGATTCAATTCCCCTTCATCCTTTTGGGTATCCTCCTTCCCCTCTTCCGGATCCTGATCCTCTTTTAAACCTTCAGCCTGCTCCAGGGATTCTTCCGCTTCTGAACTGTCTTCTTCTGTACCCTCCCCGTTACAAGCGGTTAACAGCAACATCATTATCAATATAAAACTGCCGTATTTTATCTTATTCATACAACCAACACCTCACTTTATGTCCCGGCTCCACTTCTTTGAGCTCCGGGAGTTCTCCTTTACAGCGTTCCATTACTTCAGGACATCGGGTAGAAAACCGACAGCCTTCGGGAAAATCCGTGGGATGGGGGACATACCCTTCGATGGTATCCAAGTACTCCAGCTTGTCATCAATCCTTGGTATGCATTTCATCAGTCCCTTTGTGTAGGGATTTTTCGGGTTCTTAAACAAGCGTACATTCGTGGTCTCTTCCATAATTTTCCCGCAGTACATCACACAGACCCGGTCCGCCATCTCCGCTACCACCCCTAAATCATGGGTGATCAGCATCATGGACATGCCATTTTCCTTTTGCAGTTTTCTCAGCAAATCCAGAATTTCCGCCTGAATCGTTACATCCAGAGCAGTGGTCGGTTCATCGGCTATCAGCAATTGAGGGTTGCAGATAATCGCCATGGCTATCATAATTCTTTGCTGCATCCCGCCGCTGAACTGGGACGGAAATTCATCATAACGGGTTTCGCCATCGGAAATCCCCACCCGATGCATCATTTCAATTGCCTTTCTTTTGGCTTCCGATTTTGTAACTTTTTCGTGAATCATTAAGGCCTCCGCCACCTGTTCCCCTACTTTGATCATCGGGTGCAGAGAGGATAACGGGTCTTGGTAGATCATACTGATCTCCTTACCCCGTAAAAACCGCATCTGCTTATCACTTTTCTTTATCAGATCGTCTTCAAAAATCCCTTCCCGACTCAAAAGTATTTCCCCGGATATAATTTTTCCCGGTTCGTCCACGAGCCCCATAATCGATAATGAAGTAACACTTTTCCCGCTTCCGGATTCCCCAATTAGGGCTAGAACCTCCCCTTGGTTTACCTCAAAATCCACACCGTCCACGGCGGGTACTTCCTCCTTATCGATATAAAAATAGGTTTTCAAGTTTTTAACCTGCAGCAGCTTCATCAAGAGACCTCCTAATTTTCTTTGAGTTTCGGCAGCACCCGGGCTTTTAGTGCCTTTAACAGCAAATAAATCAAATAATAAAAAAGCGCTAATGTTATGGTAAACAGCGTAAACACCACACGGGCCTGATCGATGGTAAGTTGACTGGTTGTATAGATATAAATCAGGTGATACCCCATTCCTTGATAATAAAACAGCCGCTCCACTATTATCAGACTGGCAAACATCATACCCATAACCGTCGGAAAAATCGAAAGAACTTCGAAGGTAATATTCTTCATCATATGTTTCTTCAAAATTTGGAAACTGGAGCAGCCTTTCCCCCGGGCGGTTACGATGTAGGCTCGGGTTTGTAAACTTTCAATAGTATTGGCGGTGACTCGGGAAATATAGGCTGCGGGCAACACACTGATGGAAATGATCGGAAAAATACTTTGATACCAGTCCCCGTCCCCTAAAAAGGGGATCGGTCCCAAACCTAAAAATGCAATTTCATTATAATATAGATAAATTGCCCCCAGCTGTACTAAGCTGATGGTTAGAACATCGGGAAAGGACAATGGAATATAGGACTGGAGCAGCTTAAATGTACCTGCCGTTCTTTTTTTCCGACTATCTACGATCCCTTTTGGGATGCCCACTAACAGGGCCAGCAATGTACCGAAAAACAAAACCACAAAACTTAAGCGAAAGGCCCCTGCAAGGATGGCTAAGGGGGATGTGCTCAAAATTTGCATATCTATAAATTCTCCGCTAAAAAAACTTCGGAAATTTTGGCTGATACTCCCTTGAATGTCCTCCCATGACATGTTCCTCAGGTATTCACCATGCTGATATTCCACATCAAAGTTCATAGGGAACCCGGTTGCCACAATCACTACTACCAGAAGGATGACTAGAATCAGCACATGATAAACCAATTTTTTCATTAAACTCAGGGTAAATTCTCGATTCATAAGGGGCCTCCTTCTAATTTTGTGATTCTTTCAAATGGGGATTCATCGTTATGGTATCCAGAATAATCTGCCCCAAATCCTCCATTTTTCCCAAATTGATGGTTTCGAGGTGATCCTCTTTACGGTTCATATAGGAAAAGTAAGTGCCTCCGAAGCCCATGCTGAATATGGAGTTCATATTCATGCGGTAAAGGGAATTGGTGGTCCACCGATGACTTGCATCAAACATTCGATAGTCAATCCCTAAATCCTGCAATCTTTGGCTAAGACTGGTCCGCATTAAATAGCTGGCCTCACTTCTTTTTTGCCCATGCATAATATTAATTTCCAATTGGTCCATGTTTTCGCTACCGGTATAGCCCATCTCAATATATGTGTAGGGAAATTCTGCTTGTTGAAAGGTTCGCTGGGAGGCATGATATTGAAAGCTTCCCCGAATTCTAAAGGGATAGAAACTGTATTCCCCATCCCAGAAGATGAACATCACCGTTTTTTCCAGATTTTCTTCCATCGTGGACAGCACTCTGGCAATTTCCAGGCTGGTAGCCGCCGGTGTTGCCGTGATCGCCGGTGAAAAACCTTCCCTTCCTCCGGTATACGCTCCATCATAGGGCGCTCCGATAATAATCAGTTCCTTTGGACCTTCCTGATCCCAGTTTTCTCCTGGTAGAATCGCCGTGATATTTCTTCCGGGATAACCTGGAAGTTTTGGAGGTTTTATAAATAAGTTTATTTCAACGTCCGCCCCATCCAAGGCCCTCCTTAGATTTTCCAAGGGGATAATCAGGGTACGATTATGGCTATAAGTATCAATAAGTTCCTCGTCATAAAGATCCGTGTCTAATATACCCATGTTGTATTGAATCCCCCGGGGTTCACTGGCTGTAGGGAAATTATGGCCTCCCGATTGTCCCCATACACTTTGCCCGCTAACATATAACTGACTATGAATATCCCTATGATTCTCAATTTCAATTAAAGGGAAATGCTGCTGTTCTTCAGTAATTACAACCGAGTTGTGATCCTCATGATAGGTAATGGTTTTACCTAGATATTCGATCCATCCCTCTTCATTTACTCCATCCTCTGCAGGCTCCATTACACCTTTGGACAGAGCAGGAATAATGAAATCTTTGTTTAACTCAAAGGTCTCTGTCCCACCCCCTTGTTGAATTTCAATATAGGCTTCCTCCACAATAAGTCTTTCAAAATATCCTCCGGACTCATCCAGCGTACTAAACTCCTGGGTATAACTGCCTTCCCAGGGTTCAAGGTTATAAGACTTCAGGGTTTCGATAATATAGTCCCCGCTTTCCTTACCCCCCTCAAAGCCGATCAGCCGCCCTTCATATTTCTCATGACTTAACTCTTCCAGATGTCCACGGGCCTGGTCAATGTTAAAGCGGTGTTGACTTGCCTCCGCAGGGTACAAAAAGTACAGAAAGAGCAACATCACTGTCAAGGTTTTTCCTGCCACCGGTTTCCAGTAGTGTTTCCAATTTTTTAACTGCATCCAATATATCTTCGGCGAAGCGATAAAAAAACCTTTCCGAATAAAGCTGACAATTTGGGAGTTCCGTTTTTGAAATTCGATACGGAGCCCTTCCCCTGTCAGGTTAAAAGCGGTTACCCCAAAGAAAAAAGCCAAGGCGGGAAAGAGGGTCAGCCACATCCGGTCATGATAAAGGCGAATGACCTCCGGTGCTCGGGCCAACATGCTTCCCCATTCCGGTTCAAATGCCATTTCAAAATTCCCTTGAAAGGCCTCGGCCAACGGCATACGCCGCGGTCCGATAAATATGGTTAATACACTGAGCTGGGCTAACAAAAACAGAACCATACCGATTTCCATAAATAAAAAACTTACCACATGGGGAAGTAAGTGGGGCAGAAGGTTCTGCACGCCAATTTGCAGTGGATTTTTTCCTATGGCTACTTCCCCTTCAATAAAATCCTCTTCCATGATTAAGGCCGTTTGATCTTCAATCATAGCAGCGAGTTTTGACCAACCCACGAGGGTTAAAATAATCGCAAAGGCCACAATCGACTGATCCATTTCCAAGTTTCTGAAATAACTGATATTTAAAATCACAAAGGCAATCAGCAGCTTTGGTATGGCGGTGAAAAAGGTATTGAACATGTTGATGAAGACCGATATCGACTTTACCCCCATACCTGCAATTATCCCCAGGGGCATGGCTACCATAATCCGAAGAGCTACGACCAAAAAAGCAACTCTCAAGGTGTTACGGGTACCGTAAACAATACGGCTGAATATATCCCGTCCCGCTTCATCACTTCCCATAACATTTTCTCGATTAGGAGGGAAGGGCCTTGTGGCAAATTCTTCTACCCACTCACCGTCCCGACGGACTTCGATGTATTTTGCAGCTTCCTCCACATTGGGATTTTTTTCGGTAATTACTTCCGGGAAAAAATAGGCAAATAAAAGGATTGCAGCTAAAACTCCCCCAACCAGTAATGGAAAATTAATGCGTTTAAATATTCTAACCATAGAGTGCCTCCTTCGGATCAA
>SKOH01000020.1 GCA_007120165.1 Clostridiales bacterium
ACTATGAGTACTATAGTGAAGATCCATACCTCACCGGGAAAATTGCAGCCGCCGCCATACGGGGATGTCAAAAGTTTCGCGGCAACAAAGCTTCAATCAAACACTTTTGTGTAAACAACCAGGAGGGAAACCGGCAACGGGTGTCGAGTAATATCAATGAACGCGCCCTTCGGGAAATTTATCTCCGAGGTTTTGAAATCGCTGTCAAAGAAGGACAGCCTAAGGGTGTGGTGACCAGCTATAACCGAATTAACGGAACTTATACAGCGAACAGTTATGATCTTTGCACAAAGATCCTTAGAAATGAATGGGGCTTTGAAGGGGTAGTAATGACCGATTGGTATGCCACAGGTAAAAACTTAGCGGATGCAGCAATGTGTATAAAGGCAGGAAATGATCTGATAATGCCTGGAAAAAAACAGGATAAAAAAAGAATATATCAAAGTATAAGAAAAAAAGAACTGGCTCGGGAAGATCTTAATCGCTGTGCGCAGACCATACTGGTGGAAATACTTGAAAAAGGAAATAACTCCATTGCAAAAAAAATGGATGAAACGGATCAAACCTCTGTTTATAAGCCTGCTCCCCAAAAATAGACTTCCCAAGCAGAGGCAGAGTAATTTCCTTGCAATAAGGGTATAGTAATTATTAATTAAAAAAGTAATCGAAATCGATTAAATAAATAAATATTGGAGGTAAATTATGCCAAAGAAAAATCCTATGATTAATAAGCAATTAGCGCATCGAACCATAAGGGAGTTTAAAAATCAGGAGGTTTCAAAGGAAATATTTACCACGTTAATGGATGTGGCAAGGCGTACCGCTACCTCCAACGGCATGCAGTCCTACTCCATACTCCATATCACAGATCCGGTAATTCAAAAAGCTATATCTGAAATTTGTAATCAGGAATATATTGCCCGTTCTCCGGTTCTGCTGATCTTTATTGTGGATCAATTTCGAAACAATGCGATTATCCGGGAAAAAGGTGGGAAAACCCAAAATGCCGGAGATATGGACCGATTTATTCAAGGATTTACTGATGCTTCAATTGCAGCTCAAAATGTAGTCAATGCTGCAGAGGCCTTGGATCTTGGAACAAATTATTTGGGAAGTACGTTGAATGATCCGGAAAAGCTCTGTGAAATTTTAAAATTACCGAAATTGACTTTTCCTGTGGTGGGACTACGTATTGGATACCCAAATCAGGATCCGCAGTTAAAGCCCAGACTGAGTAACCGGATGCAGGTGTTTGAAAATGCTTATCAAATTTTCAACAGCTACTTGGAAGAAATCGAGGACTACGATCAAGAGATGACAAATTATTATGATCTTAGGAACGCTAATCAGCGGGTAGACTGTTTTAGTGATCAGGTGGTAAGTAAGACTTCCAACAGTATCCTAAAGCGTCAGGAGATCCTTAAAGCAGTTAAAAAGCAAGGATTTCAAGTGGAATAGTAAACTGCAAGAATAAATATGCCAGGAGACAGGGTTTCCTGGTGTTTTTTTATTTTTTAAAGTAGAAAAATTTCAAATTTGAAAGGGATTTTAAACTTCAGTGTAGAATTAGTTAATAAATAGCCGTCAGTGAACAGTTATTCTACCGGAAGGTAGTAAACTTATTATTTAAGAATCGGTTTGAGAAATTGCACCTGGGGATAAAAAAGGTTTGGAAGGAAATGATACTATAGGAGGGAAACTATGAGTGAAAAAAGATTATTAGAGCGGTGGGAAGTAGAGGAGTCTTTAACTTGGGATTTAACGAGATTGTATTCCGTTCCTGAGGAATTTGAAAAAGAGCTGAAGACTTTTATCCCTAAAAGTGAAGAAATTCAACAAAAATATGAAGGGGGTTTAAATGCCTCAGAGGTAATATTACATTGTTTAGAAGACTATGAAGCTTTATTACAGAAAGTCTCCAAAGCTGGCACGTACAGTTTTTTAGCATCATCGGTGGATGAAACCAATGAAAAAAACCAGCAGCGGGTAGCAAAAGCACAGATGGTCTTTTCCAAGGTGATGGGAAATCTATCCTTTATTCAAAGTGAACTAAAGGAAGCACCGGAAAAAGCATTGAAAGAAGCTATGGAAAGTACCGGGAGTTATCAAGTGATTCTGGAAGATATTCTTCGAAGTAAACCCTTTAAGCTCCACCGGGAAGTGGAAAAAACCTTAGCTTATTTGGAGCCGGTCCTTGAAGCACCCTATCAGATCTACAATCAGGCTAAGCTTGCGGATTTAAGTTTTCCGAATTTCGTTGTCGAAGGTCAGGAGTATCCTCTGAGCTTTGTATTGTTCGAAAATGACTACCAGATGGACCCTGATGTCAAGGTTCGCCGGGAAGCCTTTCGATGTTTTTCTAAGGAACTGCGGAAATACCGAAATACGATGGCCTCAACCTATCAAACAAGACTGCAGCAGGAAAAAATATTATCGGACCTCAGAGGACATCAAAACATCTTCGACTATCTGCTTTTTAGTCAAAAGGTGGACAGGTCTCTGTACGACCGACAAATTGATCTGATTATGGAAGAGTTAGCCCCCCATATGAGACGCTACGCTGCACTCCTGCAACAGCAGCACGGATTGAATAAAATGACCTATGCAGACTTGAAAATATCTCTGGATCCGGAATACGATCCCAAAGTAACCATCGAGGAATCCAAGGAATATATTAAAGGGGCCCTTTCCATTCTGGGGGAGGATTATCTTGATTTGGTCATGCGCTCCTATGATGAGCGTTGGGTGGATTTTGCTCAAAATGTGGGGAAATCCACTGGAGGTTTCTGTGCCAGTATATACGGACATAACTCCTACATCCTATTATCGTGGAGTGGATTGATGAGTGAAGTGTTTACCTTGGTTCATGAACTCGGCCATGCAGCCCATGGAATGCTCTCAGCAGATGAGGTTAGTCTATTGGAAATGGGCGTATCCAGATATTTTGTGGAGGCTCCCTCAACAATTAATGAACTGTTTTTGACAAACTACCTTGTAAAAAAGAGTCAGGATCCCCGTTTCAAGCGCTGGGTATTATCCTCTATGATTGCCAATACCTACTATCATAACTTTGTTACCCATCTTTTGGAGGCTGCATACCAACGGGAGGTCTATAAACTTATTGATCAGGGAGACTCTGTCCACGCAAACACTTTGGATAAGTTGAAAAAACAAGCCTTAAAGGAGTTCTGGGGAGATGGAGTGGAGCTTAGCGAAGGGGCTGAACTTACCTGGATGCGGCAGCCCCATTATTACGACGGGTTGTATCCTTATACCTATAGTGCCGGCCTTACTGTGGCAACTGCAGTGAATCAGCGGATTTTAACGGAAGGGGAGCCCGCAGTGAAGGACTGGCTAGAGGTGTTAAAATCCGGAGGAACCCTGGACCCCGTGGGTCTGGCAAAACTCGCAGGAGTGGATATTACCACGGATCAACCGTTAAGAGATACCATTGCATATATTGGCAGCATGGTTGATGAAATAGAAAGCCTGACGGCAGAAATTAATAAAAAATAATGAGGGTAATAAAAAGGATTGTTCCCCATTCAGACTGACCCGCTGGAAAGTTGATTCATAGTGCGTATAAAAATTGAAGCCACCGTGAAGGTTCTTAAGAGTCTTCACGGTGGCTTCAGTTTTTAAGCTTATCTGCTATATAGTCTAATAAGTTAGAGGGGGCTCTGTTTTAAATCTGAAGTGTATGGCGTTCCATTTTAAACACACTGAACAGACGAAGCAGTGGAAGGGAAGGAATGATGGAAAAAAACCAGACAGAGATAAAGAAACTGATTGTAGTGGGGGCTATAGCGAGAAGCAGGAAGATAAAACCCGGATTGCGTAAAAAAAGAAAAAGTTCGTTGTTTCTATTGTCGAAATAATTTATAATTAGAGGATAAGCAAGGAGACTAAAAATGGAGGGGACAACCTATGGGAGATAAGATGGTGGGAAAAAAAGAAGATAAATTGGCAAATAAAGTGCCTTTTTTTTATGGTTGGATAATAGTTGCTGTCAGTATCCTGGGAGTGTTCTTCTCCGGTCCGGGTCAGACCTATTCCGTGTCGGTGTTTATCGATTCCTATATTGATGAATTTGGCTGGGGCAGATCTTTTGTGTCCAGCTTTTATTCCCTGGGGACATTGGGTGCAGGGCTATTGATATCCTTTGTAGGAAAGCTGGTGGACTTAAAAGGGCATCGGAAGGTTATGCCTACAGTGGTATTTTTATTTGCTCTTGCCTGCTTTTGGATGATCAGGGTTTCCGCCCCTTGGATGCTTCTGATAGGTTTTTTCTCTATTAGACTCCTTGGACAGGGTTCCATGACGTTAACGTCCACGACTCTGATTCCTCAGTGGTTTTATAAAATGCGGGGAAGAGCCTTGAGTTTCATGGCGATTGGTGCGGTGGGGGGATCTTTTATCCTTCCTCCTCTTAACACATGGATCATCATAAACTATGGATGGCGTACCGGATGGCAGCTTTGGGGGATCTTGCTGCTTGTGGTAATGCTTCCCGCGGCTTTAATATTTGTAAAGAATAAGCCGGAGGATATCGGAGCACTCCCCGATGGAGAAATTATTGATCCCGACGCTCCGTCACCCAGGGCTTCTCAGCGGGAAACGTCCTGGACCTTGAAAGAGGCTATGAA
>SKOH01000195.1 GCA_007120165.1 Clostridiales bacterium
AAAGAAGAGGACGACAAAGAAGAGGAAAAAGAAGAAGTAGAAGACGAAAAGGAAAAGGACGACAAAGAAGAGAAAGAAGACAAGAAAGCCACGGATGACAAGAAAGCTAAAGAAGATAAGAAAGCTAAAGATGATAAGAAAGCTAAAGATGACAAGAAAGCTAAAGATGACAAGAAAACCAAAGATGATAAAAAAGCTAAGAAGGATGATAAAAAATCCAGTAAATCTTCTTCTAAAAAGAGTAGTAAATCCAAAAAATCTTCAGATGATAAGAAAGACAGTGAGGGTACCTCTCTAAGCAGTGACGACGATACATCCTCACAATCTTCTTTAGAAAGGAGGAATGACCTATAATGGATAATGTCTTGGAATTTTTGGTCCAAGCAGGTAACCGTGATGATTTTAAAGCGGAAATAACGTTAAACGTAAACGGCTCCGTAGTTAAAGGAACCTTAATATCTGCCCACGATTATTTTAAGCGTCTGAGTGAGACCTTTAAGGAAGGAAATGAGGTTGCTCAAGAATTAAGTAGGCAATTGAAGCGTACAGGGGAAATCGCTTCCGCCGCCAAAGGCGCTCCTGCCCGGTTTATTCACCTGGAAAATGCTGAAATATATCTTGGGGATCGTCAGCCCACCCCCTCCCAGGGCGAAGTTTTATGGCGAGGGAAGCTGGAGGAAGTGGACAGTTTTTCCATAGACCAGGGTCTAAAGGAGGAATTGGCCAATCAGCAATCCGGTGATCAAGAGGAAGAATCAAAAGAGGAAGAATCAAAAGAGGAAGAATCATCTTCTGAGGACAATGACGGGTTAATGAACCGTTTAGACCAATTGGAAGATAAAGTAAAGAATATGCTTACCGATTCAGACGAAGAAGAAGAGGATGAAAAGGACAGTGATCAGGAATCTTCCCCTGAGGAAGAGTCAAAGGAAGATGAGGAAGATAAAAAAAGCAAAAAGAGCAAGAAAGACGGCAAAAAAAGCGAAGAAAAATCCAAAAAAGACCAGAAGTCTGCTAAAGATAAGAAAGATTCAGACAAAAAGAAATAACTGGGTCACTTTCTAAATTATTGAGAAAGGAGGACTGCCGATGATTACTGATCTGAATGTCAATAATGACAATATTCTTCAAACCTTTCTTCACGCGGCTAATACACATGATTTTTCCCTGGACATTACATTTACGGTGAAAGGTGCTGTAATCAGTGGAACGATGATATCCGCTAAGAATTATTTTGCAAAACTGAGTGAAACTTTTGAAGAGGGAAATGTAGTTGCCAAAGAGCTAAGCGGTCAGCTAGCAAAAGCCTCCCAGGCGATTAAACATGATCATACCTCAAAGGGCCAATACGTTCATCTGGAAAATGTTAAGGTTTATATAGGAGACAGTAAACCAACCCCCTCCACAGGAGATATTCTTTGGCGAGGGAAATTATCAGAAATAGACGGCTTCTTCTTAGGCAGAATATCCGGTGACGACTAAAGTTGCAACAAATCCCACAAACAGCAACCTTGCCTTAGGGGTATTGAATATCGTAATACTGCGGATGGAGTCGAGGATCGAACAGAGCAGTTGTTGAAAGAGGATTAAAGAAAACGAAAAAATTGCCGAGTGTATCTGACGCATACTTCGGCGATTTTTTATGGGGGTGGAGAAATAATGAGAGTAAAAGGTGTAGGCTTTATTATGATCGCAGCGGTTTTCTGGGGGATTAGCGGAGGAATTGGTAATATATTAATTAATAAAGACTGGAACCCTATTGTGATATCCTTTTATCGCGGCGCTGTGGGTCTGTTGTGTTTTCTTTCATGGTTTCTTCTTCACCCCCGACGAAACTGGATCGCCTCCCGTCGATTTCAGATCTGGTCTTTGCTGGCCGGGATCGGCGTTGCGGGAAATTTCACTTTTTATTTTTTAAGTATACAAGCTTCCAGCGTTGCAATTGCCGTGACTCTGATGTATACAGCCCCGGTTTTTGTTCTTTTAATATCCTTTTTGCGTGGAAGGGAAGAGCCCACATGGTTTAAAGGGGGCAGCATTTTAGTAGTACTTACAGGGATAGTCCTGCTTACCGGGGCGTACAATATTGAGACAATTTCCGTAAGTTTTGCCGGAATAGCCGCTGGCATTGCCGCCGGACTTTGTTATGCTTTATTTATCTTCGGTTTTAAAAATGCCTCGGCCATTGGCAACCCCCAGACCACCTTAATGACTGCTTTTATAGCCTTTTGCCTGCTGCTTTTTATGATTATGGACAGGGGACAGGCAGTTAAGGTCCTGACATCCGAGGACTTAGGCTGGTTTCTTATATTAGGGGTATTGGGAGCGGGGATTTCCTTTATCTTTTATGTAATCGGCATACGCAGCACCGCCCCGACCACGGCTTCAATGGTGGCAATGGTAGAGCCGGTAACCGCGACCTTATACGGGGTTTTCCTTATAGGGAACCCTTTGTCCTCTACTGAACTGTTGGGGATGGTGCTGATCTTGATTACCACCACCCTCTTTAGTGTGAAGCAGAGAGCGGAGAGAGTATAATAATAAAAATTCGGTAATAAATTTATCAAAAATAGAGGATTTATACACCGGCTTATCGAATTAAACATCAAGGGAAGAATCTGCTCCATCCAGCGGCGTATCCTCAGAAAAACTGAAGCCTCAAGGCTGGAAATAACAAAGATGCTTAGACTGCTAAAATACAGCAGCCATAAACATAGTATGGGAGGAGGAATAGCGATTGAAAAAGTCGAAGAAGGCACTGGTTTTAGGTATTATATTGCTGCTTTTCCTATCTATCATTTTATTATGGGGATGTACCAGGGGCAGCGTAGGGGAAGTAGAAATTGAACCGGGGGAGGGGATAATCTCGGAAGAACCATCGTTAGATGAAAAAGAAATTCCGGACCTGGAAGAGGAAACGGATGTAGAAGATCATGAAGCTGATGAAAAGGAAGAGCCATCCGGTGAAGAAGAAGCGGAGGACCGGGAAACCGGTGAAAGCGGCGGGGAAGACTCTAATGAACCGGAGGTCCCGGAAGAGGCTGAAGAAGAAGTAATAGAAGAGGAAACCGAACAGGAAGCCGGTGAAGATACTGAGGAAGATCGGAATAAAGACTTTGCAGAGGATCCTTCAAACTGGGTGCATTTTAGTGAATCAAATTTCCAGCGCCTCCTTGAAGGTACGGGTTCTTCGAAAAATCATCTTACCTATCAGGATTTTTATCAGGGAATTACATATCAATTAATGATCGGTGAAGAAAAGGTTCGGGAAATTTTCGGAGAACCGATCAATAAAGTGAATGATTCCACAGCTTATCATATGCGTACCCTGGAGTATGACGGCATGGAAGTTCACCTTGATGACCATGGATTTGGATATATCGCTTCAACGTTTTTTATACAAACTTCCGATATTCCCGGGCCAAGGGACACCCGGGTAGGAGATACGGCAGCTGAAATTCTCCTGGCTTATCCCCTTCCGGAAAAAGATCAGTATTTTCTAAGGGACGGACAAGTTTCCTGGGGAGAGCAGTCAGAAAGTTACGCCGCATACATGGCAACGATCAATTATCTGGCCGATGGTGAAATCGCAGAACTGCGTTTTGTGGAAAAAGGCGGTTATGCTGCAGCGGTGTATCAAATACAAAAAGGGAAGGTAGATTCCATTCATTTCTTTGAAATGAACTAAATCACCCAAAAATGGAGGCAATTGATGATGCTGCTTAAAATAAAATCCCTGGGTGCGGCAAAAATACAGAAATATTTGGGTATTCCCAAGGTGCTGTATAATAAATTTGCGGATCTCAGCAATAAAGAGGCAATTTATGATAGTGTAATCATTGGCCTGACCATACTGGTGCTGGGACTGTCTGCCCTGGACGTCTTTCTTGTGACAAGTATAGCCTTTACTTCCTTTGTGGAAGTCTTTGACCTGTTGGTCTGCGGGGTATTCGGGCTGGATCTCTGGAAAAGGTATAAAAATAAGAGCGAGGAGATTACAACCAAGGCTTTTATTAAAAAAAACGGGATAGAGATTTTCGCCATCATTCCATTGGATGTTGCTTTTCGAGCTTTCCGACTGGTTAGGATATTCCGTCTGGCTAAAATCGGAGGGCTGGCAAAGCTTGGACGAGGGGGGAATCTGGCTTTGAAATTTTTCAATAAGTTTGCCAATCCCAGTTACCTTAGATTTAAACGCTTTAAGACATTAATCCAGGCGAAGGGGATGAAGGACCCACAGGATCAAAAAGACGGCTGAGGATCGCCGTCTTTTATTTTGGACAGTTTTATGAATCAGAGGGTATAGCGCTAAGCAATGGAATAGGCACGCATTCCTTATCAGCCCGCCGGTTTTCTTTTTATGACTTTTGGGTATAAACTAGGTAATTATTAAAACAGAATAAAGGAGGATACGTCGTGGAGATCATGATTAAAGGAAAAAAAACCATCATACGTCCCATTGCCTTGGAAGATGCAGAAGTGTTTACAAAATGGTGGAATAACGGGGAAGTAATGAACTCCGTAGGGTACCCTGACGGACTGGGTATTACTGAAAAAGAGGTTCGAAAGGATTTCGAAAAAGAAATTACCGAACGGGAGCAGGGTTTTCCGAATCAGCGGAGATTTGTGATTTTGAACCGGGAAACGGGTCAGCCGGCAGGGGAGATTTCCTTTTCAAAAAGGGATTACAAGAAACGGAGCGTCAATATCGGAATTAAAATCGGAGAACCTTCGGAGCAGGGGAAGGGCCTGGGGAAGGATGCGCTGCAGATATTTATGAACTATCTGTATGAGCGATATAATTTGCGGAGCATTCAGCTGGATACTCTGGCGGAAAACCTGGAAGCCCGAAGATTTTATAAGGATCTGGGGTTTGAAATTACCGAGAAGGTTTCCGGATACTGGACGGATCCCGAAGGGAAAGAGCGGGATGTAATATTTATGGAACATCGAAGAGCCTCGGAAAGCTTGGTAAAGCGCCTGGAAAAACGCTGCAGTGTCCGGGATTTTGCCAAGGAACCGGTGGCGGAGGAAATCATTGATGAGATTCTGGAAGCGGGACGTTTAGCGCCTTCCGGCGGCAATGAACAGTCCTGGAAATTTGCCCTGGTGAAAAATCGAAAACTGATGGAAAAAATTGCGGACAATGCCTATAATCAGGTTTGGATGCTGGATGCGGCTTTTATTATCGTGCTTGTTACCAATATCGTACCCGATGAAAAGGGAGGACGGGATGTTCAGTTGGCTCGCTATCCGGAATTTGAGGAGCGAATCGAAAATCTGGATCTGCATTTTTATGGGCGGATTAATCAGGAGGAGCATCAGACAAAAATACCCGGGACCCTAATGATGCTGGCAGCCCTGGAACATGGGGTGGGCTCCTCCTGGGTATCTTATTTTAACGTAAATAAACTTCAAAAAATCCTGGGTCTGCCCCAAAGTGAAATACCGTCAGAAATCCTTGTCTTCGGCTACCCCCAACGGCCTATGAAGTCCACGGTAAAAAAACCGATGGAAAGCATTTTACTGCGCTACGAATAAAAAAACAGTGAATCCTCTGTCTGATTCAGACTGGGGTGAAACCTTAAAAAGATGGCTGATTAAAGCCGTCTTTTTTTGTCAGGGATTCTGTTTCACCCTTTGTTTTCAGGGGTAAATAAAAAGAAATATCGCCGTTGAAAAATTCTTAAGCGTTGTAAACCGGAGCTTAACTCGATCAGAGGAGTTGAAACCATTGCCCAGTACGAAAGAGCACCAACAACCGGAGAATATGAACCTTAAAGAACAGGTGGAGGAAAAAAAGAAAACTAAATTAAATCCTAGGCAATAACAGAAAAAGAGACGTGACTGCCAAACTTATGCAGACTCACATCCCTTTATTTTATCAGTGTTCCTCTAAGGAAAAACTATCATCCCTCCGATGCAGAATTTCACCGCAGGGTTTTTTACGAAGCTCATCTTTGTGGCTGACAGCCAGGGTCTTTTCCGGAGAAAAGCTTTCCCAGTTCTCAAAAACCGGATGCTGATAACCGCATTTCGGACAAACATAAAAGACTTGTAGCATCTTAACCCCTCCTTATCATCAAAACATCAAAAGGCTTCTTCATAAGGTTTACTTAATACTATTATAGCAAAAAGTTATGTCAATTAGAAGTCGGAATAATCAAATAATTAAAATAATAAAAGATTTTATCTGCAAAGAAGATTTACCAGTTGCCAGGAGAAAACTGTTAGCCGGTGAATTGACAACACTGGGCTCTCCTTACGTTTTATTCTGATTCTTCAGGGGTATAAATTCAAATGCGATAATGAATATTGAAAGAGATTTATTCTAAAAAGTAATTGATTACCTGGGAGGATTAAAGGAGGAAGTACAATGAAAATCGGCTTGATCGGATTAGGGAAAATGGGCTATGCCTTAGCACTGAATATGCATGAAAAGGGCCACGAGGTGGTCGGCTATAACCGCAGCCGTGAGGTCGTGGAAGCGATAATAAAGGAAGGGGTTCTCGGAGCGAAAACGCTAAAGGACTTGGTAAGTCAGCTGGAAAAACCCCGAATTATCTGGCTGATGGTTCCTGCAGGAAATCCCGTGGATGGATTGATTCAGGAGTTGCTGCCCCTGCTGGAAAAAGACGATATGATCATCGATGGCGGAAATTCCCACTATAAAGATACCCTGCGGCGGGCTGAAAATCTTGAAGAACAGGGAATTCGGATGATGGATATCGGCACAAGCGGAGGAACTGACGGGGCCCGTAATGGAGCATGTATGATGGTGGGAGGAAGGACTGAGGATTATCAGCAAATAGAAATTATGCTTAACGATATTTGTGTAGCTAATGGCTTAGCCCATGTAGGACCGGTGGGCTCCGGGCATTACGTGAAAATGATTCATAACGGCATCGAATACGGGATGATGCAGGCGATAGGTGAGGGTTTTGAAATTTTGAAGGAAAGTCCCTTCGATGTGGATTATGAACAGGTCGCCCAGGTGTGGCGGCACGGTTCCGTAATAAGAGGCTGGCTGATGGATTTGACCCATAAAGCATTTCTTGAGGATCCGGAATTATCGACAATAAAAGGGGTGGTTCACGCTTCCGGGGAAGGACTGTGGAGTGTTCAGGAAGCCTTGGATTTATCAGTGCCGGTTCCGGTGATCTCCGCATCGCTCTTTACCCGGTACCGATCTCAGCAGCAAGACACCTTCTCAGGCAAGGTGGTAGCTGGGCTTAGGAATCAGTTTGGAGGGCATGCCACCGTAAAGGAGGATTCCTGATGGAGGGCCGCTTAGCCTTGGAGGGGTGCTTACTGATCCTCTTCGGAGCAACGGGGGATTTAGCCTTTCGAAAGCTTCTGCCCGCACTCTATCAGCTGGAAAAAAATAAACAACTGGGCAGTGATTTTGCCGTGATTGCGGTTTCCAGGAAAAATTATTCCACGGAAGAATACCTGAACAGGTCCAGGGAAGCGGTCAAGCGTCACATTGAAAGAGAATTTGACACGGCCCTATGGGAGCAGTTGAAAAAACGGATACATTATCAGCAATTGGATTTTACAAAGGAAAGAGATTATGACGCGTTAAATAAAACCCTCAAGGACCTGGACGAAGTAATTAAGGCTGACGGAAATCGGCTGTTTTATTTGGCTACCTCGCCGAAATACTTCGAGGTCATTACCGGATATATAAAAAGTAAGGATTTGTATAATGAAAACCGGGGCTGGAAACGGTTGATGGTGGAAAAACCCTTCGGTCGGGACCTCAGCTCAGCAAGAGAACTCAATCAGGCTTTGACCCGGGTTTTTAACGAAGAAGAAATTTTCCGGGTGGATCATTACCTGATGAAGGAGATGGTCCAAAATCTTATTATGATCCGGGCCGGAAACCAGATTTTCGAGCCGACCTGGAATCGGGAGCATATTGACCATGTGCAGATTATTTCTATGGAGTCGGAAGGGGTAGGGGCTAGGGGCGAATACTACGACCAGTCGGGGGCCCTTCGGGATATGGTCCAAAACCATATGCTGCAGATGTTGGCCCTTACAGCGGTGGAACTTCCGGGCAATCTCACGGCGGACAATCTCAGGGAAGAAAAAATTAAGATCCTGGAGAGTCTGATTCCTTTGAAGAAGGACAGCATCCGGGAGCAGATGGTCCTGGGGCAGTACGCCGGCTACCGGGAAGAAAATGGTGTTCAGCAAGACTCTTCCGCAGAAACCTTTGCAGCAATTCGGGTGTTTTTAAACCATCCCCGTTGGATAGGGGTGCCCTTTTATCTTAAAACCGGAAAGGGCTTGACGGAAAAAGCGGCACGGATTGTTATCCAATACCGTTTGCCTATCGGGTCCTGCTGTGTGGGAGAGATGAAGGCCATCGAATATCCCAATCGGCTGACGATTAACATTCAGCCCCGGGAAGGGGTGGTGTTGAGTTTCAATACCAAAGAGCCGGGCACGTTAAATACTCTGGTACCGGTAAATATGGACTTTTGCCAGAACTGTTTAATCGGCATGAATACACCGGAGGCCTACGAAAAACTTCTCAGTGATGCGATCAACGGGGACCAGACATCCTTTACTCACTGGAAAGAAGTGGAGGCCTCATGGAAATGGTCAGATATTCTGACAGACTGGACCGATAAAAATCCCGATACCGTCAGGACCTATAGCAAAGGTTCCGGCGGACCGCAAGAGGCTGAGGACTTGATCGAACGGGAGCCGGGAAGAAAATGGATCTAACAATAAAAATTATTAAATACAAAAGGCGGTGGATATGTTGTTGCCAATCGGTAAAATTATTGATATCAGTATGGAAATATCGGAAGAAATGACGGTGTACAAAAATCGGGAGGAAAATCGTCCGAAAATCGACGTTACCCGGGATTTTAATAACAGTGATGCCTACGAAACCACTATAACCATCGGGATGCATACCGGTACCCACCTGGACCGGCCCCTGCATGTTATTGAAGGAGGGGAAACCATGGACTCCCTGAATCTGGAGTCGGCAGTACTGCCCTGCCAGGTGCTGGATCTTACAAAAGTAAAGGGGGGTATCAAAAGAGAGGATCTGGAGGGGAAAATGATTCACCGGGATCATTTTATCCTGTTAAAAACCAAAAACTCTTTCGAAGAGGCCTTCGACTTTTCCTTTGTCTACCTTGCAGAATCCGGGGCAAGGTATTTGATGGAACGGGGAGTAAAAGGGGTGGGCATTGACGCTTTGGGTATTGAACGGGATCAGCCGAAAAAAACCACCCATAAAACCCTGTTGGGAAATGATATTATAATACTTGAAGGTTTACGACTATCAAAAGCCGAAGAAGGAAATTATCTTTTAATCGCGGCCCCGTTAAAAATAAAGAGTGCAGAAGCGGCTCCGGTAAGGGCGATGCTTTTGGAGATGGAAGAAAAGGAGAGCCGCCATTAAATTTGCGGCATTACCTTACACTGACTAAATTTGAGAGGAGAATTATTATGAAATATTTTGTTGTGGATGCTTTTAGTGAAACGGTTTTCAGCGGAAATCCCGCCGGAGTATGCATCGCTGATGAGGCAGTGGAAAAAAAGTTAATGCAGCAGATTGCTGCGGAAAATAATCTGTCGGAAACGGCTTTTGTTTATGAAGTGGGGGACGGCTTTGAACTTAAATGGTTTACTCCCACGGCGGAGGTGGATCTTTGCGGCCACGCAACGCTGGCTACCGCCCATATCATCTCCACCGTGCTCCATCCCGGAACAAAGAAAATGCGCTTTAACACCTTAAGCGGTATTTTGGAAGTGGAAAAAATCGACGGGCTTTACAAAATGAATTTTCCAAGCAATAAACCGAAGGTGATCATCTGGACAAATGACATGGAGGCGGCATTGGGTATTAAAGCGGAGAAGGCTTATTTGGGCCGGGATTTGGTAATCCCGCTGGAAAGTGAAGAAGCGGTAAAAGCGCTTCGGCCGGATTTTACCAAACTTTCGGTTTTGGATCAGGGGATGGGGGTTATCGTCACTGCAAAGGGGGAAGAGGTGGATTTTGTATCCCGATGCTTCTATCCGAAAATCGGGATCGATGAAGATCCGGTTACGGGCTCTGCCCATGCTTCCCTTACTCCCTATTGGAGCGACGTGTTGAATAAAAGGAAGATGGTGGCCAGACAGCTTTCCGAAAGAGGGGGAACGGTGTACTGCGAAGACCGGGAAGACCGGGTGGTAATCAGCGGGAAAGCCGTAACTTATCTCGAAGGAGAGATTTTTTTATAAGGCTTGGGAAAATGTTTGGGATGGATGTAAGATGAGTAGGGATTTATCATAGTGAGTAATGATTTACCATAGTGAGTAATGATTTATCATAGTGAGTAATGATTTATCATAAAAGGTATAGTATAATAGTAAAAAAGTCTGCTGCCATGGTGGTGGACTTTTTCCTAAGTTGGAGGGATGAACATGAAATTGAGAATTGAACTGATTAATGAACATGCTAAATTACCGGACTATGCCCATGAAGGGGATGCGGGTATGGATTTATATGCTGTGGAAAGCGTTACCCTGAATCCGGGAGAGCGTAAACTGGTAGGAACGGGGCTGAAAATTCAGCTACCGCCGAATACCGAAGCCCAGATCCGCCCAAAAAGCGGTCTGGCTCTGAAAAAGGGAATTACGCTGTTAAATACCCCGGGAACTGTGGATGAAGGATACCGGGGAGAGGTTGGGGTAATTTTAATCAATCATTCCAACGAAGTCTATCCTGTGGAAATCGGTCAAAAAATTGCACAGATGGTGATCATGCCGGTTACCCGGGTGACCGTGGAAAAAGTGGACCGTCTGGGAGCAAGTGATCGGGGAGAAGGGGGCTTCGGCTCTACCGGGGTCTAGAAAAAATCCGTAAAACCGCTAAAAGAAAGGCTTAAAAACAGGGTGTTTCGGCGAATAATTATGTAGAGTAATACAAAACGGACGGCTGATAACAGCCGTCCGTTTTAATATTACCAATTTAAATGGGATAAACATTCTTTTCTTTTAGCTTTTAATGCATTCCATGATCGAACTGCTTTACTCTGCCGGAAGGCTCAATATGAGCCCCTTGATGATTTTCCATGGATTTAAAAATCGGGGAGTTTGTGTTTTCCGCTGCATTACCGGGAATCATGATGTGCCCGTGATTAAGAGAAAAATGCAAATCAGAATTTTGTGTATGAACGACCATACCGCCCATGTCACCCATTCCGTGAACTTCAAATGCAGGATTTTTTTCATTTGCTTTGGCATTGACTCCGTTTTCGGCTGCAAAGGCCGCTCCCGAGGATACCAGTAGAATCAGTAACACCACCGCGATACTAAATACTTTTTTCATATACATCCACCTTTCGAATTGATTATTGATAATCATTATCAATAATATACCACGAAACCGTACACTTTTACAATACCCAAAAGAGTTAATTGTAAATTACATTATAACCCCGCCAATATCATGATTGTATTTTACGCTTTTTCTAAGTTTAAGCTTTTCTCCAATACCGGTGCGCCTCCTTTTTTCAACACCACCGGTAGTGAAATCCTGTTGGCTCTTTACCGCTGCGGTTTTCACATAATCCACCGGGTTATTGGTTAGTAATGCCCCGAGGAAAATCAGGACAAAAGAGATCAGTCCCAGCCGTAAAAAAGTACCGGCAACGGTGTTGTTCACCAATAATGCAGAAATTACCCGTTGAAAAATGATGCTGCCACCGCCAAACACCCCGACGGACAGTCCGGTAATCATCCCCCGTTTGCTGGGGAACCATTTAATAAGGGTGGCCAGCGGGCAGACATATACAAATCCTACTCCAGCACCGGCTAAGATTCCATAGGTGATGTAGAGCATCCAGGGAGCAGTGGCTAAATAAGATAAAGCAAGTCCGCTGCCGTATAAAATGGAACCGATTAAAAGAGCACTTCTCGGCCCTTTTCTGTCTACTAATCGTCCTGACCAGAGGGTACTTAAGGCAAACACAAACTGGGCAAGGGCATAGGGCCATAAAATTTGGTCGGCGGTCCAGCCCCGTTCCATTTGCAGGGCAGTTCCAAATATACTCCAGGCATAAAGTCCGGCAATGGTTACCTGGGCCAGCAAAGCTCCGATTAACACGATGTAGCGGTTTTTAATTGTCCACATTTGATTTCCCCATTTCTACAGTATTTAATTTTCATTAGATTTATAAAAAAACTTTTTCTAATGATTTTACCACAGCAAAATCCAATTAGGCAATCTTTTTTTATTTTACAGAAAGAAAAACATCACTGTAAAAAATTTACTAAAGGCCGGAAGAGAGACAAGGGAATTAACCTGGTCTATGAAAACAGCAGAAACTATAAACTTTTTCAATTGGCTATCGGAACCCTGGTACGATGCCAATGCTGATCAATCTGCATTCCGTGGAACTGGCCAAGGAGTATGCCCGAAGAATCATTGGAATCCGGGAGGGTCGCGTGGTCTTCGACGGTCCTCCGAAAGATCTGGACGATTCCGTTATGAAAATCATTTATCAAGGGGTGTTGAGGTAAGTTACCGATGGACACTGTTTTATCGTTAACATAATAATTAATAAAAAACCGAAGGCTTTAGTGGGGCAACAACACTAAAGCCTTCGTTTTCTGGTCCCGGCCGAGCTAGTATAAAAGCCTCAATTTCAAGGTTTAGCTGTTTAACTCGTTTCGAATGCATCCCCCCGGGTATAAAAAATTTATAAATTATAGTGGTTGGCAATAAATTGCAGTGCAGAGTAATTATTGAAAGCGAGGAAAAGTTAATTTTTTTTAATTAGCGTTTAGGACTTAGTAATAACAGTTTGTACTTATCTATTCGGGTTTAAACTTTCATAAGGGTATAGGGCTACACTGAAATTATTTATAGTTTACAGCTTCGAAAAAGAGGCTGGGGAGTTTTTATCAGAAAGTGTCGGAGGGATTCATCAGTTATCAGGATTGATGGATTGTATAAGGAGAAGGAAAGCAGCAAGGGGGAGAAAGTATGAAAATGACAACAAAGTTTGGTTTAGCAGGAGTGTTGTTAGCAGTGATGGTACTGGCAGGTTGTGAAGGTGGAGAGGACGTGGAATCGAATATTGGGGCAGTCATGGATATTGCTTTAGCAGAAGAGGATATCGAAGAGGTAGAAATTGCTCAAGGTTCCACAGCAGTAGAAACTGAAAAACCGGAACAACAGGAAGTAGAAGGGGTTAAAGAAGTCGCCTTAACAGAAAAAAATGCACCGGAAACTGATGAAAGTGAAGAAACAGAAGCAGGGGAAGAAATGAAAGAGACGGAAGAAGAAGCAGTTACAAAAGGAACCCTTACGGATGAGAAGAAACAAGCATCCGCCGATACGGAGAGTAATGAAGCAGCAGCCGCCAAGGAAGCAGCAGTTGAGAAAGCCCTTCCGGAAACAAAGAACAAAAACGAAATGACGGCAGAGGAAACGGCAGCAAAAGCTGTACCCTTAAAGGAAGAAGGGAAAAGCGATGAAGAAATCGCTGTAGAAGAAAAAATCGCTGTAGAAGAAAAATTCGCTGAAGAAGAAAAAATCGCCGCCAGGGAAGAAGCGGGGAAAGAAAATAAAAAAGTGCAAGTAGGGGAAGAGAACCCCGGGAAAGAGAAAGAAGCGGTAGAAGAAATGAACATTGCCGGAAATTTACAGAAGTTCTACGGACGTTGGGAAACCCGGGAAGAGAACCCGGCGGATAAGATCATTCTTGAGATGGGTCTGGTAGATGCCAGGGACCTGGATAACTCCGATGAAGGATTTGAGTATATTCGTTTCGGTTATGAAGCTTCAGAATTTTTCCCCCGGGAGAAAATCACTAAAACCGTGGAGAACTCAAGTAACAGTTATGTGATTAGGGTTGATATAATGGAAGAGAAATATGAAAATGGGGACTGGTCAGTAATAGAGACCGGAAATACCGAAGAGTATCAAATAGAATTATCGGATCAGAATAATATGGTTTTAACCTATTCCGATGATGGGGGAAAAACGGAATATGTATTTTACAAGCAGTAGATAATAATTCATCTTTAATAAAAACAGAAAAAACGGGAATTTTGGGAAGGAAGAATGGGCATCAGCTTATTTTTCCTTCCCTTTTTCCTTGTCCCTTAACGATATCCAGAGTCAAAATGTCTCTAAAGGGTTAGTTTTGAAAATCACTTCAATAAATCAATCAGTTTTGCGGTAATTTCCGCCGGAACCGTATAAATGGTATGGGTATTTTCCACTTTCATCAAAGTACTTATTTCGCCCGTTTCCCCTACCCATAAATGGTACCCCTGGAGGTTTTCCTTTTGGCAAAGGACTTCTAAGTCGTACTCCGGTTCGATCATATCCACAATTCCTTCCTCTTCCACCGCATTTCTGAATAGATCCTTAAAAATCAATAAACGCTCCGGGTCCTGATAGACCTCGAAATAGTTCGGGTCCACTTTGCCGAACCCGGTGGAGACTGATACCTTCACCTCTGTTATATTCTCGTAACTCAGCGGGGTATCCGCCTTGGATTGACATCCTGCTAGTACTGTAAATAGGAAAATCACAACAAAGAGCCCCAACAAATAGTTTTTCATTTTACCCGCCTCCGATTCCATTTTTAATTAGACGCCCTGCAATAAAGGAAAGTTCCAAGGACTGCATCAATTAGATCAAGTTCTCCATTTCCTTGGGAAGAAGGAGGTGGAACTTATTTTTGTGATATCGGATCAGGCCTTCATCCTTTAGAGATTGAAGTTCTCTGGAAAGAGAGGGTCTTGGCATACCCAGATAATCGGCCATCTCCTGGCGGTTATGGGGAAGGATAATTTCCGAAGTGCCCTGCATCCGGTACTGGGCCATAAGATAAGAGGCTACCCGCTGCTTTAGCCGGTCATAGGAAAGCATTCGCACCTTGTCGTTCATCATCATGACTTTGTTGGAAAGCAGCCCCATCAGATTTCTTAAAAACTCCGGTTTGACTTTACATATTCTAAGAACCGCCTCTTCTGAAATATGAAGAATAACCGTGTCGATTCCGGAAAACAGGGAAGAGGGAAAGTGTTTATGATCGGAAAAAATTATGACTTCCCCGAAGGTATCCCCGGGATAAAGGGTGGTAATTGCGGTCTCTTTTCCGGAAAGATGGACTTTTTTCACATCTACGGAACCTTCCAGAACAAGGCTGATGCCGCGGCAGACCTCCCCTTCAGAGGCAATAAGGGCGGGGTTTCGGTATCGCTGAATATCCGCCCGAAGGTCTTTGAATATCAATTCCAGAGAGGATGGGGCAATGCCTTGAAACAGGGTGGAAGAAGAAAGGGTATTTAATTGCTCCCGGGTTAATAAAGCAGTTTTCATCGTTAAGCTCCTTATCGGTTTTTCGTAACAAATGTTACATACTCTTTTCTTCCAGTATAGTAAACTATAGTCAGTAATACAACAGTAATAAACCGGCTATTCAATTTTTTATATAAACTTAAAGATAAGGGAGTGTCAACAATGAAAATTATTCGAATGAAGGAAGTGGAAGGGAATAAAAATCAACGGGGAGTAACGGCAAAAAAACTGATCGATCACGACAATACCAGAGTGATGAAC
>SKOH01000224.1 GCA_007120165.1 Clostridiales bacterium
AGGAGGGCTGGTGTTAATTATTGTAGTGGTACTCAGCGGCTCCCTTGACTATATCGGCCTTGGAACCCACGTGATTGACGATGCATTGGCAGGAAACATTATTCGTCCCGGGTCTTCATTTATCAAGATGTTTACCACTTCGGTAACCCTGGGCTCCGGGGGAAGCGGAGGGATTCTGACCCCCATCTTTTATATCGGCTCTACAGCAGGGAATCTGTGGGGGCAAATCGCAGGGAAAGACTTAGCGCTGTTTTCCGCAGTGGGTATGACCGCTTTTTTAGCGGCCACCACCAATACTCCCTTAGCCGCAATTTTACTAGGCATCGAACTCTTCGGCGTAAGTGCGGGATCCTTCGGAGCAATTGCCTGTGCGGTGAGCTATTTGATTGTAGGCCATATGAGTGTGTACCCCTCCCAGGTACTATCGGAGAGCAAAACCTTTTTTACGGAAACCGAAACCGATCTGGAGATGGGAAAGGTGGACCGCAGTGATTACGTAATCCACGACCCCTTTCTCCGCAAAGTCATCGATCGCATCAAATATTATTTGGAACACCGAAAGGACTAGAACCCCGGTTAATAGAAGGGGAAGAAGGAGGCAGGCACCGTGCTGATCGGAGAAAACTTAATCTATTGGATCGCCTATTTTTTCATCTACAGCTTTTTGGGGTGGCTGGTGGAAGTTCTTCACGCCTATAAAAAGAGCGGGACCTGGGTAAACCGGGGCTTTATCAAAGGACCTTTCTGTCCTATTTATGGATTCGGGGCCCTGCTGATTCTTACAATCCTGTCCCCGATTCAGGAAAGCATACTGACTCTTTTAATAGGTGCGGTTCTTCTGATTACCTTGCTGGAGTTTGTGACAGGGCTGATGCTGGAGTCGTTATTCGGGGCTAAGTGGTGGGATTATCATGACGAAAAGTTTCATATCAAAGGCTATGTTTGTCCGAAATACTCGATTCTCTTCGGGCTTTTGGCTGTATTTACCATCAATGGAATCCATCCCTTGATGGAAAGTCTTCTGGACAGGCTGTCCCTGAATGCAGTACAGACCCTGGGGCTGATCCTGCTTACATACTTAACGGTGGACTTTGTTCAGACGGTATTGGAAATTATCGGGCTGAATCGACTGCTTAAGGATATTCAGCAGAAGATGGAAGAACTGAAACAACTGGAAATAAGGGAAACTCTATTGAAGGAGCGAAAAGAGACCCTGGAGAAAATGGAAAAGCAGGTAGAGGAAGTAGAGCAGCGGCTGAATATTTTAAAAGAGCATTTCAAGGAACTGAAAATAGAATATGAAACCATGCTAAGAGCCGGTTTGGGAAGGTACCGAAGGATTTTAACCGCCTTTCCGAAATTTCAGTCCAAGCGGTTTCAACAGGGGTATAAGAAACTAAAGGAACGTTTCAGAAGTCTTAGAAATGGATAAAAAAAGTGCAGCGGAGCTTTCCCGCTGCACTTTTTTTCAGGCTTCCATCGGGAGGATGTAGATATACATCATCAAAAAATGGAAAAGACTGCCAAGCATTACGAAAATATGAAAAATTTCATGAAAACCGAAATGCTTTGTGGTGATATTCGGGCGTTTCAAACCGTAAATGACGGCTCCTACACTGTAAAAAAGGCCTCCGAGAAACAGAAAACTGAAGCCTTCTATGGAGAGGGCCTGATAAATCGGAACAATGGCCACCACTACCAGCCAGCCCATAAGCAGATAGATGCCCGTAGAGAACCATCGGGGAGCGTTAATCCAGAAAGCTTTCAAAAAAATCCCCCCCAGGGCGAAGGTCCAGATACCCAGCAGCATTCCGGTACGCCACCAGCCCTCCAGGGCCAGCAGACAAACCGGAGTGTAGGTCCCGGCAATCAACACAAAAATCATCATATGGTCAATTTTTTTCAGCCTCAGCACCCCTTTATCCGACAGCGGAAGTAAATGGTAAAGGGTGCTGGCGGTGTAGAGTAAAATTAAGCTCAGGCCGAAGATGAAAAAGGCCGCAATATGGATCGGACTTTCCAGCTGAATGGACGGTACCAGTAAAAAAATCATCCCGATCAGTGACAGAATAGCCCCGGCCATATGGGTAAAACCGCTGACCGGTTCTCGAAATACATTTATCAAAAGAATCCCTCCCAGTAATGCTCTTCTATACTTTCTTTTAGTATACCCAATCCTGAGAAGGAATAAAAGAAATTTATAAACTGTGATTTTTGCCACAGTATCCTTTGAAGGAGTATCGTATACTGGGATTAGAAAATAAAACCTTGAGAAATCCGGTGCACGGATCAGGGTTAATAAAAGAACCAATAAATTAGGAGGAAATGATATGTTAAAAAGAGATATCGTTCAGATTGATGAAGCAAAATGTATCGGATGCGGTCTTTGTATTCCCAAGTGTCAGGAAGGGGCCCTGAAAATTATTGATGGAAAGGCAAGATTAAGCAGTGAAGCCATGTGTGACGGACTGGGTAAATGTCTCGGAAGCTGCCCGATGGATGCCATTACCATAGTGGAACGGGAAGCTGAGAGCTTTGCGGAGGATCATGACAGTCAGGGACAGGAAGCTCATCAAGAGCATCAGCACCACGGTCACAGCCATGGACACCACCATGGACACAAGCATGACCACAGCCATGGACACAGCCACGGGGATAAGCATCCCGCCAAGGAAGCCGCCGGATGCGGATGTCCCGGTACCGCCATGCAGAAATTTGACGAAGAAGTGGAAGAAGATAAAATTGAAGGGGTCTCCAGTGCCGATATGGAAGTGCGGATCAAGCCTCAATTAAAGCAGTGGCCGGTACAGCTGAGTCTGGTTCCCGTGGCCGCCCCGTACTTTAAGAATTCCGATCTTTTGGTTACCGCCGACTGTGTGCCCTATGCGTATCCCAACTATCATTTGGAGCTGTTAAAAGGGAAAAGCGTGGTAATCGGCTGTCCAAAGCTTGATAATAATCAAAGCTATGTGGCAAAGCTTACAGAGATCTTTAAGGAAAATGACTTAAACAGTATTACCGTAGCCCATATGGAAGTTCCCTGCTGTAACGGGATTGTCTGGGCCG
This sequence comes from Clostridiales bacterium, assembly GCA_007120165.1. Lineage (GTDB taxonomy): Bacteria > Bacillota > Clostridia > Peptostreptococcales > T1SED10-28 > Isachenkonia. The sequence goes on from SKOH01000224.1 coordinate 3,067, forward strand.
TGGAAGAAGCCTTGGAGAAATCCGGAAAAAATATTCCCTACAATAAAGTGGAAATCAGTGTCCGGGGACAACGAAAAAACTAGGATTTTAAATATAACTCAAAAAGGGTATACTATAACAGTAAGAAAAAAAGGGGCTTAGATTAAGCCCTTTTTCTTTGATGAAAATGAAAAAAGGCAGGTGACCCGATGGCTTCAACAAAAGAATATTTAGAGAAAATCCCCATGTTTTCAGGACTCAGTAAAGAAGAGCTGGAGCTGCTGTCCGACTATGAAGTGGAAAAAACCTATCAAAAGGGGGAACCCATATTTATGGAAGGGGACCCGGGAAAAGCGGTATACTATATTAAGTCGGGAAAAATCAAACTCTACAAAACCTCTTTGGAGGGCCGGGAAGTTACGCTGAATATCCTGGGGCCCGGCAGTATTTTTGCCGAGGTGACCATGTTCAATGATCTGGATTATCCGGCGACGGCCATGGTTTTAGAGGAGGTTCTGGTGGGGATGATCCGAAATGAAGATTTGGAAAAAATCGTTCAGGAAAACGGAAATATCGCCCTCAGCTTAATAAAAGAGCTGAACCGCAGACTTTACTACGCCCAGATGAAAATCAAAGACATGGCCCTGCATGATGTAAACGGCCGGGTAGCCAAGGTGCTGCTGGATCTGGCCTACCGCTACGGCAAGAAAAACAGTCGGGGCATTCAGATTGATTTGAAAATGACCAAAACCGAAATTGCCAATATCGTCGGCACCTCCCGGGAGACCGTAAGCCGGTCCCTCAGTCAGCTGAAGAGTGACGAGGTCATCGATATGAAAGGAAAACTGGTTTTTATCAAGTCCCTGGAGGACCTGGAGGATTTGAGCTTATAACCACAAAAATCATACAATAAGGAACGGCTTTGCTTTCGAAATAAAGAGGAGGTTGGATATGGGTTTTTATCAGGATTTCAGCAAGTACTACGATCTGATTTTTCAAGCCAAAAAACCGCAGCTGGATTTTATTGAAAAACGCACGCCAAGGATTGGAAAGATTCTCGACGTGGCGGCGGGTACGGGAAATCATGCCATCGCCCTTCAAAAGGCAGGGCACCCTGTCTGGGCCGTGGAATATGATCAGAAAATGCTTAGGGAGCTGGAAGAAAAGCAAAGGCTAAGCCCTCAGCCGGTGAATGCCCGCCAGGGGGATATGAAAAAGATTCGGGACTACTACCCCGAGGCCTTTTTCGATACGATCTACTGCATTGGAAACTCCCTGGTGCACCTTTCAACCATTGAAGAGATTGAAGACTTTCTAAAGGGGGCTCATTTATTACTGGATAAAGAAGGGGTACTGATAATTCAGATCATCAACTATGACCGGATCCTGGATCAAAACATCCACGGCCTGCCCACCATCAGAAATGAGCAGGACCCCACAGTAAAGGCGGAGTTTGTACGGAATTACAAGAAGATTCAGGGATCCGATTTACTGGACTTTCACACCCGGCTGACCATTGAAAAATCCGGGGAGAAAAAAGTCTTCGAAAATCATACCCCGCTGCTGCCGATTCGTCATCAGGAACTTATGGAGTTAATGGAAAAGACGGGTTTCAGCGATATCCGAAGTTATGGCAATTTTCTCGGGGAAGCTTATACCCCCGAGGCCATGCCCCTGATTATGACGGGGAAAAAATAATAAATTGACAAGATTTCATCGATATGCTATGCTACATTAGAATATAAGGAAATCCGTCACAGTTACCATTCGGAAATCCAAATACCTTTAAAAAGGTCCCGTGAGGCCTAAAGGAGCGATTATTATGAAAAATATTGAAAAAAAGCTGAAGGGCTTTACCGATTCAGGAAATACCCCGATGGGTTTGAAAATTTCAAAGGTTACGGACATTCGAGACAATACAGGTTTTTGTAAACCTGCTATTGTCTTTTTATTTTTGTCCAAAAGTCGATGGAAATTCCAGGAGGAGGCTTATAATGAAAATTATAGTTAAACAGGTAAGAGTACTGGATCCGGAAAGCAGACGGGACGAGATCCTGGATGTGGCGATTGAAGGAAAAAGAATATTAAAAATTGGAAGGGATTTACCAATAGCCGACGGGCAGGTCATTGACGGAAAGGGGAAGTGGCTGGTTCCGGGCCTGATTGATGTCCATGTGCATCTCCGGGAACCGGGTTTCGAGTATAAAGAGACCTTTGTTACCGGCAGCCGAAGCGGCGCTATGGGCGGGTTTACGACCCTTGCCTATATGCCCAATACCAGCCCCGTCATTGATCATCCCGAAATGGTTGCCGCATTGGTTAATAAAGGACGCCGGGAGGGGCTGATCAATCTTTACCCCGTCGGGGCCATGACCCTATCCCAACAGGGACAGACCCTGGGGGATTACCGGGGGATGAAAAAAGCCGGAGCCGTGGCTCTTAGCGAGGACGGGAAAAGTGTTCTGAACAGCGGAGTGATGAAAAAGGCCCTGCTGAAAGCGAAAAAAGAGGATTTAGCGGTACTGGTGCACTGCGAAGATCCTGCCTTAGCGGGGGGAGGAGCGATGAATGAAGGGAAAAAAAGCAGGGAGCTGGGCATTAATGGGATTCCCAACAGTGCCGAGGATGTGATTACCGCCCGGGACCTGATTCTTAGTCGGGAGACCGGCGGGAGGGTCCATTTATGTCATATGAGTACCAAGGGCAGTGTGGAACTGTTGCGGGAAGCAAAAAAATACACATCCGCCGTGTCCGGGGAGGTCTCCCCCCATCATTTTACGTTAACCGAGGAAATCATTGACGGAACGGATACCAGCACCAAAATGAATCCTCCCCTGCGCCGGGAACAGGACCGGCTGGAACTGATCAAAGGACTGCAGGAGGACGTCATCGAGATCATCGCCACGGACCATGCCCCCCACAGTAGAGAGGATAAAAATCAGCCTTACCAGCAGGCACCCTTCGGGATTGTAGGCCTGGAGACGGCCCTTAGTATCGGACTGACAGAACTGGTTCATACCGGGATATTATCCCCGATAAAATTCTTTGAAAAGCTTACAATCAATCCGGCGAAGCTGCTGGGGATCCCCCGGGGAAAACTCCAGGAAGGGGAAGCGGCGGACATGACGCTGATTGATCCCGAAGCGGCCTATGAGATTTGTCCGGAGAATTTTCAGTCGAAAAGTCAAAATACCCCATTTACCGGAAGAAGCGTAAAAGGTAAAGCGGTACTTACCATGGTTTCGGGAAAAATTATCATGGAAAAGGGATTAATAAAGGAGGACATGCAATGATCGATCAGTTGATAGATTCCATAGAAAAACTGCAAAACCCCACGGTGGTGGGTCTGGATCCAAGACTGGAGTTTATTCCCGGTCCTATCAGGGAAGAGGCCTTTGACCGATACGGAAAAACCCTCAAAGGGGCATCGAAGGCATTCTATCAGTTCAATAAGGAAATTATTGATCAGGTAAAGGATATTGTACCGGCGGTAAAGCCCCAGGTGGCCATGTATGAACAGTACGGTTATGAAGGCATCAAAGCCTATATGGATACCATAGAGTATGCAAAAGCGCAGGGTCTGATTGTCATAGGGGATATTAAGCGGGGGGATATCGCCTCCACCGCAAAGGCTTATTCCGATGGCCATATCGGGATCGTTAATATTGACGGAGAGGGTCTGGAGGTTTTTAAAGAGGATTTTATCACCCTCAATCCGTACCTGGGCTACGACTCCATCGAACCCTATGTCAAGAACTTAAATGAGCGGAATAAGGGACTGTTTATTCTCGTGAAGACTTCCAATCCCAACAGTAAAGAAATTCAAAATCTTCCGGTGGAAGGGGAGCTGCTGTATCAGCGGGTGGCAAAGCTGCTGAAGACCTGGGGCGAAGAGGCCATGGGAGAACGGGGATACAGCCGTATGGGCGCTGTTGTCGGCGCCACCCATCCCGGGGACGCCGAAACCATTCGCAAAATCTTACCGAATACCTTTTTCCTTGTTCCGGGCTATGGTGCCCAGGGGGCCAGTGCAGAGGATTTAGTTCCGAACTTTAATAAAGGGGGAAGGGGAGCGATTATCAATTCCTCCCGGGGAATTATTGCCGCCTATAAAAATGAAAAGTACAAAAAAGATTTTGAAACCAAGGATTTTGCCAAGGCGGCCCGGGAAGCGGCGCTGGATATGAAAAAAGATTTGCAGCGGGTAATGGACTAATCGGGTACTGGACTAACAGAGACTGACCAACAAGGAGGGGATACAATGGAGAAAAAAAATATCAATAAAGCCCGGATACTGAAAAATGAAGCCCTGGGGCCGGAGATCTACCAGATGGTTTTAGAAGTGGGAGACACTGGCGAGGCGGTTCCGGGACAATTTGTCAATCTTTACTGCAAAGACGGCGCCCGGCTGCTGCCCCGGGCCATCAGTATTTGTGAAGTTGACCGGAAGGCCGGCACCTTTCGACTCATTTACAAGGTCCTGGGGAGGGGTACGGAAGAATTTACCCAGCTGAAGGAAAATGAAGAGATCGACTGGCTGGGGCCCTTGGGCAGCGGCTTTACATTAAATACCGAAGACCGGGAAATTCTACTGATCGGCGGCGGAGTCGGCGTGCCGCCGTTATTGGAACTTGCCAAAAGACTGACCGGGAAAAAGCGGGTACTGCTGGGGTTTGAAAATGAGAGTATTTTAACCGGAGATTTCAGCAAGGTGGCCGCGGAGGTAGCGGTCGCCACAACCTCGGGCACCGAAGGGATCAAAGGTACCGTGATGGATCTGTTGGAACAAAAAGAGTATCTGCCGGACCGAATTTACAGCTGTGGACCCAAGGGCATGTTAAAGGCTGTTAAGGACTGGGCCCGGGAACGGAATATTCCCGCCGAGCTGTCCATGGAAGAACGGATGGCCTGCGGCATCGGGGCCTGTCTCGTATGCACCTGCAAAATCAACGAAGGTCCCGATCCGAGGGATTGGAATTATCAGCGGGTTTGCAAAGACGGGCCGGTATTTAACGCAGAGGAGGTGATGTTTGAATGAGCTCCAGGGAAAAAAGACCGAAACTGGCAGTAAAATTAGCAGGGGTGGAACTGAAAAATCCGGTTATGCCGGCCTCGGGCACCTTCGGCTCGGGAAAGGAATACGAAGCTTATCTGGACCTTGAGAAGCTGGGGATGATCGTAACCAAAGGGGTAGCCGATCGGCCTTGGAAAGGAAATCCGACCCCGAGAGTCGCTGAGACCCATGGGGGGATGCTCAACAGCGTGGGGCTGCAAAATCCGGGGATTGAGCATTTTCTTCGGGAAGATCTGCCTTTCTTACAGTCTCGTAATACAAAAACCATGGTAAACATTGCCGGCCGAAGCATCGAAGAGTATGTGCGGGTGGTAACAGCCCTGCAAAGGCAGCCGGTGGATTTTTTAGAGCTGAATATCTCCTGTCCCAATATCAAAGAGGGGGGAGTGGCCTTCGGCACCGACGCTGATATGGCCTATCAGGTAACGAAAAAAGTAAAGGCGGCGGCAACCCAGCCGTTAATTGTAAAACTGAGTCCCAATGTAACCGATATCGGGGCCGTGGCCAGGGCCTGTGAAGCCGGCGGGGCCGACGGCATCAGCCTGATTAATACCCTTTTGGGGATGAAGATCGATATAAAGACCCGCAGACCGCTTCTTGCCAACACTTTCGGGGGCCTCTCGGGACCGGCGATCAAGCCTGTGGCGCTTAGAATGGTCTATCAGGCTGCCAAGGAAGTAAAAATTCCGATCATCGGCATCGGAGGCATCTCCACCTGGGAAGACGCCTTGGAGTTTATCCTGGCCGGTGCCGCAGCGGTGCAGGTGGGTACTGCGAATTTTCGAAATCCCCGGGTAATGCTTCAAATTATTGAAGGGCTCGAAAACTATCTGAGAACAGAAAACATTGACGGTATTGAAGAACTCATCGGTGCCGGACATGAATTACAGGAGGGGATCCAATGTTAACGAGAGAGCGAATGATTGAAATTTTAGAGGAAACCGAAGTCCTGCTTCGGGGCCACTTTTTACTGACGTCCGGGAAACACAGTAAAGAATATATGCAGTGTGCAAAGCTTTTGCAATATCCCAATTACGCCGAGGAAATCATCGGGGATCTGGCCAGGGATTTTCAAGACCAAAAAATTGATATGGTCATCGGGCCTGCGGTGGGGGGGATTATCGTAGCCTACGAGATGGCAAGCCAGTTAGGGGTTAAAAATGTGTTTGCCGAAAGGGAACAGGGCAGAATGACCCTTCGAAGAAATTTCTCAATCCCCAAGGGGGCGAAGGTGTTAGTGGCCGAGGACGTGGTCACCACCGGCGGTTCCGTCCGGGAAGTAATGGAGGTGGTACGGGAGCAGGGAGCTGAAGTCGCCGGTGTCGCCGTCATTGTGGACCGCAGTAACGGAAAAGAGGAGTTCGGGGTCCCCTTCAAGGCAGCCCTGACGGTAGAGGTGGTGGCTTATGAAGAAGAAGACTGCCCGATGTGTAAAGAAGGTAAAACCAGGGCCTATAAACCGGGAAGCCGAAATATATAAGCGGAAAGCAAAAAAAGACCTTTATCCAGGAGTATTCCTCTTTAGTAACGGTCTTTTCCGGTTTTACCGGGTCTTATTTTATTCCCGCTGCACTTAAAATATTGCATATGCTTTGTAGGATTTATCTGGGTTTCCCGGAGAAAGGCGGGTATAAAGGATAGTATATTGAAGAAGGAAAAGGAGAGATGCCTTTGAATCCGTATGTCGAATCCTTTGTCAGAAAAATTCATTTTCATCATCATCGGCTGTTTCATGGCCCGAAAAGAAAAGTGCTGACCTATCAGCGATGTGTAAAAAGTTTTATCGTTTTCCGGGGAACCGGATTTGCCCGAGGAACGATCAACCTGGCTACCCTGGATATTTTAGAACTGCAGGGGAGACTTTACGGCAACGAGGAAGCGGTTAATCGAAAAATGATAGACCGGAAAATAAGTACTCTCAATCAGCGAAATGAGTTCCGGAGCTTCTTTTTCTTTCTGCAAAAGGAATTTCCCGGGAACTGCCGGCACCTTCCCTTTATTAAATCCGAGCGGCCGGACTTTATCATTCGTCTTAAAAACCAGCTGATCGGAATAGAAGTTACCGAAGCCATCGATGCCGGCAATGCCAAGCTTCGGGCCAGGGTCTATAAAAGCAGACTAAGGGGACGGGACGCCGGAGATATTGAACAGTATGCAAACCAAAGTCCCAAAATTTACAAAGGCAAGCCGGGAGTACCATTGAAAAATCTGATTATCAAGCGGATAAGGGATAAACAGGTTAAATTTGAGGAGTTTCAATCGGTGGACCGGGAAATTCTTTTGATCATCGCCAATCATCCCGGCTTTCAACGGCCCAGGGATATGGAAGCTATCCGAAGGGCATTGGAAGCCAACGGCTCGTTGGAAGAAGCACCTTTTACCCTTGGGGTTGTGAATCTGATTCATGGTGTTTATGCCCACTACCAGTGGGTTGACGGAAAAGTGGAGGTGAAAACCGGGGAGGAAAAAATCCGCTGATTTTCCGCTGTTTAATATTGTTATCGATGGGTTAAATAGGGTATAATTATTAAGTGAAAAAATTGTGGAAATATTTTCAAAACTGCCATAAAAAACTTGTAGAGGAAGATGTATATGAAAATTGCCATTGTATATAATCGTGAGAGTCAAGCGGTAATCAACCTTTTTGGAATTCCCAACAAAGAAAAATACGGAATGAATACCATCTCCATGGTGGAATCCGCCTTAGTGGAACACGGACACCAGGTAGAGACCTTTGAGGGGGATAAAAATATTATTCGCAAACTGGAAGAATTTATGCCCCGGGTGGTTTCCGGTGAAAGACCGGGCCTGGTATTTAACCTAAGCTACGGTATCCAGGGGAAAGGCCGTTATATGCACATTCCGGGAATACTGGAGATGCTGGGCATTCCCTATGTAGGCTCAAATCCGGAAACCCACGCCATCGCCTTGGATAAGGTTATTACGAAAATGATTCTGCTGCAAAGGGGAATTCCCACACCGAAATTTGCAGTACTGGAAACGCCAAAGGACGAGCTGCGGGAAGAACTGACCTACCCGTTAATTGTCAAGCCCAAAAGTGAAGCCGTCTCCTTCGGACTGAAGATTGTTCGAAATCCTGAGGAGTTAAAAGCCGGCGTGGAAAATATTTACAATGAATTTAAGGCCCCTACCTTAGTAGAGGAGTACATCGAAGGACGGGAAGTAAATGTAGGACTTCTGGGCAATGATGAAGTGGAAGCGCTGCCGCCGGTAGAGCTGATTTTTGGTGAAGGGGAAAAAATATTTACCTTTGAAGATAAAACCAATCAAAGCGGCCGGGATGTGGGACGGGAATGTCCTGCGAATTTAACGCCGGAGCTGGAAGAAAAGGTGAAAACCCTGGCAATCCGAACCTTTAAAGCCCTGGACTGTTATGACAGCGCCCGGGTGGATTTTCGAATCGATGAAAAGGGGAACCCCTATGTGCTGGAAGTCAACTCCATGGCAAGTTTAGCCCCTTCCGCCTCCTATGTATATGCAGCGGAAAAAATGGGTCTTCCTTATAATAAGCTGGTACAGCGCTTAATCGAAGTTGCCTCCCAGCGTTATTTCGGTTCCGTATTGGAAGGGCCGGAAAACGGAAAACAGGACTATGAAAACTCGGCATTTTCCTATATCACTCAGAATCGGGACAATATGGAAAGTGAGCTCCGCTCCTGGACCAATATGTATACCGCAACCGACGATCCTGTGAGCAAGCAGGCATTTATACGGAAGCTGGATTATCGCCTTAGAAAGCTTAAACTCCAAAAAAATACCCACTACACCGATGGAAAGTCCTCCTGGTTCTGGACAGGAAAAAACGGATTCCAAAACGGTACGGTATTCGTCATCCCCGTGGACATTCCAGGGAACCGGGGAGCCTATCCGATCCCCTTCAGAAAAGAGCCGGAAAACCTCTACGGCGAAGGGATCGCTTCCAGCCGGGCGGGATTGATATCGGTCCTTAAGGCTCTGGATGCCCTGAAAAATCTGGGGCGGATCGATGATACCAATTTCGGGGTCTTTGTCTACGGTGATGAAGGTCTCGGAATGCGCTACAGTTCCGGAGTGCTGAAAAAAATCGGTAAAAGAGCGAAAAATATGATCGTAATGCATCCCGGATACAATGAAAACAAAGTGATCAATCAGCGACGGGGTACCATCAAGCTTAAAGTGGTTATTGAAGGAAGCTCCCTGAGGATCGGAACCCAGAGTACGGCCTCCAACGCATTGGACTTTCTGCTCGATAAGTCCACGGATATAAAGAAGATGGATAAAGAAAATAAATTCCTCACCGTGGCGATCCAGGATATTCAGTCCAGCCGGTACAGTATGCTGATTCCCCACCGGGTCAGCGCTAATATTTTTATTACCTACATTGATGAAATTCAGGCGAAAAAGGTGGAATCCCGGGTCAGAAAGCTGTTCCAGACGAAGAAAAAAGGCATTAAAACCTATATCGAGAAACTGGAAGAGCGCCCGCCGATGATTAAGACCGAAAAGAGTGAAGGACTGATTGAAGAGTTGAGGGGAATCAGTGAAAAATGGAACATCCCCTTCGATGTGGAATCCACATTGCTTCCTTCCGCAGCAGGGGTGATCAGTAAGGAGTGCGCCGTAGTCTGCGGAATGTCCCCCAGCTCAAAGAATCTTTATACCCCGGAAGAGTCCATCAGCCGAACGGAGCTTGTGCAAAAGACTTTGCTGATCAGCCAGTTTTTATTGAAAGACCAGGAATAAAACCGCTATTGCTGAAAAAGGAACCTGCCCGGCAGGAGCGGGCGCCCTTCCTGTTAAGAATTACCAATGACAGCTTGTGATAGGAAAGAGGGATGAAAATGAAGAGGAAAAATGCACTGATTCACCGTAGTAAAAAAGGGATGGTCTCCTCGGCTTCTAAACCGGCCACGGAGGTAGGGGCAAAAATTTTAGCTAATGGAGGGAACGCATTTGATGCCGCGGTTGCCGTTTCCTATTGTCTAGGAGTTACGGAACCCCAAGCCTCGGGAATCGGCGGGCAGTCCATGGCTGTGGTATACCATGAGAAGGAGCGCCGATACTTTGCCCTGGACGGTTCTTCCATTGCTCCCTATCATTTTCAGCCGAAGGATATGCCCAAAAACCCCCTGAAACTGGGGCTTAAGGCATCGACGCTCCCGTCTACACCTGCCTTTTACGGCTATTTATTGGAGAATTACGGCACGATGAATCTTAAAGAGCTGTTAGCCCCTGCAATTCAATATGCCGAGGATGGATTCCCGGTAACCCCGCTGATTCATGATTTAATTGATAAAAACAAAGAGGAACTGATGCAGGATCCCCAGGCAAATAAAAATTTTTTGCAGGAAGGCAGAGCGATCCCGGTAAAGGACATTCTTAAGCAGCCGGAACTTGCAGGGATGATGAAACAGATGGCAAAGGCCGGTTGGCGGGATTTTTATACCGGAGAGATCGGAGATAAAATTATTGCCGACATGGGGGAGCGGGATGGGATTATTACCGCGGAAGACCTCAGTCAAATACCGATTCCCATTGAACGGCCGATATTGGAAGGGAAATATCGAAAGCACGGCATCGTTACCTTTCCGCCTCCGGGAGCAGGACGGGTGCTGGTGCAGATTTTAAATATCCTGGAGAATTTTTCCGAAGAGGACATTGATTTAAACAGTCCCCATGGAAACCTGATTACCGCCCTGGCATTTCAGATGACCCTTAGGGACCGAAAGGAGATGCCCCAAAATCCTGATATTTATGTCCAGCAGTCCACAAGGAGAATGACCGATAAGAAATACAGTCAGGAGGTCACCGGTAATATACGGAAAATGCTGGAACGGTACGGGGAGAGTATGACCTTTGTTCCGCCGAGGACCTCGGGAGAGACCACCCATTTTTCCGTGGCCGATGGGGAAGGGAATGTGGTGGCGGTGACCCAATCCATTGAATTGGTCTTCGGGGCGAAACGAACCGCTCAGGATTTGGGATTTTTCTATAACAACTACATGAGCGCTTTTGAGTATAAAGATCGGACGCACCCCTACTATCTGCTGCCCGGGAACACCCCATGGAGCAGCGTGGCTCCTACGATTGTGACCTTTAGAAAAAAACCGCTGCTGGTCCTGGGAAGTCCCGGAAGTGAACGGATATCCACGGCCCTTAGCCAGGTAATTTCCCGCTACATCGACGGAGAACAGGATCTTGCTGAGGCCATTGAAGAACCCCGTTTTCATACGTCGGATCTGAAAAAGATGCAGCTGGAGAAAAAACGTTTTTCCGAGGATATTGTAAAGGTCTTTGAAGAAACCGGCTTTGAGATACGGTCCCGGGGACCTTACAGTTTTTACCTGGGTTGTGTTCAGGCAATCGAGCTTCCGAATAAACGAAACAATTACCAATTCTACGGGGTGGCAGACCCGAGAAGGGACGGCTCCGCAAAGGGACCGGAGTAAGCATTATAGATATAAGACCTTTGAGAGACCTTTGATGGAACCTTCAAAGGTTTTTTCTTTGGCCTGCCGAAGGATCCCTCCCCTTTCCCGGATTAGTGGAGAGGGGATATAAGAGGGGATATAAAGGAATGTTTAATATTGTTATTATTGGATGTAAGAGGGTATAAAAATAACGCAGGCTATGGGAGAGGTTTTTGATATTACTCTAAAAAATGCGGGAGGACGAGGGATATGAAAATAGCGATTATTTATAATTGTGACAGCCAGGAGGTAATCAACCTGATGGGGATACCCAACAGAGAAAAATACCGGATGAAGACGATCTCTATGGTCAAGTCTTCATTGGTGGAACATGGCCACCAGGTAGAAGCCTTTGAAGGGGATAAAAACATCATCCAGAACCTGGAAGAGTTCATGCCCCGGGTGGTCTCGGGGGAACGGCCGGGTCTGGTTTTGAACTTGAGTTACGGTATTCAGGGGAATGACCGTTATATGCAGATTCCCGGAATTCTGGAAATGGTGGGGATCCCCTATGTGGGGTCGAAACCGAAAACCCATGCGGTGGCATTGGATAAAGTTTTAGCAAAAAAAATACTGATGAGTCACGGTATACCCACGCCGAAATTTGCGGTACTGGAAACTCCGAAGGATGAGTTTCAAGAAAAACTAACCTATCCGTTAATTGTTAAGCCGAAGAGTCAAGCGGTGTCCTTCGGACTTAGAATTGTACGCACTCCGGAAGAACTAAAAGCCGGTGTGGAAAATATCTATAACGAGTTTGGCGACGCCACACTGGTAGAAGAGTACATTGAAGGAAGGGAGCTGGATATAGGGCTTTTGGGAAATGATGAAGTGGAAGCCATGCCTCCGGTGGAGCAGATCTTCGGTGAAGGGGAAAGGATCTTTACCTTTGAAGATAAACTCCAAATCAGTGATCGGGGTATGAGTCGGGAGTGTCCGGCGAATTTAACGCCGGAACTTG